>JBCBUA010000206.1:0-10562 GCA_039818365.1 Pseudomonadota bacterium
CGGAACCGTTCCGGTTTCTCGGCCAGGATCGCGGCATAGAAGATGGCGGTGATCGCCAGAAAGCCGGAAACGGCCATATACATGGACGCATCACCGAAATCATTCGCGATCGGGATCGAGGCGATCCCGCCCGTGATGTAGAGCATCAGGCAGATGATCAGCGGTCCGAACTCCCGGCGCAGCTTCAGCCCGCAGGCGAGCCAGACCACCGTGAGCAGTGCCATGTAGAGTTCGTAGGGCGCAGGTTCCTCGATCACGAAGCCGGACAGGAACGCGGCCAGCCAGAGCGCGCCATTGCCGACGCTTCTGACAGGCAGGCCAATCGGCGCATGGACGCCAGGATATCCGGCCGCTACGCTCAATAGGCGTTCTCCGTATTGAGCAGCCGGAACGGCGTCAACAGGAGGATCTTCAGGTCGAACAGGATCGACCAGTTCTCGATATAGTAGACATCGCACTCGACCCGCTTCTCGATCTTTTCCTGCGTGTCGACTTCACCGCGCCACCCGTTGATCTGCGCCCAGCCGGTCACACCCGGCTTGACCTTGTGGCGCGCGAAATAGCCATCGACGACGTCGTCCCAGGTGGTGTTATTGGTATGCGCGTTGACGGCGTGCGGTCTCGGGCCGACAAGCGACAGCGTTCCGGCCAGGACATTGAAGAGCTGCGGCAGCTCGTCGATCGACGTCTTGCGGATGAAACGGCCGACGCGGGTCACACGCGGGTCTCCCTTGGTCACGACCTGCTTGGCATCGGGATCCGACATCTCGGTATACATCGACCGGAACTTCAGAACCTCGATGATCTCGTTGTTGAAACCATAGCGTTTCTGCCGGAACAGGACCGGGCCCTTGCTGTCGAGACGGATAGCGATGGCTGCGGCGACCATGAGCGGAAACAGCGCGACGATCGCCATGGAGGCGAAGACGAGATCGAAGATGCGCTTGCCGACCATGTCCCAGTTGGCAATCGGTTTTTCAACCACGTCGACAAAGGGAACCGTGCCGATGAACGAGGTGCCCCTGTTGCGGAAGCGGACCTTGTCGGTATGGGCCGACAGGCGGATGTCGACGGGCAGGATCCAGAGCTTCTTCAGAAGCTGCAGCACCCGTTTTTCGGCGCGCAAGGGGATGCACACAATCAGCATGTCGATCCGCGCAAGACGCGCAAACTCGACAAGGTCGCTGATGTTTCCGAGTTTCGGATATCCGGCGACGACCGGGGGGGACCGGTCATTGGCCCGGTCATCGAATATTCCGCAGATGCGGATGTCGTTGTCGGGCTGGGCCTCGATATCGTGGATCAGTTCCGCCGCAGCCGTCCCGCCGCCCACGATAATGGCGCGCCGTTCCAGCCGGCCGCTGCTCATCCAGTGACGCACCAGCGAATAGACGACAAGCCGCGACAGGCACAATCCGGTCAGTCCCAGGGCGAACCACGCTCCGATCCACGGATCCGGCAGTCCGGACCCTATTCCGGTGGTTGAGCGCAGCAGCGCAAACATGGCGAAGACCAGTGTCCACCCGGCCGCGACGCGTCCAAGCTGCGAAAGCCCCTGCCGCATCACCGAAACCTGATAGACGTCGGCGGCCTGGAAAAAGGCGAGCGTGAACAGGACGGCGGCAAGGGTCGCAAAGAGCGCGGACCAGCCGGCCTCGAGCGCACCACCGCCGGTAACGGCAGCCGCACCTGCACCCAGAACGATCAGAAGGACGTCGGACAGCCGCACGAGACCGGTCAGGACGGGAACGGACACGCCTTTCCCGCCAAGACTTTGGGCAAGCTGCAACGCAGCGACGGAAAGACCGTTTTCAGCCGACGGCAACGCGTGAAAGTTCTGAGGTCCAATCGCGTCGTTGACGCTGTGCCTGAACTGCTTTTCCAGATTTTGCCTCAGATCGATACCGGCGGTGACGACCGGTTCCTCTTGGGCAACCTCGGAGGGCTTAAGGGCTGGATTGTTCATTATCGGTTGCTCGATCTGGCGTAGACGGATTGAGGCCTTGCGCGCGCGGTGACGGTTTCCTTCGCACCGGAAACGGAAACCTCCTGCGGTTTGAGCCCTTTGAGTTCCTGATAAAGCGTGGTGATCCGGTCGCTCATGAGCTCCACGGAGAATGTCTCGGCGAGACAGTTGCGCAGCTCCCTGGCGTCGGCGGCCATGCGCTCCGGTTCCGACAATGCGTTTTCCATCGCGACCGTAAGCTTGCCGATATGGCCCGGTTCAATCAGACGGTCGGCGTATTTCCCGAAAACCTCCGGGATCCCGCCGACACGCGTTGCGATCAACGGACGCTCCGCGGCAACGGCTTCCAGAATGATGTAGGGCATCGCCTCCGCGCGCGAGGGCACCACCACCGTATGTGCCAGTCGGAAGGCCTCCGGAGCGGAAAGGGCGCCGTGGAACGTGATCGACTTTTCCAGCCCGAGGGACGATACCAGCTTGCGGTAGCGCGCCTCATCGGGCCCTTCGCCAACAATGTGCGCGCTCGGTGCGGTGCCGGTTTTCAGGCGGATGTTGTAAAGGGCCTCAATGAACAGATCCGGGCCCTTGAGATCACGCAGCATCCCGATATAGAGGAAGTCGCCTGCATTTTCTCCGGTCTGGACCGGCGTGAATTCGGCCGGCGTCAGGCCATTGTAAACCATGCGTGTTCTGGCTTTCGGAAGGCCGACCTTGCTCTCATAGGCCGCCGCTTCGTAATCCGACACGAACACAATGCCATCGGTCAGGCGGCCCAGAAGATGTTCAAGACTGTGATAGACACGGCCTTCGAACCGGTTCGGGTCGTAGTGCAGGCTGCCGCCGTGCGGGCAGTAGACGCGGGCAACCTTGTTGCCGCGCAGCCGCAACACCGTTCCGATCAACCGCGCATAAGCACCGCCTTTCGCCCCGTGCCCGTGCAGCACGTCCGGACGAAGATCGCGGACATGGCGATAAAGCGACAATGTCGCTGACATGTCCTGAAACGTGAGCTGCCGTTGCATTGGAAAGCGTGCCAGGCCGAGCGACAGCCTTGGCCTGATCTCGTCCATCAGCTTGTTGTCGAATACGCTGCCCGTACTGCTGTCACAAATTACGCCGACATCATGCCCGGCTTCCGACTGCGCGGTCGCCAAATCGCGTATGTGACGGAAAATCCCGCCAATAGGCGAACGGACACAATGCACGATCCGCATTGGGGTCGTTGTCATGGTGCAGTTTCCCTGTTCTTACCCCCGGGTTTCTTTTTGAACCCGTGAGGCATTGAGGCTGCACCGTATCAAACGGAGGTGAGTCCACAGTTAATGGCGGGCGCTTTAGAAATAGCGTTCCCGAACGTAAATCGTGTCTCCGGGACGGATCGGGTCCGAAATGGGAACACGGCCGTTTAGAATTTCACCATTAATCTGCCTGGTGATATCGACATTGGTTTGCTGCGCCCTTGAACTGAAACCGCCCGCTGTGGCGATCGCGTTCTGCACGGTCATGCCGGCGACATAGTTGTACTGGCCTGCATCTTGCACTTCACCCATGACGAAGATCGGCCGGTAGGTATCGACTTCAACGGAGACATCGGGATTGCGGATATATCCCTGCCGCAATTTGGCGGCAATCTCTGATGCCAGACCCTGCTGGGTTTTTCCTCTGGCTGCGACGCTGCCGACAAGTGGAAAGGAAATATAACCAGCTTGATCAACAACATAAGTGTTTGAGAGGTCGTCTTGTCCAAACACGATGATGCGCAGCCGATCGCTGGAATCCAGTCGATAGGGCTGTGTCAGCGTTTCATGAAACGCTGTTGGCGGCTGTCTGTATCCACTGCACGCGGCAAGGCCCAGGCACAAGGCCAGAACAACAAGCGCTCTCGTTCGCATCAGGCGACTCTCCTACAATTCCAGGACAGCATCGCGTGTTATGGTTAATTGAGCGTGAAGAGGGTTTTTGACGGGGCCTGTCAAAACAACCGAGGCCGGAGCAAAGATTAACGGCTCCAAACATGCAATTGCGGAAAGCTTAACCGATCGCTTACCCTAATTCGCGATAGTTTGCCGGAATGTGGAGACAAAACGCAATGAATGCTGATCGGCAGACACATCCCGACGACGATATGGCGCTTGATCTTGGTGGATTGCTGCGCGCGATCGGCCGTTCCCTGGGCTGGCTTTTGCCGCTGACGCTTCTCGTCGCTGCCGCAGTGTTTGTCGGATTGCAGTTTGTCGCCCCCAAATACAAGAGCGAAGCGCGTGTTCTGATCGAGAGCACCGACAACAAGTTTCCCGGGGCCTCGCGCGGCATTGAAGAGGAAAGGGCGCTGCTGGACGCGGAAGGCGTCGCCAGCCAGGTGCAATTGCTCATGTCCGCGGACCTTGCCCGCAGGGTGGCAACCAAGCTGAACCTTTCGGCAATTCCAGAATTTGATGCCAGGGGTGACGGGTCTTTGATCGGCGATCTGCTGACCGCGATCGGTTTGAAAAGCGACACGGCGGGCAACAGTGCGGAGGAGCGGGTTCTCAAGCATTTCTACGAGAACCTCGATATCTACCAGCTCGAAGGATCGAGGGTGATCGCGGTAGACTATTCCGCTGAGAATCCCGTTCTTGCGGCAAAGGTCGCCAACACCATTGTGGATGAATACCTCTCCTTGCAGTCAAGTGCCAAGCGGGAGACCACGGAACTGGCGTCGGCCGCGCTCGAACCGCAGATCCTTGAATTGCGCAAGGAGGTTCAGGCCGCGCGCCAGGCTGTCGCGGATTTCAGGGCGCGGGCGGATCTTCTGATCGGGGCCGACAACATTCCATTGAGCCAGCAGCAGCTTGCCGAAACCAGCAGCGACTATTCCGCGGCGCAGGCGGCAAAGGCGGAGGCGCAGGCAAAAGCGGACCTGCTCAGGGAATTGCTCAATTCCGGCGGATCGCTTGAAACGGCGAGCGATGTTCTCAATTCGACCTTGATCCAGCGGCTGCGCGAACGCCAGGTCGAGATACAGTCGAACATTGCCGAACTGTCGATCACGCTCCTGCCAAACCATCCACAGCTTCGGTCGCTCGAATCGCAACTTGCCGATTACGACCGGCAAATCCGCTCTGAAGCCGGCAAGATCCTGCAGGGTCTGGAGAACGACGCGAAAGTGGCCAATCAGCAGGCGCTTGCGCTCGAAGCGCGCCTTGAGGAACTGAAGACGGCTGCGGCCCGGACAAATGCCGACCAGGCGCGCCTGAGCGAACTGGAACGGGAGGCAAACGCCAAGGCAGCCCAGCTCGACCAGCTGATGCTCAGTTTCCAGGAGGCGGATTCCCGGCTGCGGGCGCAGGTGCTGCCCGCAGACGCACGCATCATTTCGCGCGCAAGCGTCCCCGTCGAGCCTTACGCTCCAAAGATAATCCCGAGCACCATCATCGCCGCACTGGTCACCTTCATCCTTGGCTGTGCGCTTGTGCTGATGCGTGCCTTTCTTTCGGGCGACGCGCTCTACAGGGTCAATCCTGCTACCGGCGCCACAGCGTCGCCGCAAATGCGCGCTCAACCGGACCCGCGCGCTCCGTCCATGGAGCCTGCGTCAGGCGGGCAATTCATGAGCGCGAACCTGTCCGCGCGCGACCCTCTGGGATGGTCGCCCGGATATGGCGTATCCTCGGCGAGTTACGGCCTATCACCTGACCTGCGGCGCGGGGAGTTGCGGGAACAGGCGGCCGGATCGGACAGTGTCGTTGAACTCGCTGATGTTCCGCCTTCGCCCCTGCGAACACGCACGCGCCATAAGGGCACCCCCGTCGATGCCAGGAGTGATTACGATCAGGACGTGTCACCGGACTGGCTGGACAATCTGGGCGGCGATGGCGCTGAGCCGTCGACGGAGGAGGAGACGAGACCGCCGATCGACAAGGAAACCGCGCTCGAACCTCTGGCGGACAAGACACCGGGAATTCCGTGGAAGAAACAGCCCAAGGCAGCTTTCTCCAAGGATATTGATGTGACCGGACGCATAGTCGTTTTGAGCGTCGACGATGAAAGCCTGTCCCATGACCTGGCCTTCGACCTCGTGCGCAAGGCGGCTGGAAACGGCGCGTCTTCCCTGGTTGTTGAGGTCTTCCCCGATCAGGCGGACAACCGTGCGGCGGAAGGGTTCTCGGACGTTGTGTCCGGCCGGATGCCCTTTGCCAAGGTGGTTTACCGGGACGCTGTGTCGAAAGCGCATATTATCGAGTCCGGCCGCTTTGCCATCACCGACGACATGGTCAGGTCCGATCGCTTCCGGCTCGCCCTCGAGGCGATCAAGTCCACCTATGAAGTCGTTGTTGTCGACCTCGGCGCGATCGACGGGTCGCTCGCAAGCGCGCGAATGCTGAGCTTCGCCGACCGCGTCTTCATTGCCGCGAGCGCTCCCGATCATGGCCACGAGCTGCAAAGTGCGGCCAACCTCCTGGCGCACAATACCGGGGCGAGGGTGGAAGTGTTGATCGCCGGTGATATGACCCCGGATCCCCGCCGGAACGGTGACGGGCACGCGGCATAGGCGGCACGGAATCCGGTTTCGCACTGTCCGCACCGGAACGTTTCTTCAAGCGTAATAACTGATCTTCGTGTTGCACGCGCCCGGATCGCCGTGCTGCTCGAAGTCGTCGTGCTACGGAAGACGAGCAGGCCGGGATCGGGATTTCACGAACCGCCCTGGGTCGATTTCCAGCGGCGCATCTGCCGCACCAGCGGCCAAAGGACATCCGAGTTCCGAACAGCGGATTTCGCCTGCAGCCGAAGAGCTTCCAGGCTCTTTTTAATGTTGCCTTTCAGCGAAACGGCCATGCGGCTGTCCATGAGCGGAACCGGTTCGGCCCAGGAAGTCTTGTACCGTTCTTCCCCCAGCCCGAGGTCGAGTTCCATCGTCTGCGGATCCGAACAGGCACGCTCGATGATTTCCTTTATCAGAACCAGGCCGGGGCTGTTGGGCAACAGGTCGTCATGAGCGACGCTGTTGCTGTAGGCGTGGATCGTATCGCCGCCTTGAACGCACAGGTAGGTTGCCCGGATTTTGCCGTCTGCCTCCAGGATCCAGAGATCCAGGTTGCGCGGTGCGCGCGCCGGGCCGTTCAGTCCAAGGAGTATTTCCAGGAAGCGCTTTGCCGGGCCGTCCGAGAAGACATTCGGAATGCCGGCTTCCTGTGCGCGTCTTGCCCGTTGTTCCAGGAACGCGTCATATCCGTTGCGAAGGTCAGTCTCGGTTTCCACCCTGATCACCCGGTAACCGTCGACCGACTGCAGATGTCTTTGTTTGCGGAGCAGGTTCTTGCGGGATGATTTGCTGTGCGTCTCGCGGAAAAGCGCATCGAAATCATCCGGAAGCCGGCGCGTGAAGATCGGGCTCGGACTGGCGGTCGCCCCGTCAAGCACAAGCGGATGCGCGCGGCCGTTCCAGTTCTCGGGAATGTTTTGCAGCAGCAGCAGGTCAGCCTGCATCTCTTCGCAGACCCTTGTCAGAAGCTCATGAACCTCGGCCGCGGTCACGCTCTTGTAAAAATCGGGATCCCAGATCGCCGTGTTCTGATTGCCGTTCTGATGCCCGAGGAATGACAGTGTTCTGGTGCCAGCCGAGGTCTGAAGCCCCAGGGGAAGGACAAGAACGGGATTTTCGCCAAGCCGGACGGTCACGATCGCAGGGACAACACCGAGATCATGTCCGATCGTTTCGCTCCATGCGGCAAGCCAGAACGGAGACTGATAAGGATTGCCGAAGCCCATGGCAGCGAGCTGTTTCCAGTCCGCAGCGGCCGCGTGAATGTCGTCTGATAGCGCAATCTGCAGGCGCGGCGATTCCTGTTTGAATTCGTCGTCAGCCCCAGAGTTCAAACTGCGCGCATCTGCTGCTGGCATAGAGGTAATCCATTGTAAACGATCATTGACGAAAGCGCTGGGCCGCGCTGGTCCGGCAATCTCAGGCTCGGTAGACTTAACAACAATTGTTAAAGAATACGTGCCTTAATGGCGCTTAATTCATGAATGGGCACTGCCGCCAAATGGGTATTCGTCAAAAAGCTGTTACACGCGCATTCCGGGTCCTGAAGGGATCGGGTCTCGGTCGTGCAATGGCTCCGTTGACGCAAGGCTGCGGAGCCGTCTTCATGATGCATCATGTCCGTCCGGCCCGTGACGACGCGTTTCAGCCCAACTCGCATCTGGAAATCACGCCCGAATTTCTACGCCTTGCGGTCGAACGGATACGGGCGAACGGATATGAAATCATATCGCTGGACGAGGCGGTTGATCTTCTGAAGTCGGGCTATGGCCATCACCGCTATGCCGTTCTGACCTTCGACGACGGGTACCGGGACAATCTCCAGGTCGCTTATCCCGTTTTAAAGGACCTTCAGGCACCGTTTACCGTGTTCGTTGCAACGGGTCTTGTCGAGCGAGCCAGCGAACTCTGGTGGCTGGCACTGGAACGGATCATTGCGGCAAACGAGACGGTTGAGTTCACCCGGGCAGGCGAGGAAAGTGGTCTGCCATGCGGCACAACGGCTGAAAAGAATGCCTGTTTCGAGCGTATCGTCGACTACTTGACCCTCGAGATCGGTGAGTTCGACCAGCGGAAGATCATCCGGGCGCTTGCCGAAAAGTATGGCTTGAACCTTGTGGACCTTGCGGATCAGCAAATGATGACCTGGGACGAGGTGCGCGAACTGGCGAGCGATCCGCTCGTCACGATCGGGGCACATACCCATGATCACTTTGCGCTCGCCCGGCTGGACAGTTCTTCCGCCCGCGCCGATGTCACCCGGGGTATCGAAATATTGGAAAGGGAGCTCGGCCGGCGGCCGAAGCACTTTGCCTACCCTTATGGAAAGTCGCACGCGGTCAGTCTGCGCGATGCTGAAATCCTGCGCGATATCGGATTTTCATCCTCTGTCACGACGCTTCCGGGCGTCTTGCAGTCCGTGAATGCGCGCGATCCCATGATGCTGCCCCGCGTTTCGCTGAACGGACGGTTTCAGGACCCTGCTGTTGTCGACCAGTATCTGACGGGGGCGCCGTTCGCGCTCTATCGGGCAGCCCGCTGGGCCGCGTCGGGATTTGGGGTCAGGTCCGGTTTTTCCCGCTTCTTTCCATCCACCAGATGATGGCTCCGGCCGGAATCACCCACAAGAGACCGGCAAGCGCGAAATAGATAAAGCGGACAAGGTTTGAGGCCTGCTGCAGGGTCATGTCCCCGATCACCATCGCCGTGAACGCGTAGATGATCACGAAGGTGACGAGAAAGACCATGCCTACAAATTTGCGAAACGAGGGAACCATCGTCGGGTGTGTCCGTTTTAGCGATTGACCGGCGCGGAATTCGAGACCGATTGACGCAAAATGTCTCAGTCCGCTTGCCGTGATGCCATTGCACCTATATCTCCGCACACCAAAGGTCAAATCGGTGACGGAATAACCGGGACGGTTTTATGAACGTGATTGCAAACGGCGAGGGCGCAGCCAGCATTCAGATTCCGCCTGCAAAGCTGGAACGGATCAGACGCAGCCGGGCAATGATCCGCTGGTGGCTCTACTGTGTGTGTCTTCTCATCCTGGCAATGGTTGTGGTCGGCGGCGCGACCCGGCTGACCGAATCCGGGCTTTCCATCACCGAGTGGAAACCGATCCATGGCGTCATCCCGCCGCTGAGCGAAGCGGAATGGGAGGAAGAGCTCGAGAAGTACCGTCAGATTCCGGAATACCAGCTCATCAACAAGGGCATGAGCCTGGAGGAATTCAAGTTCATCTTCTGGTGGGAGTGGGGCCACAGGATGCTCGGCCGCGTGATCGGCGTTGCGTTCTTTGTTCCCATGGTGGCGTTCTGGGTCGCCGGCCGCATCGAGCCCTGGCTCAAGCCGCGTCTCTTGCTCGGGCTCGCCCTTGGCGGGCTTCAGGGCTTCGTCGGCTGGTGGATGGTTGCGTCCGGACTGGTCGACCGGGTCGATGTCAGCCAGTACCGTCTCGCGACCCACTTGACGCTCGCACTCATCATTTTCGCCTACCTGTTCTGGATTGCACGGCGTTTGTCTCCGCTTGAAGATCCCTTGCCTGATGAAAAAGACCGGTTGACCGGCCTGAGCACCGTCGTCCTTGCCGTGGTGCTTGTGCAGATGTTCCTGGGGGGACTCGTGGCCGGTCTGAATGCCGGGATGACATTCAACACCTGGCCCCTGATGGATGGTCAATTCATCCCTGACGGCCTGTTGCTGCTCCAGCCGGTGTGGCTGAACTTCTTTGAAAATGTGCTGACCGTTCAGTTTCAGCATCGGATGACGGCCTACCTGCTGATCGCGCTGGCTTTGGTTCTGATGTGGTCGACTTTCCGGGTGAGTGGACGCAGTTCCCTGAGGCGTGCCGGTGCGCATCTGGGTGGTTTCGTGGTGCTGCAGGCTGTCTTTGGCATCCTGACCCTGATCTGGCAGGTGCCTCTGTCGATGGCGCTCGTCCACCAGGGCTTTGCGGTCTTTGTCCTCGCCGCCTCGGTTGATCACCTCGCAGCGCTCAAGGGCGCCTATCCAGTCCGGGCTTAGGGTACGGACCCATAAAAGAAGCCGATTTGGTTTGGATCGTTTTG
>JBCBUA010000207.1:0-10512 GCA_039818365.1 Pseudomonadota bacterium
CGGCATGATCTTGTTGACATTGCGCCCCAGAAGATCAGCGGCCTCATATCCGAAGAGGCGCTCACAGGCCTTGTTGTAGGCAAGGACGAGGCCCCGGTCATTGATCACGATGATCCCGTCAACCGCCGTGTCGAACACGCTCGACAGCCGCGCTTCCGACACCGCGGCGGTTTCCGCATCACGATCAATTAGAAACTCGTCGGCCATCCCTCAACCCACATGGAAATCACGTCCATTCAAGGTTTAAGGGGTTTCACGTAGACCAGCAACCCGTCGTGTTCCTAAAACGCTGGAAGCCAAGCGTTAATTCGCCGGACGGCTTCTTCCAGATGCGCATGGTTGCGGGCATAGCACAGACGCAGATACTTCTCGCCACCGGGACCGAACGCGGTTCCCGGCGCAAGGCCGACACCTGTCTGGCGCACGAGGTCGAGCGCGAAGCGGCGCGTGTCGTCAACACCGTCAACGGAGAAAAACAGGTAGAAGGCACCTTCGGGCGGGGCAACGCTGATGCGCCCGCTTTTTTGCAGCCCGCCGACGACAACGCTCCGCCCGTCGCGTGCGCGCGCGATCTGGGAGGCCAGGAACTCCCGGCCCTCGCGCAGGGCTGCAAGTGCCCCGTGCTGCAAGAATGCGGGCACACCGGATGTCGAGTATTGCACCAGATTTTCAATCACTTGGCCGATTGCAGGCGGCGCGGACATCCAGCCGACCCGCCATCCCGTCATGGCCCAGTTCTTTGAAAACGAGTTCACGAAAATAATCTGATCCTCTTCCTCTGCGATATCATAGAAGGAGGGGGATCTGGACTGACCGCCGAAGAAGTAGAGCGCATAAATTTCATCGGCGATGATCCACAGACCGTGCTTGCGGGCGAGCTCGAGACAGTCTTTCAAGACATGTTCCTCTGCGACCCACCCGGTCGGATTGCTCGGCGAATTCAGGAATATCGCGACCGTTTGCGGCGTGATCGCAGCCTCAACGTCTTCCATATGCAAGGCCCAGCCGCCGGCCGCTTCGCGCATGGGCACAAAGACTGTCCTCGCACCATGAATGTCCACAGATGCGGAGATATTGGGCCAGGAGGGAGACGGCACGATGATTTCCTGTCCGGCATCGGCAATCGCCTGCACGGCAAGCTGGATCGCCTGCATACCGGATCCGGTTACGAAAAATCTCTCAGGGGAAAACGGCCGTCCGTAGATCTCAGCATGATAAGCCGCCAGCGCCTCGCGCAGTTCGGGAATACCGCGCTGATAGGTGTAGAAGGTTTCCCCCCTGTCCAGGGACGCCTTGACGGCCCGGCTGATGAAATCGGGCGTGGGCAAGTCCCCTTCCCCCGCCCAGAGCGGGATCAGCGCCTCATGACCGGCCGCGGCATTGAAGATTTCAATGATCCCGCTTTCGGGCGTGTTTCGCGCACCCGTGCTCAGGCGCTGCATCAAGTCGGACACCGTCAATCCCTTTCCGTTCAGCTCCGGTGCACAATAGCGCGACTAGAGGCCGTTTTTGCATGAAACGATGTGAACAAGACTTCACCAAAGTTGATTGGTTTCAACCTGTTGCAAACCGGTCCATAATCGCAAGATTCTAGTTCGCATGGCGAATGGACATGCGTCCGGCACTGTGGTCGGATTGGCAAAAGTGGCAGAACTCGTGTCTGCAAACCGCTCGGGAGGACGGTAACAGCACCATGCTGCACGGTTGGATCGTGATACTGGTCGCAACGGCCTATATCCTGCTGCTCTTTGCCATCGCGAGTTTTGGCGACAGGATGACGCGCAACTCGCCGTCAAGGGCAGGCGGGCGCCCGTTCATTTACGCCCTGTCCCTTTCTGTCTATTGCACCTCCTGGACCTTCTTTGGCTCCGTCGGCAATGCGACGCGCAACGGTGCGGAGTTTCTGACGATCTATATCGGACCTCTGCTGGTCTTCGCGCTCGGATACCCGCTGCTGCGCCGGATCATCCAGATCTCGAAAACCGAGAGCATCACCTCGATCGCCGACTTCATCGGAGCACGCTACGGCAAGAGCCAGTCCGTGGCCGCACTTGCAACGCTGATCGCGGTGATCGGCGTCATTCCCTACATCGCGCTTCAGCTCAAGGCCGTTTCCTTTTCGGTGACGACCATGGTCGGTCCGCTCATCACCCCCGGCTTCAGCTTTGCGCCCTTCTTCAACGACATCACACTGCTGATTGCGCTCGGCATGGCGATCTTCAGCTGGGCGTTCGGCACCCGGCACATCGACGCCACGGAACACCAGGAAGGCCTGATGCTGGCCATCGCCACCGAAGCGATCGTCAAGCTGCTGGCGTTCCTGGCCGTCGGTTTCTGGGTGACCTACTGGCTGTTCGACGGTCCCTTCGACCTGGTGCGCGCCATTTCCGAAGCCCCGGAAGTCGCCGACGTGTTCGAACAGCCGATCAATGTCGGAAACTGGCTGATCCTGTCGATCCTTTCGGGTTTTGCTGTCCTCATGCTGCCCCGCCAGTTCCATGTGACGGTCACGGAAAACAACTCCGATTCGGAGCTTAAATGCGCGACGTGGATGTTTCCGGTCTACCTGGTTCTGATCAATCTCTTCGTCATCCCGATCGCGGCTGCGGGCATGTTGCGCTTCGGCCAGGACGTCAATCCAGACACCTACGTCCTGGCGCTGCCGATCGACGCGGGTCAGGAGTGGCTCGCTCTCTTCGCCTTTATCGGCGGCCTGTCTGCGGCCACCGCGATGGTCATCGTGGCAACCGTCGCGCTCGCCATCATGATCTCCAACGACATTGTGGTGCCGCTTCTGCTGCGCAGGCAGGGTGAAGCGGATCTGATGAAATCCGGCGGACGCGACATGAGCCGCCAGCTGCTGACGATCCGGCGCCTCGCGATTTTCGGCATTCTTCTTCTTGCCTACGCTTACTACAAGGCGGCCGGGGACACGGCTGCCCTCGTCTCCATCGGCCTCCTGTCTTTTGCGGCAATCGCGCAATTCGCCCCCGCCTTCATCGGTGCCCTGTTCTGGCGGCGTGCGACATCGCTCGGTGCCCTCGCCGGTCTCAGCAGCGGATTTCTCATTTGGGGATACACCCTGCTCTTGCCCACCTTCGCCCAATCCGGACTGCTGTCGACCGACTTCCTCGAGACAGGTCCATTCGGGCTGAGTGCTCTCAACCCGCAATCGCTCTTCGGTCTTCAACTGGACCCGTTCATCCACGGAACGCTCTGGAGCCTTGGCGTCAACATCCTGCTGTTCGTGGGCGTTTCCTTTTTCAGGAAGCCGCTTCCGGCCGAAACCCTTCAGGCCAATGTTTTCGTTCCTGCCGAACTGACCCCGTCACCCAGCCTGCGCTACTGGCGCACATCGGTCACCGCGGCCGACCTGCAATCGACCGTCGCGCGCTATCTCGGCGAGGAACGGACCGAGCGGTCTTTTCATCGCTTCGCCAGCGAGAGAGGGATCCCGCTGGATCCGAACACGCTTGCCGACGCCAACCTGCTGCGGTTCTCCGAGCAGCTGCTGGCAAGCGCCATCGGCGCGGCCTCCTCCCGTCTCGTTCTGACGCTGATGCTCAAACGGCACGATCCCTCGACCAAGGGGGCCGTCAAGCTGCTGGACGATGCCTCCATCGCCATTCAGTACAACAGGGACCTGCTGCAGACGGCGCTCAACCAGGTGCGGCAGGGCATTGGCGTCTTTGATCGTGATCTGCGCCTGATCTGCTGGAACCGCCAGTTCCGGGACCTTTTAGGTCTTCCGGCCGAATACGGGCAGGTCGGAACCACGCTCGATGCCATCCTGCGCTTCAACACCCAAAGAGGCGAGTATGGCCCCGGGCCGGTCGAGAGCATCGTCGCGGATCGCATCGAAAAACTCGTCGTCGTCCAGGAAACGTTTCAGGAGCGTCTTGAATCGAGCGGGGCCGTGTTTGAAGTCCGGATCAGTCCGATGCCGGACGGCGGCATCGTTACGACCTACACCGACATCACCGAACGGGTGATGGCCGAAGAAGCCCTGGCACGTGCCAATGAGACGCTTGAACGGCGCGTCAGGGAAAGGACGGAAGAGCTCACCCACGTGAATGAACGCCTGCAGGAGGCGACCCATGCTGCCGAAGAAGCGAATATCGGCAAGACGCGGTTTCTCGCCGCCGCCGGGCATGACATTCTGCAGCCGCTCAACGCGGCGCGCCTTTATGCGTCCGTGCTGGTTGAGAAGCTGAAGGCGGGCGAAGACGGCGAACTCGTGCGCAATGTGGAATCGGCGCTGGAATCCGTTGAAGACATTCTGGGAGCCGTTCTGGACATTTCGCGGCTGGACACCGGTGCGCTGAAGCCGGAACCGACGGTGTTCCGGCTGGACGAAATCCTGCGCGGGCTTGCGCTGGATTTCCTGCCCGTGGCACAGGAAAAGGGCCTCGAGCTGCGGATCGTGCCAACAACAATGTCCGTCCGGACAGACCGGAGACTGTTGCGCCGCTTGCTCCAGAACCTTGTTTCCAATGCGCTGAAATACACCCAGGACGGCCGGGTGCTGGTCGGGTGCCGCCGGCACGGCAATCGCGTGATTGTCGAGATTCACGACACCGGAATGGGGATACCCGAGAGCAAACAGAAGGCAATCTTCCAGGAATTCCACAGGCTGGACGACGGCATGCGTGTTGCCAAGGGGCTCGGCCTGGGGCTCTCCATCGTCGAGCGGATCAGCCACGTTCTGGACCACCCCGTCGCGCTCAGATCGGTCCTGGAAAAAGGGTCGTGTTTTTCGGTCGAACTCCCGCGCGCCGCGGCGGTTCCCGATACGTTGCCGGCAAAACAGGCACCGGCCGCGATCGGCAACCTGGATGGATTGTGTGTGGTTGCCATCGACAACGAGCCCGACATCCTGAGCGGCATGCGTCATCTGCTGTCCAGCTGGGATTGCCTGGTCGTCACCGCCGGGAACGAGCACGAAGCGGCCGCACAGCTCAACAAGGCCGGCCTGACGCCCGACGTCATTCTCGCGGACTACCATCTGGACAATGGAACAGGCATCGAAGCCATCGTGAAATTGCGCTGGAAATTCGGCCGCCACATTCCGGCGATCCTGATCACGGCCGATCGCAGCCGGCCGGTACGCTCTGAAGCCGGGGAGAAGGACATCGCGTTCTTCAACAAGCCGGTCAAACCGGCCGCGCTACGGGCACAATTGGCGCGATGTCATGCCGGTCAGGCCGCCGAATAGGTCTTCAGTTCGCGGATGCAGCGGGGGTCACCTGCTCATCGTCTTCACTGCCCGCGACCGGCGTTTCCGACTGACCGTCCCAGTCCTCGGACGCGGCCTGAATGATATGCATCGGGTTTGCGCTCGGTTTACCGAAGAAATAGCCCTGCAGGGTATCGCAGCCAAGGGTTCGCAGCGCATCAACCTGAAAGCGCCGTTCAACGCCTTCGGCCGTGACTTCGAGCCCCAGATTGTGTGCCAGTGCGATGACAGCGGAAATGATGGCAAGCCCGTCGCTGCGCTCTCCGATCTCGTCGACGAAGGTCTTGTCGATCTTGATCTTGTCGAACTTGTACTTGCGCAGATAGGACAGGGACGAGTACCCGGTTCCGAAATCATCGAGCGAAATCTTGATGCCCAGATTGCGCAATTTCTTCAGTTTTTCCGGCGCAGCACCGGAATCGCGCAGGAAGACTGATTCCGTGATTTCCAGAACCAGCCTTTCGGGCGGGAAACCGGTCTCGTCCAACACGCTCGTAATTTGCGTCACGAGATTGGGATCCATGAACTGGACCGCAGACAGATTGACCGCGACGCTTTCAAGGTCCGGGCACTGCGCGGCCGCGGCGCAGGCCTTTCTCAGGACCCAGTTGCCAAGCGGCAGAATGAGCCCGGCATGCTCGGCAATCGGCAGGAACGTGTCCGGCGTGACTTCGCCCCGGGTCGGATGGAACCAGCGGACAAGCACCTCGCTTGACACAACCTTGCCCGTGCGCGCGTTGACGATCGGCTGAAACTCGACGCTGAGCTTGCCGAATTCGAATGCCTCGCGCAAATCGGCTTCCAGCTCACGCCGTTCACGGACTTCCCTCTCCATGGCGGCTTCGAAGGCAAGAGCGCGGCCACGGCCGCTTTCCTTGGCCTTGTAAAGCGCAATGTCGGCGTTGCGCATGAGATCATCGACCGTGTCGCCGGCCCCGCGCAGTCGCGTGAAACCGACCGTCGCTCCAATTGCGAAGTCCCGGTTTCCGATCCTGAACGGCTTTCGGGCGACGTTGACAAGTTCCTCGGCAAAGGCGCTTGCGGCCTGATCGCTGACGAACCGTCCAAGCGCGGCGAACTCGTCGCCGCCAAAACGCGCCAGCGACGTCCGGCCCTCGCTGATGGCTGTGAACCTGTCGGCGACCTGTCTTAGCAACTCATCACCTGCCGGGTGTCCGCTGGTGTCGTTGACGACCTTGAAATTGTCGAGATCGATCAGGAAGAGGGTCAGTGTGTTCTGTCCGGTCTTGACCTGCTCGGCAAGCAGGTCCTCGGCCTGGTTCAGGAACCAGCTGCGATTGCCGATCCCGGTGAGGGAATCATGCTCGGCAAGGTGGGTCACCAGCCTTTCCGCTCTTCTGGCCTCGGTGATGTCGGACGCGACGCCACGGTATCCGGTGAATGAGCCGTGATCATCGTAGACCGGACGCGCGGCAATCGACCACCAGCGCTCCTCACCGTTCACGGTCAGCCCGATCACGGTGTCGCGAAACGACTTCTGAAGGCTGATGGCTTCTTCCAGACCGCCAACCTGGCTGCGCGCGTCAGCGCTGTCGAGCGAATAGGCCAGATCGACCATGCGCATGGAATGAAGTTCCGGCCGGGTCCGGCCGCTGGCATGCAGAAAGCGGTCGGATACATTCCGGAAATTGCCGGTGCTGCTCGTTTCCCAGATCCAGTCACTTGACGTTTCTTCGAATTCGTTCAGCAGCAGGGCGATCAGGTCGCCGTTCTTTTCAAGCTCCGCCTCGGCCAGGAAGTGGGATGCGAACAACCATCCCGCCGCGGTCGTGCTTCCGATGACGACAAATGTGTAGCTCGTCAGGAGGAACAGAAGCGGCCACATCATGACGCTCTGATCGATCACCAGCGCAACGACGGTGGCGGCATAAAGGATCACCACCCAGCGGAACGCTGCCTGCGGCACGGTCGCGAGTGCAAATCCGCCGCCGCAAATCATGCCGGTGGTCACACAGGACGCGATCCAGATCGCGTTCAGGTTCCCGCTCATGAAAGCCGCAACGGGAACCACTGCCCACAACAGGCTCAAAAGCGTCGCGTGGCGGACGGCGGCGTTCAGGGCGCGGTGCGATGCAAGCTCGATCGGCGACCGCGACGACAGGAACCATTTGATGGTCGTCAGCGCCATGAGGCTCATCGCCGCGACGACCCATGCGATCACATAGGCAAAGGGCAGCGCCTGCGCGAGAACCGGCAGGACCACGACCACATTGACGATGTTGGCAAAGACGGTCAGCGGTGTCAGGCGTGCAATGCTCGCGATCTGAGCCGCGCGCACCCGGCAGGCCAGATACTGCTCCACGACCGGATGACCGAATGCCAGCAGCAGCGCCCGCGTCGGACTGGCATCCATATGCCCATCGGGCCGCATTGCGGCGTGTTTCACCCTTGAGCCAGGTGATACTAGCGCCAGCAATATCGTCTTAAGGACCAATTTCCAATGGGCGCCAGGCCGCATTTCGTCTCCGCATCGCTTTCGTGTTGCCGTGCGTTTGGCACCACTCCCTGTGACGCAGATTTAGCCTTAATTCCCTGAAGTTCCGGTAAAGAACCTAGTGAAATTTTCGGAGATTGGTGAGTCTTTCAAAGAATTTAGCGCTAACTCTCGTTTACCTTAACGAACTTGCGCACGCCGCAGGACAAGGGCAGGTCCCGGGCAATAAGCCAGGGAATGCCGGGCCTGACGCCCAAATTGATCCGGGAGCGCAATCAGCGCATCAAGCGCCCGCAGCTTCCTGCTCTTCCCCGCCGAGCTGCCACTGCCCGGCCTCGATCTTGGAAGCCGCAATGACGGCCTGGGTCCGGCTTTCGACACCCAGTTTCTGCAAGATCGCAGAGACATGCGCCTTCACCGTCGCTTCGGACACGGACAGTTCATAGGCGATCTGTTTGTTCAGCAGCCCCTCCGACAACATCATCAGGACGCGCACCTGTTGCGGGGTCAATGTCGACAGGCGCTGGATCAGATCATCGCTGCCGTCGTCGGCCTTCAGGTCGACATCGGGTGGTGTCCAGACATTCCCGGACATGACATCCGATATCGCCTGCCGGATGACTTCTATGCCGTGTGACTTGGGAATGAAGCCCGACGCACCGAATTCAATGGCCCGCCGAATTGCCTGCGGCTCCTCATTCGCGGACACGACCACAACCGGGACACCGGAAAACTGCGCACGCAGGTACATGAGGCCGGAAAAGCCGCGCATGCCCGGCATGGTCAGATCAAGCAGAATGAGATCGGCATCTCCATCCTGCTCCAGGCGCGCCGTCACGTCTTCAAGTGCACCGGCCTCTTCAATCGAGGCTTCCGGATACTGTTTTTCCAGGGTCTGGCGCAGCGCGCCTCGAAAAAGGGGGTGATCATCTGCGATGATGAAGCGATAAGAGGTTGCCGACACGTTGTTTTTCCTCCCTCAACGGTCTTTTCGCAGCTGTACCGATCCCGGGCTTGCCGAGCGCTCAGGCGGTTACCGAGCGCTTCTAGGCCTGTTGTCTGGCTTCTGATCTGATAGAGCTGCCGAGTTGAAGTATGTTTGCAACACCGGTCAGGTGCAAGTCAAACAATCGATTTGGCCAGCATGCTCAACACCAAACGGGCCAACGATTGCCCTGGAGAGTAATTCTGAGCGAATCATGGCACAAGCAATAGTATATCCACCTCAAAAATACATTAGAAAAAGCACAACCAGTGGTTTAAGCACCAAAATCCGCAGCATCGCACTAAATCCAAACAATATAACTCCCCGGTTTAGAATTATTTTTTTCCACAGACTACATTTCTATTGATAATTTTTCGAAAGGGGGCAACAAAGGAACTTACGGTGAACCCCGAATATCTAATTTTTAAACACTTGCACGAAGTTTTAGAATGACAATTCAATCTACCCTTTATTCATTTGTTAATCGCTGGGAATGCGATGAAAACGATCATCTGAACGTCCAGTTCTATTTCAGCAGGTTTGAAGAAGCTGACCGCCAATTCCGCCTGATCAGCGGATTGAGCGAGACAATCGTGGGCGCACGGCGCGTCCGGCACGTTCGCTACCACAAGGAATTGAGAACGGGCGATCTGATTACCATTCATTCCAGCGTTGCGTTCGATGGCCCGCATATGCTGACCGTGGTGCATGAAATGCGTGACGGTGCGACCGGTGTCCTTGCTGCAACCGCGCTGGATGGATATGAGCCGAACCCGAATTCGGCAAAGTCCCTGCGGCAAAGGTTCAAGGATTTCCAGACCCCGATGATCGCCGAGGCCGCACCGCGCGGCATCAAGTCCGGCCCGTCGGCTGTCCGTGCAAGCCTGCCGGCGCTTCTGGGCCAGGGAGCGGAGATCTGCTTCCGGGGAACCGTCATGCCGCGCGATGTCGGTCCGGACGGCAAGGCCGATGATCAATATGCGCTCGCCTGCTGCACCGACGGTGTCGCGCATGTCTGGCAACGGACCCCCATGAACCAGGCCTATCTTGACGAGAACGGATTTGGCCGCGTGGCCGTCGAAATGAAGCTGTCCTGGTCAACTCCGCTCAAGACCGGGGATGCCGTCGTTGTCGCAACCGGCTTTACAGGCGTGGGCGCGCGCACATTCTCCATGCGCCATCACCTGTTCGAGAGCAGAACGTCCCGCCTGGCCGCAACGCTGGATGTGGTTGCTCTTCCGATGGACCTGTCGGCACGCAAATCCGTTGAGCTGCCCGAAAGCGCGCATGCCGCAATTTCCAAACTGCTGATCGACTGACCTGACACGCCCTTCCGTCAGAGACGGCAGTGAAGGGCGTCGTCACTTGTCTGCGGCAACCAAAGAACGGCTTTTGCTAGTTGCCCTCGCCTTCAAAGTCTTTCTGAAGGTCGCGCACCATGCCGAAAAACCGGCGCATGGCGCTTTCGGTAAAGGTCAGAACGCGCTCGAGTTCTTCGTCGTCTTCGGTCCAGCCGGAGCCCTCACCGCTGTCCGGCCTGGTTGGTCTCTGGGACAGTTCGGGCGATTTTGGCGTTCCGCCGCTCTCATCGAGTTCCTCAAGGCGCGCGGTCAGCCGGTCGACCTCGGCAGCCAATTCGTTGATTTCGGCAAGATAGGCCTCTTCGGCCAGCGGCACGGGGTTGCATCGCCAGGACCCATTCTGTTCCTGGCAGATCGAGATTGTGCCGTTCTGCCTGTCGACCCGCAGAATGTCACCGTCTGCTTCCACCAGTGAAAACCGGTCGGGCGTCCCTTCCGTGACAGCGGCTTTCGCGTCGGCGGTCAAAACAGATTG
>JBCBUA010000208.1:0-10512 GCA_039818365.1 Pseudomonadota bacterium
CCGGCACCGAACTCGTCGGCCTGACAGGCAGCCAGGACACCGGCGGCAATCACCAGCGATCCGAGCCTTGCCGCCTTGCCGGCACCTTTCCCGGTGACCTGCTTGTGCAGCGTGGCTGGCGTTTTCAATCGGCGCCCAAAGACCATGTTACTATCCCGAACTGAGTGAAACCGGAAACGCGGATCTCAAATCCGGCAGTCTCGTTTCTGGCTTCCTGCGTCTCGCCCCCGCGCCAAGGCTAGGGAATGTTAGTTGACGATAAGTTACTGAAACCCGCCTGCCCCTGCGAAGCAAATTCCGGTGATACAAACAAAAAGTGAGGCAATCGACCCTTTGAATGCCCTAACCATGCCTGAATGCAGGCTGAATCTGGCCACACAATGGCAAAAATGCCTGCTTTTTCAATTGCAGAGCGGAATCGGTCGCTGACTTTCTCGTGAAGATGCGAATTTAACCTTAGGTGATGGACCCATAATGAGGCCGCACCCTAAGTCAGGGTGCGTCCGATCGCGATGAATTTGTCGCGCCTTTGCTTGCGGATTTCTTCGGGGCTGAGACCCGAAAGCTCTTCCAGGGCAGCTTCGATGGACTTCCCGGCGCTGTCGATAACGATTTCGCGCGCCCGGTGTGCGCCTCCGACGGGTTCAACGATAATGTCGTCGATGACACCAAGCTGCTTCAGATCCTGCGCCGTGATCTTGAGCGCGGTCGCGGCATCCTGCGCCTTGGCGCTGTCGCGCCAGAGAATGGAAGCGGCCCCTTCCGGAGAAATGACGGAATAGATCGCGTGCTCCATCATGAGCACCTTGTTCGCCGTGGCAATCGCGATCGCGCCGCCTGACCCGCCTTCACCGATCACCACGGCAATGGACGGCACGCCAAGTCCGAGACCGACATCCGTCGAGCGCGCAATGGCTTCCGACTGGCCGCGCTCTTCAGCACCGCGCCCGGGATACGCGCCGGACGTGTCGACGAAGCTGATCAGCGGAATGCCGAAGCGCTCGGCAAGCTCCATGATGCGCACGGCCTTGCGGTAGCCTTCAGGGCGCACCATTCCGAAATTGTGCTTCAGGCGCGTGTCGGTGTCGTGTCCCTTCTCCTGCGCGAGAACGGCAACCGACTGGCCGCGGAAACGGCCGATACCGGCGAGCAGGGCATGGTCTTCGGCAAATTTCCGGTCGCCGGCGAGCGGCGTGAAATCCTCCACCAGACCCGCCACGTAGTCGACCGCATGAGGACGGTCCGGATGCCGGGCGACCAGCGTCTTCTGCCAGGGTGTGAGTTTGGAATAGAGATCCTGGAGTGTCTGCGCGGATTTTGCGTTGAGCCGCTCGATCTCGCCATCGACATTGACGGCTTCACCATCTTCGGCTGCGATGGCCCGCAGCTCCTGGATCTTGCCTTCAATATCCGCGACGGGCTTTTCGAACTCCAGATAGCTGTGCATGTACTTGTTTACCCGAAACAACCCGGCAGGCCGGCATGTGACGGGCCGGTCCGGAAAACTGACTGTAAGGTGCTTGCGCGCCCCGATGGCGTAATGTGGAGCGCTGTATCAAGAGACGCAAGGGGGCGCAAGTCTCGGCCCCGGTCGAGAGTGGCAAATGTGGCCGGTGACGCTAACGCCGCGCGGCCTGATCGTTGCCCGCTCCGTCGATCGTCAGCTTGGTGGCTTCCACCAGCAACCGGCCGTTCTTGGTGTCGATGGCGATACGATACGGGATCAGGACATTGTCCCTGCCCATGGGAGCGATCCAGACCTCCATGTTCGCCTTTGCCATGTATTTTACAGATTCCTTGGACGGACGGTGTCCGGCAACCGGCACCCATCTCGCCTTGCACACCACCACCGTGCCGTCGTAGCCCCGGCCGGAAACTTCCCGGGTGCCTTCGTAGCTCAGCTTGATGTCGAACCGGGTCCATCCGTCGAAAATCGGCAATTTGCGCGAGCAGGCCTTCGGTCCGAAACTGTCCTTCGACCGCTTGACCGGCATCAGGGCGGCACTGAGCGGATCGATCGCGTTCCGCTTGTGGCGGTTGGTGATCTTGATCCGTTCCTTGTTCGGCTTGAACTGGGGCGCAACCTCCATCGACCGGATATTGCGCGAGCCCTGGTTCAGATTGACATAGAAATCGAGATTGGCCGCTTGCGAAGCCATGCGGTACTTGGACGGCACCACCTTCGAGCCGACCAGCCAGCCCGACGCTTCTGCCCCGCCCTTTCCGGTCGAAAACAACGTCCCGATGCCGGCGGGCGCGACCGTGACCTTGGCCGAATACGCGTTGCCCTGCATCACGAGTGAGAGCGTTCCGCGCCCGATCTTGAAGCCGGCAAGCGAGATCGCATAGACACCGCCGACGCTGTTCTTTTTCGCCTGGGCAGGCGACACCAGCAGCGCGCCGGCTATCAATGGGAGGACGACGAGGCGTCCGAGTGACGACAGACCAAACACTTCAACAAACCTCCACGCTGCCCCTCTGGCAACGATCTGCGCCCCGTGCCAATATATTCCGTACGGTCAACACTAGCATGAAAATCGTCCTGAGAACCGCATCAATCATTCTAAATTATGGTAACTCAGTGGTTAACGCCGTGCAGCTGTGCGAATAAAACCACAGAATCGGCTCCGCGGGCAGGACATGTCTTGACGTTCAAGCGCGCTGCCATTATAGCGGGGCAACTTTTTCCGA
Source organism: Pseudomonadota bacterium (assembly GCA_039818365.1). Taxonomy (GTDB): domain Bacteria; phylum Pseudomonadota; class Alphaproteobacteria; order Rhizobiales; family Stappiaceae; genus Roseibium. The sequence goes on from JBCBUA010000208.1 coordinate 2,692, forward strand.
GAAATGCCGGAGACGATGTCGCCGGACCTAAGGTCCGCGCCGGTTCCGGTTTGGACTTGCTGGGTTCCATGTAACGGCCCAGCCACGAAAACAAAAGGTGATATCATGGCACGCCGTTGCGAACTCTCCGGCAAAGATGTGATGACGGGCAACAACGTCTCGCACGCAAACAACAAGTCCCGCCGCCGGTTCCTGCCGAACCTGTGCAACGTGTCTCTTCTGAGCGACACGCTCGGCGAAACCTTCAAGCTGCGTGTCAGCGCCCATGCCCTGCGCTCGGTCGAGCATCGCGGCGGCCTGGACGCCTACCTCCTGAAGGCCTCCGACAGCCAGCTGTCCGATGCGGCCCGCAAGATCAAGGTCAGCATCAAGCGCAAGCAGGCCGAAGCCGCGGCTGCCTGATCCAACCCTTTCGGGGCAAATGAAATGACGGATACCCGGAGCTTCTCCGCGGGACATCACGCCATCGCGATCCTCGCGATGGCGCTTGTCGTTGCGGCCTCCAATTACCTGGTTCAGTTTCCGGTCGAGCATGTCGTCGGCGGCGTCAATCTGGCCGACACGCTGACATGGGGTGCCTTCACCTATCCGGTCGCGTTCCTCGTGACCGATCTGACCAACCGCCGCTTCGGGCCCTCCGCCGCGCGCAGGGTTGTCATTTCCGGCTTTCTGCTTGCCATTGTCGTCCCGATGATTTTCTGGGCGTTCAACGAGGCCTTCACAACACCGCGTATCCTGATCGCGTCGGGCACCGCTTTTCTGGTCGCGCAGCTGCTGGACGTGACCATTTTCGACAAACTGCGCCGGATGACGTGGTGGAAAGCCCCGGTGACCTCTTCGCTGATCGGATCGATGATCGACACGATCCTGTTCTTCGGCATCGCCTTCGCAGCCAGCTTCGCCTTCATTGATGCGCTGTTCGGCATGGAAGACGGCTCACTGGCCTTCCCCGTGCCCTTCCTGGGCATTGGCGGAGACATCCAGACCTCCCTGTGGGTCTCGCTGGCAGTCGGTGATTTTCTGGTAAAGATGCTCGTGGCTGTGGCCCTGCTGGCGCCCTACCGCATTATTCTGAACGTGTTTCAGCCCGCTCCCAACGGAACTGCGGCCTAGAGCTTTTTCCGACCAATTTGGATCAGGTGCACCCGCCTGAATGCCTGTTCTCCGGTTCGCAGCATGTGTGCTATGCACCCTGTAGCGCGCCATCTGACCCTTCAGAATGACGGAGTTCAAACATGGAAATGTCTGGCGGTTGCCTGTGCGGGAAAGTGCGGTTTGTCGCGCATGGACACCCCTATCGTGTCGGCCTCTGCCACTGCCTGGACTGCCGCAAGCAGCACGGCGCTCTTTTTCATGCATCCGCTGTTTTTCCTGAGAGCGCAGTCGTGATTGAAGGCGAAACGCGCAGCTATCAGGGGCGCTACTTTTGCCCTCTCTGCGGGTCTTCCGTGTTTTCTCGCACATCCGATGAAATCGAGATCAATCTTGGATCGCTCGACGACACGGATCAGTTCATGCCGACCTATGAATTGTGGACGAAGCGCAGAGAAAACTGGTTGCCGGAATTTCCGTTGAAGGCGCGCTATCCGGGCGACCGGAATTCAGGCCGGCGAAGCGAGGATTAGCGATTTTCCGCGCATGAGAAAAACGAGATGTCCCGACAGTCAGCCTGGAGACTGGAAACTCAATCGGTGAGGCGGAACCGCAGGAACACGGTTCGCTGCAGTATCGAGCGGTTGTCATCGGAAAGCAGCGTCAGGATGGTTTCGCCGGCCGTGTTCTGATGAACGGCCAGGGCTTCCATGTTGTCGATCTGATGTTCGAAACCGGCCTCCAGGATCACCTCGCCCGCCAATTTGGCCCCCGGTTCAATCGACCCGGCCTCGAACCGGCGCAATCTCAGCCCGAGCAGGTCACGCAGATTGAACCGGCGTTCCATGAGCAGGAAGTCACCGCCTGGAAGAAACACGGCATCGGTTGCGTCGAACCGGTCCTGGCGCTCGATGGAAAATCGGTCGACGCCAGCCGGTCCGATGATGAAGCCTGACAGATCATGCGCATCGCTTTTGCTGGATTCGGCGACCGCGATCAGTTTTCCCGCCAGCGGGCTTCCGTCCGGGCCCGCCGCAAGGGCTTCAAGGCCGGCGTTGCGCGGCAGGGACTTTACAGAGTCCGGAAGATCGAGCTCTCCGATCATGCGTTCCTTGCCGGTCACAAGCGGCCAGGGATAGTGGTAGATCGCGTTTTGGTATTCGGCCGTCACGTAAAGGCCGGACGGGGCCAGTGCCAGGGCTTCGGTATCGTGGCCCCAGCGGGCGCGCAGTGTTTTCCCGTCCGCAGCCAGGAGCGGTGCAAAACGCACATCCTTGATATCGAGCGGCTTGCCGTCGTCTTCCTGTTCGACAGTTGCCCGCACCCAGTGGCCATTGTCCGTAACGGCAAGAAACGCGTTCCCGCCATCAAGTGAAACCAGCCCGGACAGGCCGCCGACCTTTCTGTCGGACGCAAGCAGTTCAAGTCCGCCAAGAAACGTGAGTTTGCCGAAAACCGGATCATCATGGCCGATGTGAAACGTTTCGATCACGCGCGTGCGCGCGTTGACGGGCTGCCCTTCGCTCAAGACCTCCTGCGCGCGCGCGGCAGTCGCGTCAGGCAGGGAAACGGTCAGAACCAGAAACAAGAAACCCGCGAAACTGGAACCGGAACGCCTCAAATGCCTCTGCCCCCTGATCCGGTTCCTAGCGGCGCCCGCCGCGCCGTCTGCCGTTGCCCTGTTGGGCTTGCTGAACCTCGTCGTCGAACAGGTCCGCCAGCTGATCGGTCATTGCGCCGGCCAGTTCCTCCGCGTCCACGATGGTCACGGCCCGGCGGTAGTAGCGCGTCACATCGTGACCGATGCCGATGGCGATCAGCTCCACCGGCGAACGCGTTTCAATTTCCTCGATCACATATCTGAGGTGGCGCTCAAGGTAATTGCCGGGATTGACCGACAAGGTGGTATCGTCAACCGGTGCCCCGTCGGAAATCATCATCAGGATCCTGCGTTGCTCGGGCCGCCCGAGCAGACGCTCATGCGCCCACAGAAGTGCCTCGCCGTCAATGTTCTCCTTCAGCAGCCCCTCGCGCATCATCAGGCCGAGATTGCGCCTTGCGCGCCGCCAGGGAGCGTCCGCAGACTTGTAGATGATATGCCGCAGATCGTTGAGCCTGCCCGGTGTGGGTGGCTTGCCTGCCCCGATCCAGCTTTCGCGCGATTGGCCGCCTTTCCAGGCCTTTGTGGTGAAGCCGAGGATTTCAACCTTCACCCCGCACCGTTCGAGCGTCCGCGCAAGAATATCCGCACAGGTGGCCGCAACCGTGATCGGCCGTCCGCGCATCGAGCCGGAATTGTCGAGAAGCAGGGTCACGACCGTATCGCGGAAGTTGGTGTCCCGCTCCTGCTTGAACGCCAGCGGCGACATCGGGTCGGTCACCGCACGTGTCAGCCTCGCGGTATCAAGCAGGCCTTCTTCCAGGTCGAAATCCCAGGCCCGGTTCTGCTGTGCCATGAGCTTGCGCTGCAGACGGTTGGCAAGCCGCGCGACCGCACCCTGCAAATGTGTCAGCTGCTTGTCGAGGAACCCGCGCAAACGGTCGAGTTCGGCCGTATCGCAAAGCTCTTCGGCAGTGACGGTTTCGTCGAACTGGTTCGTGAAGACGCGGTAGTCGGTTTCCGGCCGGTTGGAAAAGGGCGTGTCCTGCCGGTCGCTTTCACCGGGCTCTTCGGAATCCTGCGCCATGTCCTCTTCGGCGAAGTCTTCCATGTCCATGTCGGCGGCTTCGGTATCGCCCGCATCCTGTTCCTCGCCGGACAGTTCCATTTCCTGCGGCGAAGCTTCCTGCTCGCCGCTGTCGTTCTCGTCTTCGCCGGTTTCGGCTTCGTCGTTGTTGCCCTGGTCCTCGTTCTCTTCCGGATCAGTGTCCTGATCCTGGTCGCCGAGGTCGTCGCCCATGTCGAGTGACTTGAGAACATCGCGGAAACGCGACGCGAAGGAATTCTGGTCCTCCACTTCCGACTGCAGCAGATCGAGTTCCGAGCCGGCCTTCTCCTCGACCCAGCCGCGCCACATGTCGACGAGGTTCTTGGCACTTTCCGGCGGCAGTTCTCCGGTCAGGCGTTCACGCACGATCAGGGAAAGCGCATCCTGGAGCGGCGCTTCCTCGCGGCTTGCAATATCCGGCGCGCCCGACTTCCTGAACCGGTCGTCCAGCATCACGGCAAGGTTTTCGGCAACGCCCTGCATCCGCCGCGCGCCGACGGCTTCGCATCGCGCCTGTTCCACCGCCTCGAATATGGCCCTTGCCTCCGACCCCTGCGGCAGGTTCTTGGAATGAACCGACTTGTCGTGGCAGGCAATGCGCAGCGCCATGGAATCCGACAGTCCGCGTGTGACGGCGATATCGTGAGCGTTGACCTTCCGTGACGGTTCAGGCAGGCGGGCCGTCATGCCGCTCAGGCCCGGCCTGTCTCCGGAAAACAGCACTTCCAGTTCCGCCTCGCCCGCGATTGCGCGCATCGTGCCGCTGACCGACTGCTTGAACGGCTCGGTCGACGGTGCAGGCTTGTTGCCTGGAAGGGTATTGTGCCCCGGACGCGGTGCCATCGGATCCTCAGCTCATCACGACGTTGACGGAAGATTCCGGCAGGTCTTCGCCGAAGCAGCGCTGATAGAATTCCGCGACAAGCGACTGTTCCATGTCATCGCACTTGTTGAGGAAGGTCAGACGGAAGGCAAATCCGACATCGCCGAAGATTTCCGCGTTTTCGGCCCACGTGATCACGGTCCGCGGGCTCATGACGGTCGACAGGTCGCCATTGATGAACGCATTCCGGGTCATGTCGGCCAGACGCACCATCTTGGAAACCGTGTTACGGCCTTCCTCGGTCTGGAAATTCTTGGCTTTTGACAGAACGATATCGACCTCATTGTCATGGGGCAGGTAGTTCAGCGTGGTCACGATCGACCAGCGGTCCATCTGGGCCTGGTTGATCTGCTGCGTGCCGTGATAAAGCCCGGAGGTGTCACCGAGACCCACCGTGTTCGCCGTCGCAAACAGCCGGAAGGCGGCATGCGGCCGGATAACCCGGCTCTGGTCGAGCAAAGTCAGACGCCCGGACGATTCCAGGATGCGCTGGATCACGAACATCACGTCCGGCCGGCCGGCATCATATTCATCGAATACGAGCGCAACATTGTGCTGATAGGCCCAGGGCAGGATGCCATCCTTGAATTCGGTAACCTGCTGGCCTTCCTTGATGACGATCGCGTCCTTGCCGACAAGGTCGATACGCGAGATATGGCTGTCCAGGTTGACGCGGATACACGGCCAGTTCAGCCGTGCCGCGACCTGCTCGATATGAGTCGACTTGCCGGTGCCGTGATAGCCGGTGACCATGACGCGGCGGTTGTGAGCAAATCCGGCCAGGATCGCAAGGGTGGTCGCACGGTCGAACAGGTAGTCGTCGTCACGCTCCGGCACATGTTCTGACGGCGTGGAGAATGCAGGCACCTTGAGGCTGGATTTGAATCCGAATACCTCTTCAACAGAAACCTCGGTGTCCGGCGTTGCCATCGCCGCAGTCGTCGTCTCAGTCATCAGTCCTCCGAAGTCCCGGATTGCCGGGAAGGATCAATTGGGAAAAGCCGGCAGGGAGCTACCGGCTTAAAGGAAACCAGCCTTTTTCAGGACGTTGTAGGCCTGAATGATCTCCCTCAGTCGGTCCTCGGAAGATCGGTCGCCGCCATTTGCGTCCGGATGATTCAATTTTACAAGCTCCTTATAGCGCGCTTTTATTTCCGCGCCACGGGCCGTGTACGGCAGATTGAGCACATCCAGGGACCGTTTTTCAAGCGTTAGTAGCTTTCTTTGGCGAGGTTGTCGCACCTGTTCGGCGCGCTGGCGGGCTCGGCCGCGCATTTGCGCGCGCGGATCGTAGCCGTCGGGACCGTCCGCGGCCTGCTTGTTCACGCCCATTTTCCAGGTCGGCCGATGGCCGGTCAGGCTATCTTTCTGGTAGGAGCGGACGTCCTCGTCGCCCATTCCGACGAAGTAGTTGTAGGATTTGTTGTACTCTCTGACGTGATCGACACAGAAATTGAAATACTCCCCTTCCCGGTCACGTCCCTTCGGCGCCCGGTGCTGGCCCGGCCGCTTGCAGCCGGGATGATCACACACAGGATGCGTGTCTTCCGCCGCGCGCTCCTTGTCAGGCTTCACCCGGATGCTGTCGAAAAGTTTTGAGTCAAGTTTCATGCGGTCGAATATCGAACTCTATCTATTGGCGGGCAACCCGTCGGGTCTTGCATTTCCCCGGTGTCCAAAGTTAATTTCCAGCGCTTTGAACGGGCCGAAGCTAGGGTCCTGATCCTGGACAGCCCGCAACTCTATCAGGCCTCGCAGACCCAGCAAAGACTTGACATTTGAAACTCTGACCACACGTTGAGCGATATGAGCACCAAAGACACGATCACTGCCAAGCTGACCGAGGCTTTTGCGCCGGAAACCCTGAATGTGATCGACGAATCCGAACAGCACAGGGGCCACGGTGGCTGGCGCGAAGGCGGCGAAACCCATTTCAGGGTTCAAATTGCCGCGAGCTCCTTTGAGGGCATGAACCGTGTTGCCCAGCACAGGGCCATAAACGAAGCATTGTCCGAAGAGTTCGAAAACGGCGTTCACGCCCTCGCCATCGAAGTCAAATAGATGTGCCGAATGCGCGTACTGCGCACCGCCTGATCCTTAAAATGAGCGCCACATCTTTAAAATTCGGCCCCAATGTGCTATATACTAAGTGTGCATAGAGACGCGAACGCGCCGTTTCTGCAGTGAAACTGTTCAGGCAGCATTCATGTTGATATGTTATAAGGCGGTACTGACAACGCCGGAAAGGAGCGCAGACAAGTGAAAATTCTGATCACATCGCTGATGATCCAGTTGGGTTTGGCAACTGCGGTTCTCGCTGAGGCACCGTTCCTGATCCCGTGAATTCAGGAACAATGAGTGCAACAATCGGCCCGCTTGATGCGGGCCTTTGTTTTTGTGAGCTGTCTTTCTTGGGCGCTGACTTGCACCCACCTACTGATTTTGCGGCCGCAGCAGTTCGACGCGATCTATCCACTCGTTGAGATCCTGAAGCAACCATTCGGAATGCGACACTCTCAGGCGGACTTTCAATTCATTCGACGACGACCGTAGTTTCTCATCGTCTTTTGCCTGGTCGTGGATGATGTTCCGCGCCACCTTGAAAGCCTGGACCGCGATTTCCAGTTTTGCTTTCACCCATTGAGCATAGGCCTCGTCGAAATTCCTCCGCAGCTTGATTTCCTGAACTCTGGCCAGAGCATAGGCACGGAAAACCTCCGCACGGAAAATTTGCGACTCCCTTTCCGGCAGCGACATGCAGGAAAAGTCCGTGTTGGCTATTTCGGTCAGCGTTTCGTTGACGATCGCCGACCGGGTCGAGTCGTATTCTTCATGTTCCATGCCATAGAGTCCGGAAACATAAAGGACATGGTAGTAAACACTTATGAGCCTTTCATCCGATTCTTCAAGTTCGTTTTCAGCGCTATTCTGGATCGCACCGCATCCTCGAAAGGGCGGTTGCCGCAGAAAGCCGACGGCTTCCAGCGTGCGCCCGGGCACGCCATCATATTGAGCTTTCGGAAAGTACCTTGCGCGTCCTTCAACGGCAGGGATCTTTTTCATTTGCTTCCGGGTATCATCCAGAAGATCTATGAGCTGATTGAAGGCCTCTCGTCGAATGGGCCTTTGCAAGGTGCG
>JBCBUA010000209.1:0-10487 GCA_039818365.1 Pseudomonadota bacterium
AGATATTTGCCTAACACCTGCCGCGAAACTGCCTAACACCACTTGAGGCAATCGCTTAAGTCATTGAAAAGACGGCACAAAGGCCCTGTGGCGGAGTGGTGACGCAGCGGATTGCAAATCCGTGTACACCGGTTCGATTCCGGTCGGGGCCTCCATTCTCTTCCCTAAGCCATGTACGAACGTCGTTGCCCCTGACGGCCAACACGCCGCTATCTGTTTCCGCAGCGTCATGTTAGCGTTTTCTCCGGATTGGACACACGGAGAAAGACATCATGAAACCACCCGTCGGAAATCCCTCCATGCCGGCAAAGCAGGCCCATGCGATCAAGACATCAAGCATGAAACGCGTGCAACCGCCACGGCCTGCCAAATCTCCGCAAATGGTGACACAAGGTCCCGATATCGAAGCCCTCGTCGAAACGCTCCGCAACCGGATAAACGACCTGGAAGCACGGGTTGCCGAACTTGAGAATGTCATCTCTTTCCAGGGCCAGGACGTGGTCATAAGCTCACAGGGCAGTGTGCTCATCCAGGGGATGGCCACTGTCGAAATTTCGGCCGGAAGCAAGATCATGGCTGGTGCCAGCATGTTCGAGGCGAACGTTCCCCTTGGCAGGTTTTCGGGCATGCTTGAATGCGATGTGCTCAAGACGAACACGGTGATCGCTTCGGTCTACACGCCGGGCGCTGGGAACATCTGGTAATCGGCGAAAGGCATTGTTCCAGCAACAGCAAGTGCTTGTGCTTCTTCTTGCGCTTGACTTGTGTCTTCAAATCCGACGATGCTGAGCCGATGAAAGATCCCAGTTTCAGCGTCGGCGTCGAAGAAGAATATCTGCTGGTCGACAAATCCAGCCGCAAGCTGGCGAGTTCGCCGCCAAAGGAACTCTTCTCGGCCTGCGAAAGCGCACTTGAAGGACGGGTCAGTCCGGAATTCCTGCAGTGCCAGATTGAAGTTGGAACACCGGTCTGCCTGACCTTTTCGGAAGTGCGCGCGGAGCTGGCCTATTTCCGCAAAACCGTCGCGCAGGAAGCGGCCGCGCACAACTTTGCGCCGATCGCGGCCTCAACGCATCCTTTTGCGGAGTGGACCGACCAGCCGCATACCGACAAGGAACGTTACAACCAGATCGCCCGGACGATGCAGGTCGTCGCCCGCAGAATGCTGATCTGCGGGATGCATGTTCACGTGGGCATCGAAGACGAAGAACTGCGCGTCGACCTGTTCAATCAGCTCGCTTACTTTCTACCGCACCTTCTGGCGCTCAGCACGTCATCGCCATTCTGGCGCGGTCGCAACACGGGCCTGAAATCCTACCGGCTCGCCGTTTTCAACGAGATGCCGAGAACGGGGCTGCCGCCGCGCTTCGAAAGCCACCACGAGTACCGCCACATCGTCAACATTCTGAGCAGCGCTGGCGTTCTGGAAGATGCGACCAAGATCTGGTGGGATCTCAGGCCTTCCGACAGGTTCCCGACGCTGGAACTGCGGGTCACCGACGTCTGCCCCCGTCTGGATGACGCGGTAGCGATCGCAGCGCTCTACAGGTGCCTGTGCAGGATGCTCTACCGGCTCCGGCGCGCAAACCAGAGCTGGCGCCCCTATTCCCGGTTTCTGCTCGCCGAAAACCGCTGGCAGGCGCAGCGGCACGGCACCGCCGCAAGCCTGATCGACTTCGGCCGCAACGAAACCGCGCCCTTTGTCGATCTTGTCGAGGAACTGATCGAGCTCGTCAGGCCCGACGCGATTTTCTTTGGCTGCGAGGCGGAAGTTGAGCATATCCGGACCATTGCTGTGGACGGTACGTCGGCGGACAAACAGCTGCAGATCGCCGGAGACATACCCGATGACGGCCTGATTGCCCCGGACAAACTGGACAGGATTGTCGACCACCTCGTCGCCGAAACACTGTCGGACCTGTGATTGTCCTGCTTAGCGGTCTATTTTTCGGATCTGGGCGGCGACCCGTGCGCGCGTGCGTGAAAGTGGCTCCGTTCCCCGGTCAGCACGAAGGCAAATTCGTCAATTTCCGAAATGATTGCGTCGGCGGACCTGGAAAGACCCGATTTCGGTCTCATCGCGCGCTGCGCGTCGACCAGTGACTTCCTGGCCTCCCCAAGCGCTTCAAGCAACACATCCTTGTCGAACTCTTTCGGTCCCCGGGACCTCCGCTCTGCAGCCATGTTTTACCCCACATCATATGTTCCTATTTTGTTCTTATAATTTCCGAATTTTTCCTGTCAATTTGCGTTTCTGACAAGGAAGTGTCGTTTCACGTGCTGCCCCGCCCGCTCAAATCGGATAATGCTCGGCAAATCAAAGACTAGACGTCCCGGCATTTCGGTTTGCCGGGCGGAAGCGCAAAGGATGGTTTCGTGAAACACGGTGGTGACTTGTCGCTTGCGGTTGAGCGTTTTGGCGGGAAGCCGGATGACTGGCTCGATCTGTCGACCGGGATAAATCCGTACAGCTATCCGCTCCCTGACGTGCTTCCGGCCAATGCCTGGACGGCGTTGCCCAACCGCGTCGCCGAAGAACAGCTGCTTTCCGCCGCAAGACGGGCCTATCAGGTTCCCGATCATCTTGGCCTGGTGGCCGCGCCCGGTACCCAGTTGCTGCTGTCGCTTTTGCCGTCGCTCTTGCCTGAAGGCCCGGCAGCCCTGGCCGCGCCAACCTATTCGAGCCACAAGGAGGTCTGGCAACGGGACGGCAGGGATCCCGTCGAGCTATCAAGCGTTTATGCGCTGCCGGCAGAAGCCAGGATCGTCGTTCTGGTCAACCCGAACAACCCCGATGGTCAGCTCATCGACGTGAAAAGCCTCCTCGAAATTGCAAAAATCCTGACCGAACGGGGCGGATTTCTCGTTCTTGACGAAGCCTTTGCGGATGTCATGCCGGGGGCGAGCGTCCTGCCGCATGTGGGCGGGCAAAACATCGTCGTGCTCAGATCCTTCGGCAAGTTTTTCGGTCTGGCCGGCCTGAGGCTCGGTTTCCTGGCCGGTCCCAAGGACATCACCGAGCGTCTCAACGCGCATCTGGAAAGCTGGTGCGTCAGCGGGCCAGCCCTCGACATCGGGGCGCAGGCCCTTCGCGATGCCGACTGGCAGGAAAAGATGGTGCGCAGCCTCGCCGACGAGATGGCGGATCTGACGATCACGCTGTCGGAGCATCACTTGAGCGTCTTCGGCGGCACGCCTCTCTTCGCCCTTGCGGGCCTTCGCAAGGCGCACGCGTTGCACGAGGCGTTGGCGCGGCGGCATATCTGGACGCGGGTTTTCGACTATGCGCCGACTTGGATCCGCTTCGGTCTTCCCGGCGGTGCGGACAACCTTCGGCGGCTCTCCGATGCTCTTGCGGAAGCGCGCAGCGAAATCTGACGTCCGTTTGTCCATGGGACAGAAGGGAAAAGCCTGTTCCCCTTTTCCGGGAATTGCTCTAGCAAAATTCCATGCTGATCTACGAGAACGCTTTGTGGTTGCTTCTCGCCGCGCTGCTGCTTGATGCGGTTGTCGGCGATCCGGACTGGCTCTGGCGCCGTCTGCCGCACCCGGTTGTCTGGATCGGAAAAGTAATCGCGTTTTTTGACAGGAAACTGAACCGCTCTTCATTCAGTGCCGGGCACAGAAAAAACGGTGGAATGCTGCTGCTTGGCGTCCTCGTTCTCGGTGGATTGGGTGTGGGCGCAATCTTGCATGCTGTCCTTGCCGGCATACCCTTTGGCGCGGTGTTCATCGTGATCATCGCCGCCGTTTTCATCGCCCAGAACAGCCTCTACCGCCACGTAGCCGCCGTTCGCGACGGACTTGAAAGCGCTGGTCTGGAAGGGGGCCGCAAGGCCGTTGCCATGATCGTCGGCCGTGATCCCAACCAGCTCGACGAGGCCGGTGTCTCCCGGGCGGCGATCGAATCCTGCGCGGAGAATTTCTCAGATGGTGTGGCCGCACCCGTCTTCTGGTTCGCGCTTCTGGGCCTGCCGGGACTGCTTGCCTACAAGGCCGTGAACACTGCTGACAGCATGATCGGACACAAGAACGAAACCTACCGGGACTTCGGCTGGGCTTCGGCGCGGTTCGATGATCTGATCAACCTGCCCGCTTCCCGGCTGTCGGGTCTCTTCATTGCACTCGCAGCGCCGCTCGCGCATGGGTCTCCGCTGCGGAGCTTCACCTGCATCGCCAGGGATGCGAAAAAACACAGGTCGCCCAATGCCGGATGGCCGGAAGCTGCAATGGCGGGCGCACTGGATATTGCGCTCGCCGGCCCCCGGGCCTACCCCGGTTATACGGTGGACGATCCCTACATGAACGAAGCCGGACGCAAACAGGCGACGGCGAACGATATCGACCGCGCGGTCATCGTCATGATCGGGGCATGCGGGGTTCAGGCGCTGCTGGTATTGTTGCTTGCGGCCTTAGCCTGAACCTCATCGTCGAAATCTGAAATTCCTTACAAACTCAGCCTGTTCTTGCGTGTCAGGTGTTTTTACACCGCGCGATTCAGTGACCAGATCCATCGCTTCGTCAGCGTCCATACCCTCGGAGACCAAGACGCATGCCGCGGTCAAACCTGAGCGTCCAATTCCTGCCCGGCAATGAATAGCGACCCCCAGGTCGTGACGAAGGTCTTTTCGAATGGACGCGACAAGCTCTGACACCTTCCCTGCCTCGGGAACCGTGCGGTCAGGTACACCGAGGTTGGTGAAGTCCAATCCAAGCTCCCGGCTGACTTTGGGCTCTTCCTGCAGGCCAAGCTCGTTGATCTCATCAAGCGTCAACATGGAAACAAGCCTGCTTACGCCGAACTCCCGCAATTTACCCAAGTCGTCGCGCAACCAATCGCTTGAGGGTTTGGGCATGATGAACAATCGGCCCGAACAGGGGACGGGAACCTCGTACAAGGATGGCAACATGGCAAACCGTTTCCAGGTTCAATCAGAGCGTTGGCGCGCGATTTCGTACATTGCTTCGACATCCACCACGCTTTCCAGATGCGCCGCCAGATCATCCAGTATGCGGTCGATGCTGCGCGCATAGGCCAGATCGGACGAAACACCGAGCGAGGCCAGATAGGCAGCGCGGAAGCTGTCGCTGGCAAAAAGGCCATGGACGTAGGTTCCGCAAACCAGCCCGTCCGCCGATACCGCCCCTTCGGCTCTGCCGTCTTTCAGCCGCATCATCGGGCGGTCGCAGTCCGCACCGACTGTTCGACCGATATGGATCTCGTAACCGGCAAATCCTGCACCGCTGCCCGCATGCGTGCCTTCCGCGTAGACAGTTGATTTTTCCGGCGTGAGAACGGTCTCGACATCCAGAAATCCGAGACCATCCACGATTCCAGGCGTACCTTCGATGCCGTCCGGGTCGGAAATTGTCTTTCCGAGCATCTGATAGCCGCCACACACTCCAAGGATCTGACCCCCGCGCCGATGATGTGCGGCAAGGTCGATGTCCCAGCCCTGCTTGCGAAAAAACGCGAGGTCCCCAACCGTCGACTTGGAGCCTGGAAGAAGAACGATATCGGCATCGCCCGGCAGAGGAGCGCCCGGTTGAACCAGCTCAAGCGTGACACCGGGTTCCAGCCTGAGCGGGTCGAGATCGTCGAAGTTGGCGATCCGGGAGATCACAGGCACAACGATCTTGAGGCTGCCTTGCCCGAACCCGTCTTCCAGCCCGAGTGCGTCTTCCGCCGGCAGTTTCCCCGCATCGGCAAACCACGGTACGACGCCAAGTCCGCGCCATGCGGTCCTGTCCACGATCTCGCGCATGCCGTCGTCGAACAGGCTCGGGTCGCCCCGGAAACGGTTGATGAAAAACCCCTTGATCCTGTCCTGCTCCTCGGGTTCAAGGACCGCATGGGTTCCGACCACCGAGGCGATCACACCGCCCCGGTCAATGTCCGCGCACAGGATCACCGGCAGATCGGCTGCTTCCGCAAACCCCATATTGGCAATGTCGCCGGCTCTCAGGTTGATTTCGGCCGGACTGCCGGCACCTTCGACCAGAACCAGATCCGCCTTTGATGAGATGGTTGAAAAACTCTCCAGAACCTTTGGTAAAAGCGAGGTTTTCTGTTTCCCATACTCACGGGCGCGCATCGTACCGAAGCGTTTGCCCTGCACAATGACTTGCGCGCCCGTATCGGTTTCAGGCTTGAGAAGGACCGGGTTCATGTGAACCGAAGAGGCCGCCCGGCAACCGAGCGCCTGCAAAGCCTGCGCCCGGCCGATTTCGCCGCCGTCATCGGTCACTGCGGCATTGTTCGACATGTTCTGCGGTTTGAAAGGGCGAACGGCAAGGCCCCGATTGCTGAAGAGCCGGCACAAACCGGCCACGATGAGGCTTTTGCCCACGTTCGAACCGGTTCCCTGGATCATCAATGCGGGCGTGTTTCGGCGCGCACCCGGGCACGTCATGATTTCGGGTCGCCTTTGACCGGCGCGGCGCCATAGGGTCTGAACTCTGCCGGAACCGGCAGGTTGGCGAGACGCAATTCAAGCAGAAGCCTTATGGACGGCCGCACCGCGAACAGAAAAGACCCGATCAGAAACAGCCAGGTTCCGGTGAAGACAAGCTTTGGATAGAAGAAGAAGACGCTTCCGGCAATGAAGGTCAGCGCTGCCAGAAATTCCACAACGGTGCGGTAAAGTTCGTATTTACGCACCAGCTCCGCATGGTGGGGAGACGCGGAGCGCAGACCGTCGTCGAAAAGCTTGCTCATGTGCGTCCAATCCTTCCTGAGTTCCGTCTCTGCGTCGCCCACTAACGGATCCCACGTTAAAACTCGATCCCTTCCTGCGGCTTCACGCCGGAGCGGAACGGGTGCTTCACCTGGGTCATGTCCGTGACGAGGTCGGCGATCTCGATGAGCTCGTCCTTTGCGTTGCGGCCGGTCACGACCACATGAACGTCATCTGGCTTTTCGTTCTTCAGAAAGTCGACCACCTTGGCGATGTCAATATAGTCGTAGCGCAACACGATGTTGAGTTCATCGCACAGGATCAGCCGGTAGTCTCCGGAGGTGATCATCTGCTTGGCCGCCTCCCAAGCCTGCTCCGCGGCATCGATGTCCCGCTGCCTGTCTTGCGTCTCCCAGGTGAACCCCTCGCCCATGCGCTTGATCGTCACCAGATCCGAAAACCGCTCCAGGGCCATGCGCTCGCCGGTTTCGATCCGGCCCTTCACGAACTGAACGACCCCCACCTTGTGGCCGTGGCCGAGCGAGCGGAACACCATGCCAAAACCTGCGGTCGACTTGCCCTTTCCCTTGCCCGTGTGAACGATCAGCAGCCCCTTTTCGATCGTCTTGGTCGCCATGATCTTGTCGCGCGCGGCTTTTTTCTTGCGCATTTTTTCCGCGTGACGGGCGTTCAGTTCATCTTCTGTCAGCTCGGGCTTTTCGCTTTCAGCAGTCACGGCTTGGGTGTCCCTTCAAAACTCGTCTTCAGATCGTTCAGTACAGCATGGGTCGAATTGCGTCTCGGCGTCCAGAGGCCACGTTCTATCGCCTCCTGGAACCTGGCAAGCATCTCACCATATCCGGCCGGGTTCGCGTCTTTCAGAAAGTGCCGCACCTCCCGGTCATCGATGTAAGCGTCGTAAAGCTGATCAAAATGATGATCGCCGACCGCGGTCGTGGTGGCCGAAAAGGCAAACAGGTAGTCGAGCGTCGCGACCATCTCGAACGCGCCCTTGTAACCGTGCCGCATCACACCGCGTATCCACTTGGGATTGGCCGCGCGCCCGCGCACGACCCTGCCGATCTCCTCCGAAAGGCTTCGGATTACCGGACGTTCCGGGCGGGAGTGGTCGTTGTGATACACCTTCGGTGCGGCTCCCTTCAGCGTTTCGACGGTCGCCGCAAGCCCGCCTTCGAATTGGTAGTAATCGTCGCTGTCGAGGATGTCGTGCTCCCGGTTGTCCTGGTTGTGAAGAACGGCATCGACCGACGTCAGGCGCGTTGTCAGTTCCGCGCGCGCGCCTTCCCCGCCCGCACCGCGGCCGTAGGCGTATCCGCCCCAATCGAGGAAAGTATCGGCAAAATCAGCACGTTCGCTCCAGAGGCCTTCGTCTATCAGCGCCTGAAGCCCGGCCCCATAGGCCCCGGGTTTGGAGCCAAAGACACGAAAACCTGCGCGCCGGGCCGCTTCGTCAGTTTCAATGCCGTCTGCCTGGAGTTTGAGGGAGTCGAAGGTCATATGCGCGGCAACCGGGTTTGCTTCCACCGGCTCGGGCAAGGCCCCGACCGCCCGAACCGCGCTGTCGAACAGATCCATCTGATGCGGAAACGCGTCGCGGAAAAAGCCCGATACCCGCAAGGTCACATCTATGCGCGGCCGGCCGAGTTCCGAAAGTTTCAGTATTTCGAACCCGGTGACCCGTCCCGATGCCTGTTCCCAGACCGGCCGTGCGCCGATCAGTGCCAGGGCCTGCGCGATATCATCTCCACCCGTACGCATGTTGGCCGTGCCCCAACAGGTCAGCACCAGCGATCTCGGCCACTCGCCTTCTTCCTGGAAATAGCGGTCGGCAAGGAGGGCAGCCGACTGCCAGCCGAGCCGCCAGGCGGTCTCGGTCGGGACGGCACGAACGTCGACCGAATAGAAATTCTTTCCGGTCGGCAGCACGTCCGGACGCCCGCGCGACGGCGCGCCGGACGGTCCCGGTTCGACAAATTCGCCATTGAGGGCTTTCAGGACAGCTGCGGTTTCCGCAGGCCCCGAATTCAGAACGGATGGCCTGAGCGCGGCGCCTATCTCATCAAGAACCGCCCTGGTGTTGTGCCATTCGCTGTCCGCAACGCGGTCACCGGCAATAAGGTCACGGCACAGAAGCTCCAGCCGTTCGACAGTGTCACCGTTCGATCGCCAGGGCGCATCGGCAACCGGCACAAGCGCATCGGGCTTCGCGCCGGACCAGGCCTGCGCAAAATCGCAGTCAAGCGGGTCGAAGTCATCCAGAACGAGATCACGCGCAAGCGCCCTCTGCAGGCTCTGCTGGTGCGTTTCAGCGCCGCGCGGCACCCTAGCAAGCGCTGCAAGCAGGTCGACGAGTTGCTCTCCATCCGGGCTCTGACCAAGAATATGAAGACCATCGCGGATCTGGAGCTCCTTCAGATCGCACAGATGTGCGTCAAGACGGGCGAGACGCGTTTCCTCGTCCATGTTGTCGTCGAGACCGATATCCCTGTCGAGGCCATGGCGGACCGCCGCATCCAGGATCTCGCGCGTCAGAAGCTTCAAGCGGCGCGGATCGACCCCGCTGGCGAGATAATACTCATCCAGCAGCGTTTCGAGCTCTTCGGCGACGCCGTGGCTTTCGGCGCGCGTCAAGGGAGGCGTCAGGTGATCGACGATAACGGCGGAGGTCCGCCGTTTCGCCTGTGCACCCTCACCCGGGTCGTTGACGATAAAGGGATAAATGTTGGGAACCGGACCGAGAACAGCTTCGGGAAAGCAGTTCCGCGACAGGGCGAGTGCCTTGCCCGGCAACCATTCAAGATTGCCGTGTTTACCGAGATGGACAACCGCATCAACGCCAAAACTCTGCCTGAGCCAGATGTAAAACGCGAAATAGTGATGCGGAGGCACCAGATCAGGATCGTGATAGGTCTCTTTGGGATCGATATTGTAGCCGCGCGCAGGCTGGATCCCGACGATCTGGTTGCCGAAACGGTGCAGCGCGAGCCGGAATTTTCCATCGACGACGTGCGGATCGCTCTCTGGCGTCCCCCAACGGTCGGAAACTGCCATTCTGAGTTGCTCCGGCAATCCCCCATAGGCCCGCTGATAATCAAAGAGCGACAGTTCTTCGTATCCCTGCCGGTCAGAACGCCCAGCAAGCGCATTTGTCACGCCGGATGTCAGCACTTCCATGAGGTCCGCGGATGTTTCCGGCGCGTTCCCGGTCTCAAAGCCTGCAGCCCCCATGGCGCTCAAAAGCGCGGCGCAGGATGCGGGTGTATCCAGACCGACGCCATTTGCGAGCCGGCCATCCTTGTTCGGATAGTTCGCAAGGATCAGCGCCGTCTTCTTGTCTGCCTCGGGGGTCCTTCCAAGCGTTGCCCAGTTCGCGGCCAAACCGGCAACGAAGTCGATCCTGTCGGAAACCGGCGTGAAACGCACCGGCGTCGACTGGGTTGCCTCGTCGAATATGCCTTCCTCCTTGAAGGAAACAGCGCGCGAGAGGATGCGCCCGTCTATCTCCGGCAGGACGACATGCATGGCAAGATCGCGGATCGAAAGGCCCTGGTCGCTTTCTTCCCATCCCTCTTTTGACGACGAGGAAAACACGACCTGAAGCACGGGTTTGCCGATCCTGTCGAGCGGTGTCGGCTGGTGCGCCCGTCCTGCCTTTGACACGGCGAAGGCCGTGCCGTTCAGAACGATGTCCGGCTTCGCGCCAGCAAAAAGGTTTTCCAGGATTGCGACGGACTCCGCTTCCTTCAAACTCGAAACGAAAACAGGCAGGGCGTTGACGCCGTTCCGGTC
>JBCBUA010000210.1:0-10483 GCA_039818365.1 Pseudomonadota bacterium
GGCCCGGACAATGAAGCGACAATTGAAAACGAGCAGGGCGTCGCTTCCCTTGAGATGCTCAAAAAGCTGACGGAGTATATGGATCCGGAATATCTCGTTTCCGACTCAACCTACGTGCAGCAGCAGTTCCAGCAGGGCAAGATTGCGATGGCGAACCTGTGGGCGAGCCGCGCAGGTGCCATGGATGATGCCAACGAATCCCAGGTTGTCGGCAAGGTGAAGATGGCCGGCGCTCCGACTGCGGACGCACGTGCCGCATCGACGATCTGGTGGGACGGTATCGTTATTGCCAACAACACGTCCGATGAAGAAGCTGAAGCGGCTTTCCGTGTCGCCATGAACGGCATGACGCCGGAAATGGTGAAGGAAAACAACGATGTGGCCGTGTGGTTGATCGAGGGTTACGTGCCCGGTCCGCTTGCGCTTGGTGTTGTGCAGACGGCTGAAGCAGGTGCATTGCCTTATCCTGCGAGCTCCCAGATGGGCCTGATGCATACGGCGCTCGGCAATGGTGTCGCCGACTTCCTGACGGGAGCAAAAGACGCCCAGACCACCTTGAAGGACATCGCCGGCGCCTACACGACGTCGGCCAAAGAAGCTGGCCTGATCAAGTAAGCCGGCGACCGTCCTTGCGGAGGGCGTAAGCGCCCTTCGCCCTATCCAAGCACGTTTCATGGGATGGCAGCATGAACACCAAGACATTTGCCGCCTTTGTCGGCCCGTCCATTTTCCTGATGCTGCTCTTTATCGCCGCGCCGCTTGTCAGCGTGTTCATGCAGAGCTTCTATGTCACGCAGCCTGTTTTCGAGCAGGTTGAAGTCGAAACCTGCACACCCGGTTTTCCAAACCAGACCTGCGTCACCGAAACAAAAATTCAGCCGGTTCTTGGAGAAGACGGCAAAGTGGTGACAGACGTCAAATATGTCGGGCTGGAGAGCTATTACAACGTGTTGGAGCCGGACCGGGCCTGGGCGGCGCTGAAAGTCTTCGATTTTGATGCACTGCTTACCATTGATTTCTGGAAGGCGCTCCGGTTCACCTTGACCTTCACTCTGGTAACGCTTCCCCTCGTTATCGGCGTCGGGCTGGCCATTGCGATCACGGTCAACAATGCCACCCGCATGATACGTGGCCCCATCATCTTCGTGTCGCTTCTGCCTTTCATCATCACGCCTGTTATCGGTGCGCTGTCCATCCGCTGGTTGTTTATAGGCGACGGCATCATGACCGCGTTTCTGGAATGGTGGCTGAACCAGGACATCGCAATGTTCGCTCAGGGCTGGACCATCGAGTTGCTGATGATGTTCTACCGTGTCTGGCACGTGGCCCCGTTTGCGTTCCTTGTGTTTTATGCCGGCCTGCAAACTGTCAACCAGGACACATTGGAATCGGCCGTGATCGACGGTGCAAGCCGCTGGGAACGGCTTCGCTACGTGATCATTCCGCACCTGATGCCGCTCATCGTCTTCGTCTCGTTGATCCACCTGATGGATTCCTACCGCGTCTTTGAAGAGATTGTCGGCTTCTCCAGTCAGGCTTACCGTATTTCGCTGCAGTGGCTGACCTATGACCTGCTAACGCCCGACGATAGCGGAAACAGGTCCATTTCACGTGCGTCCGCAAGCGCGATGCTCACAATGATCGGCATTGTCGTTCTGCTAATTCCGCTCCTGCGCAAGACCTGGCGCGATCACAAGGGGGGACGGGTATGAGTTCGCCGAAATCCATGCAGCAGCCAATGGCGCTGCAACTGACCTCAGTCGGCTTCCTTGCATTCTGGTGTCTGATCGCAGCGTTCCCGATCTTCTGGATCGCGGTGATGAGCTTCAAGGATCCGATCGATGCCTTCGCCTCTAATCCGCTCAGCGTGATTTTTGGACCTGAAACCGTTGCAACGGGGCGTGGCCTGTCGATCGTCAGCATCGTCGTCGGTATTGCCTTTCTCTGGTACACGGTTCATCTGGCGCTGACGCTTCTGCCGAAGATGGTCAACAAGTACACGCCGCCCCATCTGCTCGTCCCGGGCTGGATCATTGGTGCGCTTGTGTTTGCAATCGGCTTCCTGATTGTGTTCGCCGGGATCCTTCCTCCGGTCCTGGGTGCCGTAAATTCCATTCTTGGCCCCTTGGGCAAGCCGGTTCTTGGTCTGACCACCGAGCACTACAAAGCCGTGTGGGTCGAAAACGCGTTCTACGAGAACTTCATCAATTCGATGATCGTCACTGTCGGCGTCGTGACTGTTTCGCTGACCGTGGGGACGCTGGCCGGGTACGGGCTCGCAAGAGCCGGTTCAGCAGGTTCGTTCATTGCCTTCTGGATCCTTATCATCGCACTGGTTTTCCGCGCCCTGCCGCACTCGGTTCTCGTGGCCGGTTACCTGCCGCCCTTTATCAACTCCGCCGAGATTCTCAGTCCTATCCTGGGCGACGCTGCACCAACCCTTTATGGCAAGCCCTGGGCAGTGATCGCGGTGCTGGTGTCGATCAACCAACCCTTCACGATCTGGATGCTGCGCTCGTTCTTCCAGAACATCCCGAACGAGCTGGACGAGGCGGCGCGGGTCGACGGCTGCACCCATTTCCAGGCGTTCAGGTGGGTGATCATGCCGGTCATGTGGCCGGGCGTGATCACGACCGGGCTGTTCAGCTTCCTCCTGGCTTACAACGACTACCTCGTCTGTTCGCTGCTTCTGGACGCCCAGAACCAGACGATGGTTCCGGCCATTGCGGGCTACTTCAACCGCGAGACAACGACGACGGATCAGGTCGAGGCCGTGGCGGCTGCCGTTTCGATCATTGCGCCCCTGTTCCTGCTGATCATGATCTTCCAGCGCCAGATCGTCAGTGGCCTGACTGCAGGCGCGGTGAAGGGCTAGGCGATGCACTGTTTGCAAACACATAGTTTTACAGGTGAGACATGAAGGGTTCGCGTCCTGAACAAGCGGTCTTGAGCCGCGACACGGATATGAGCAAGACGGACGACACGCGCCGTGTCATCGAAGACATGGTCGACGGGCTCAACGACCATCGGATCGCCGATATCGGAGAGTTTTTTTCCGACGCTTTCCGTTGGCTCGGCAATACCGGATGCGGCACGAAACACGGCCTGGAGGAGTTCCAGAACAATTGGCAAAGGCCTTTCCAGGCGGCCTTTTCCGACAAGGTATGCGTGGACGAGGCCCGTCTTTACATGGGGGAGTGGGCGGCTGCGTTCGGGCGCCAGGAAGCAACGCATTCCGGCGAGTTCATGGGCGTAGCGCCGACCGGAAAACGGGTTGAAATCCGCTACATGGATTTCTGGAAGGTCGTTGACGGCAAGATCGTCGACAACTGGGTCATGGTCGATTTTCCGCATGTTCTGGCGCAACTCGGCAAGGATGTTTTTGACGGGCAGGGGTGGGAGGCCTTCGACCGCGGCGAGCGCATGCCGCCTGCGCCGACCAAGGCTGCCTGAGCACAGTTACGTAATACCTCGTGCAGCTGTTTTGTTGCTTGATGTTTCTGCATACGTATGCAAATTTTAAAGAAAATTACGGGCGTTGCGGTGAGAAGACCCCTCTAAAAGATGGTCCGCCGGCGCTTTGAAAGGGATGAAACATGGCCATTGAGTATCTGAAGCGCGGCAAGCCGGAAGCCGAGCGGTCCGAAGACGATGCCAAGGTTCGCTCCATCGTGGAGGGAACGCTCAAGGAAATCGAAACCCGTGGCGATGCCGCCGTGCGCGAGTTGTCCGAGAAATTCGACAATTATTCCCCGGCCTCCTTCCGGTTAAGTGCATCGGAGATTGAAGCGCTGATGAACCAGGTCTCGGCGCGGGACATGGAAGACATCAAATTCGCGCAGGAGCAGGTGCGTAAATTCGCCGAGGCGCAGCGTGCGTCGATGCTGGATATCGAGGTTGAAACGATGCCCGGCGTCATTCTCGGCCACAAAAACATTCCGGTGCAGTCAGTCGGCTGCTACGTACCCGGCGGCAAGTTCCCGATGGTGGCTTCGGCACACATGTCGGTTGCAACGGCATCGGTGGCCGAGGTCCCGCGCATCATTGCGGCAACGCCGCCATTCAAGGGCGCGCCGAACCCGGCGGTCATTGCGGCCATGCATCTCGGCGGGGCGCATGAGATCTACGTCCTCGGCGGCATTCAGGCCGTTGGTGCGATGGCGCTCGGAACGGAGACGATCGATCCGGTGCACATGCTTGTCGGTCCGGGCAATGCGTTTGTCGCCGAAGCAAAGCGCCAGCTTTTCGGCCGGGTCGGGATCGACCTCTTTGCCGGTCCGACGGAAACCATGGTGATCGCCGATGACACCGTGGATGCGGAAATGTGCGCCACCGATCTCCTCGGTCAGGCCGAGCACGGCTACAATTCTCCGGCGGTCCTTGTAACCAATTCCCGTAAGCTCGCCACCGAAACGCTGTCTGAAATCGAGCGCCTACTCAAGATCCTGCCGACCGCCGACACGGCTTCCAAGTCCTGGGAAGACTATGGCGAGGTGATCCTGTGCGACACGTATGACGAAATGCTGGCCGTCGCCGATGACATTGCGTCGGAACATGTTCAGGTGATGACCGACCGGGACGACTGGTTCCTGGAAAACATGACCTGCTATGGCGCGTTGTTCCTGGGTGCGCGCACAAATGTCGCCAACGGCGACAAGGTCATCGGCACCAACCACACGCTGCCGACCAAGAAGGCGGGCCGCTATACCGGCGGCCTCTGGGTCGGCAAGTTTCTGAAGACCCATTCCTATCAAAAAGTTCTGACGGACGAGGCGGCTGCCGAGATCGGCGCTTACTGCTCGCGTCTTTGCATGCTGGAAGGGTTTGTCGGCCACGCCGAGCAGGCCAATGTCCGTGTCCGCAGGTACGGGGGTGGCAACGTCCCTTACGGAGAGGCCGCCGAGTAAATGGACAGGCATACCCGGAACAAAGAACTGATTGTGCCGCTCCGGGCGGCCATGTATGACTTTGAGGAAGCGCGTGTCCGCAAGGCGCTCGCCGATCTTTGCACACCGGATGTCCTGTTCAGACTGTGCCACCCCTTTGGTGATACGGCCGGAACGGACGCCTTTTACGAGAAGGCCTATGCACCGCTCTTCAGTGCAATCCCGGATCTGGAACGGCGCGACACCATCGTCATGGCCGGGCCGACACCGGAGGGGCACGACTGGGTCGGCTGCGGTGGCTATTACACCGGCTCCTTTGACAGACCCTGGCAAAATATCCCTGCAACGGGCCACCAGGTGGCGATGCGGTTCCACGAGTTCTACCGGTTTGTTGAGGGAAAGGTTGTTGAGTTTCAGGCGCTCTGGGACATTCCCGAAGTCATGATGCAGGCAGGTGCATGGCCCATGGCACCGAGCCTTGGCCGCGAATGGCATGTTCCGGGACCGGCGACCGAAGACGGGATCGTGCCGGGCCCCTATGACGCGGCATCGGGAAACGAGACGTGCCAGTTGATCATCGATATGCTGGAGCACATGAAACGCCACCCGTCGCAGGGCGGACCGGAAGTGATGGAGATGCCGAAGTTCTGGCATCCGCGCATGAGCTGGTACGGGCCGTCCGGCATCGGTACCGGGCGCGGGATAGCCGGCTTCCGCAAGTGGCACCAGATCCCGTTCCTGAAGGCCATGCCCGACCGCGGCCAATATGTCGATCAGATCGAATACCACTTCTTCGGCGACCGCAACTATGCGGCTGTGACCGGGTGGCCAGACATGATCCAGTCAGTCACGCATGACGGCTGGATGGGCATCGCACCGGCGGGAACGAAAATAACCATGCGCAGTCTCGATTTCTGGCGCGTAGAGAACGGCCTTATCCGGGAAAACTGGGTCATGGTCGATCTGCTTGATGCCTACGCGCAATTGGGTGTTGACGTTTTCAACCGACTTCGGGATTTCAACAAGGCCCGCGCGGGCTTTGATCCAGAAACCGGAGTTGCGCTGCCATGATCGATCTTCCTTCCACGCCCAGCTTTTCCCTTGCAGGCAAAAAAGTGCTCGTTGCCGGAGCCTCTTCGGGCATCGGACTTGCCTCGGCCGTTGCCTTGGCGGAGGCGGGCGGAGAGGTGGTCCTGGCGGCGCGGCGGACGGAAAAGTTGAACGAGGCCGTCGAGGCGATCCGGGCAAAGGGGTTCAAGGCTTCGGCGTTGCAGCTGGATATTGCCGATGTCCTGGAAGTGCAGGTCAGTATCGAGAAACATGGCCCGTTCGACGTCCTGGTGAACAGTGCCGGCCTTGCGCGCCACAGTGCGGCTGTCGACACCACGCCCGAGGATTTCGATGCCGTCATGAATGTCAATGTGCGCGGCGCCTATTTCGTGACGCAATGCGTTGCAAGAGGCCTGATCGCGGCGGGCCGACCGGGATCGCTGATCAACATGAGCTCGCAGATGGCGCATGTTGGCGGCATTGACCGTGCCGTCTATTGCGCGTCGAAGTTCGCGGTCGAAGGCTTCACCAAGGCGATGGCGCTCGAATTCGGACCGCACAAGATCCGGGTCAACACGATCTGCCCGACCTTCATTCGCACACCGCTGACGGAGCAGACCTTCGATAATCCTGACCGTGTCCAATGGATCGAGGAAAAGATCAAGCTCGGCCGAACGGGTGTCGTCGAGGACATCATGGGAGCTGTGCTCTATCTTGCAAGCGATGCGTCCTCGCTGGTGACAGGGACATCACTTCTCGTGGATGGAGGTTGGACGGCCGACTGATGCGTTCCGAAAAAGTCACTTCCGTCGATGTGGCCAAAAAGGCCGGTGTCAGCCAGTCGGCTGTCAGCCGGGTGTTCACGCCGGGCGCGTCCGTTTCACCGAAAATGGCTGACAAGGTTCTGAAGGCCGCGGACGAACTCGGCTACCGTCCGAATGTTCTGGCGCGGTCGCTGATCACCGGCCGGTCGAAGATCATCGGCCTCGTGGTCGCCTATCTGGAGAACCAGTTCTACCCCGACGCCCTTGAAAAGCTGTCGACGGCACTGCAGGAACACGGCTATCACATTCTGGTTTTCATGGTTTCGAACGATGATGCCAGTGTCGACAAGGTGATGGGCGAGCTGCTCGACTACCAGGTCGACGGCATCATCACGGCGTCAGTCGGCATGTCCAACGCTCTTGCGGCGCGCTGTTCGGCTGCCGGGGTTCCCGTTGTCCTGTTCAACCGCGGCCAGGACGACAAGAGACTGAACCAGGTAACGTCCAACAATCTGGCAGGCGGCCGCAAGATTGCGGAATTCCTGCTGGCTGGAGGCCATCGGAAAGTCGCCCATATCGCCGGGTGGTCCGGGTCATCGACCGGTCGCGACCGCGAAGCGGGATTCCGTGCCGGCCTGGCGGCGGCGGGGGTCGCACCGGTTGCCTGTATCGACGGCATGTACAAGCGCGAGACGGCAGCGGCGGCAACGCGCGAGATCTTTTCCGGCAAGGACCGCCCGGACGCCGTCTTCGTCGGCAACGATCACATGGCGTTCGCCGTCATGGATGTCCTGCGTTTTGAACTCAAGCTGGATGTTCCAGGTGATGTTTCGGTTGTCGGATATGACGACGTGCCACTGGCGTCCTGGCCTGCCTATGACCTGACAACCTTGCGTCAGCCCTCGAACCGCATGGTGGAGGCAACCGTCTCCACGTTGCTTGGATGGATCGAGGAGGGCAGCAAGGATGTCCAGAAAATTCAGATAGACGGACCGCTGATGATCCGCGGTTCCGCCCGCATACCCGAAGGATGGCCCGATGAAAGGCTTTGATCCCCGCTGGAAGGATTTCCCCGATTACATCATCGGAATTACCAGGGAAATCTGGGAAGATCGCAAGATCGCAACGCTGCATCACTACTACTCGGACGACATCGTCGTGCGCTCGCCCGCATCCGTTGTCGTCGGGAACAAGGATGTCATCGGCGCAACGATGGCAACGCTTGCAGAGTTTCCAGATAGAACCCTGCTGGGGGAAGATGTCATCTGGTCCGGTTCGCCGGAAGAGGGCATGCTTTCATCTCACAGGATCATATCGACCGCGACACATCTTGGCGACGGCGTCTATGGAGCTGCCAGCGGCAAGAAACTCCAGTACCGGATCATTGCCGACTGTCATGCCATCAACAATCAGATCAACGATGAATGGCTGATCCGGGATCAGGGTGCGATCGTCCGTCAGATGGGCTGGGATCCAAAGGAGTACGCGCGCGACCTCATTTCAAGGGAAGGCGGCCCGGACAACTGCGTTCATCCCTTCACGCCTGCCATCGACAAGCCTGGCCCCTACAAGGGCAAGGGCAATGACAATGAGTGGGGCGAACGCTACGCGGATATCCTGTCGCGCATCATGGCAGCGGATATTGCTGTCATCGAGGCTGAATACGACCGGGCTTGCGCGCTGTTTTACCCAGGGGGCGTTAACGGCCACTCCTTCGGTGCCGCCGACCGCTTCTGGATGGGGCTGCGTGCAAGCTTTCCCTCGGCCCAGTTCCGGATCGAGCACCGGATCGGCCGGGACGACCCCATGATGCCGCCCAGAGCCGCCCTGCGCTGGTCGCTACACGGCAAACATGACGGCTGGGGTGCCTTCGGTGAGCCGAGCGGGGCGGACGTCTATGTGATGGGAGCGTCTCACGCCGAATTCGGCCCCTGGGGACTGCGCCGCGAATACTCGCTTTTTGACGAAACGGCGGTCTGGAAACAGATCGCTCTGAAGACCGGATAATCTTTAAGCACAGGTTTGGTTATGAGCCCTGAAGTAATGGAAACCCGGATCGTACGCTACGGAGACCTCAAACCCTGCCGTACGGCCTTTATCGACGCCCACACGCCGGGATCGGATCAGAAGGAAAACTTCACGATCATCGGCGGCGGTGTTTCCGAAAGCCCGGACCAGCATGTTCACATCAAGGACACGCCGGGTTTCAACATCGGTGCGGCCGGGCAGCCACCCAAGTGCCGCAACTCGCTGCATTCGCATACGACCGCGGAGGTGTTTTTTGTCCTCAAAGGCAGGTGGCGGTTCTTCTGGGGGCGCTGGGGAACGGCCGGAGAAGTCGTTCTCGAGGAAGGCGACATATTCAACATCCCGACCGGTATTTTCCGCGGCTTTGAGAATATCGGCACCGACTACGGAATGATCATGGCGATCCTTGGCGGCGATGACGCTGGCGGCGGGGTGACCTGGGCGCCGCAGGTGATCGAGGATGCGAGCGACCACGGGCTGGTGCTCGGGCAGAACGGCGTTCTCTACGACAGCAAAAAGGGACAGGCCCTGCCGGAGGGCATCAACCCGATGCCGCTTCTGAGCGACGAGGAACTGAAGGCGTTTCCGGAGCCCGGGAACGATGCTGTCGTGAAAGATTATGTCGCGCGCTACTGGGACATGATGGCACTCGGCGCCAAGGCACCCTGCCGGGTGATCGGCGAGCAGGGGCTCCTGAAAGATCGCCCAGGCTTCGAAGTCGATTTTCTCACGCGCGGATCGCTCCCCGAGACGCCTTACAGCCTCAACAGCCACGAAATCCTCATGGTCATGCGCGGTCATTGGAAACTCGGTTGGTCCGGCGGCGAAAAGGTTCTGGCACCGGGCGATACCTGCGCCGTTCCGCCGGGACTGGAACATAGTCTGGTGCCGTCCATGAGCGGTGAGGCGAGCCTTTTCCGCGTCATGAACACGAATGATCCTGCAGGTCCGACCTGGGTGGGATAACAACAGAGCGGGGTTGATCCCGTCTCAAAAACAGGAGGGGACCCATGAGCAAGATCGATGTGACTCATGTCGGCTCGTTGCCGCGCACACAGGAAGTCGTTGACTTCATCTTTGCCCGCGAAAAAGGCGAGCCGTTTGACCAGGCTGCCTTCGACGCGGCGATGGCATCGGCGGTTTCCGAAACCGTGCGCAAGCAGGTTGAGGCTGGCGTCACGATCGTGAGCGACGGCGAAACCTCGAAGATCTCGTATGCCACCTACGTCAAGGACCGGTATACCGGTTTTTCCGGCGACAGCCCGCGCAACGCACCGGCGGATCTGAAGCTTTATCCGAGCTTTCTGAAACGGATCGCGGAAAGCGGCGGAACGCCGCAATATGCCCGCCCGATGTGCACGGGCGAGGTGCGGTCCAAGGGGCAGGGGGAACTGATCAAGGACATCAAGCATCTCAAGGATGCGATGGCGGCACATGGCGCGGAAAGCGGTTTCATGAATGCCGCGTCTCCGGGCGTGATTTCGCTCTTCCTGCAAAACGACCATTATCCGACGCGCGAGGCCTATCTGCAGGCGCTGGCCGATGTGATGAAGGACGAATACGAAACGATCGTCGCCGCCGGCCTCGATCTGCAGCTGGACTGCCCCGATCTTGCGCTGTCCCGGCACATGCTGTTTACGGACCTTTCGGATGACGAGTTTCTGAAGATCGCGGCAAGCCACGTCGATGCCCTCAATCATGCGCTTCAGAACATCGACCCTGCGAAGGTGCGCATCCATATCTGCTGGGGCAACT
>JBCBUA010000211.1:0-10296 GCA_039818365.1 Pseudomonadota bacterium
CGCAGGGATGACAAACAAAGGTCTTTTTGTGTAGCCCGCGAAAGCGGGGGCAGGGATGCAATGCTGCAACGGCCTCATCCTGAGGAAGCACGACAGTGCTGTCTCGAAGGATGGGTTTCACGGACAGAGGGTGTTGCCGATCCTTCGAGACGGGCCTTTCGGCCCTCCTCGGCATGAGGCTGTTTTCCTTCAGTCGAGCCTTGCCTGGATACTGTGAATTCGGGTGGGTCTGCATATGGCCGTGGCATGCAGCTCGATCGTAACGATAAATCGCAAGGTTCCGTGGCCGCAGCAGGCCTTCTTGTCCCCATTTATTGATGTTTTCCCGCCTCGCCAGAAACATTTTGTTGCTATATTGTTCTTCAAGGCCGGGACGGGGTGTTCCTGACGGCTTTTGTGAAACTGGACCAGCGCATCATGGCAGACCCGGGCGGGTACGACGATTCCTTTGACGATCCCTTTCAGGCGGCCGGTCCGAGGCAGGACCCGGCCCCCGCACCGCCACGCCCGTCGGGCGGGATTGCCGCAAGGGCGATGGCCGCGCGGCAAGCGCCGGACTATTTCACGGGGCTGAACCCGGAACAGAGGCTGGCTGTGGAGACGACAGAGGGACCGGTTCTCGTTCTCGCCGGGGCCGGAACCGGCAAGACCCGGGTTCTGACAACCCGTATTGCACATATTCTGGCAACGGGCCGCGCCCGCCAGTCGGAAATCCTTGCAGTCACCTTCACCAACAAGGCCGCGCGCGAGATGAAGGAGCGCATTTCCGGTTTTGTCGGCGGCAACGTGGAAGGCATGGCCTGGCTCGGTACCTTCCACTCGATCTGCGTGAAGATCCTGCGCAAGCATGCCGAACTCGTCGGCCTGAAGTCGAGCTTTTCCATTCTGGATACTGACGACCAGATCCGGCTGATCAAGCAGATCATCCAGGCAGAAGGCCTTGATGACAAACGCTGGACCGCCAAGACCTTTGCCGGGATGCTTGACGGCTGGAAGAACCGGGCACTGACACCTGATCAGGTTCCCGAGGGAGAAGCCCGGGCCTTTGCCAACGGCCGGGGCCGCCGTCTTTATGAGGAATATCAGGAACGTTTGTCGATCCTGAATGCTGCGGATTTCGGGGATCTGCTGCTGCACGTGATCACGCTGTTCAAGACACAGCCGGACGTTCTGAAGGAGTACCAGCGCCGGTTCCGCTACATGCTCGTGGACGAGTATCAGGACACCAATATCGCGCAGTATCTGTGGCTGCGCCTGCTTGCGCAGGGCAATCCGAATGTGTGCTGTGTCGGCGACGATGACCAGTCGATCTATGGCTGGCGCGGGGCGGAAGTCGACAACATCCTGCGTTTTGAGCACGACTTCAAGGGCGCGACCGTAGTGCGGCTGGAACGGAACTACCGGTCGACCAGTCACATTCTGGCGGCCGCCTCCCAGCTGATTTCCCACAATGAGGGCCGCCTCGGCAAAACCCTGTTCACCGATTTTCACGAGCCGGACCACGATCTGGTGGCGGTCGCGTCCGTCTGGGACTCCGAGGAAGAGGCGCGGACGATCGGCGACGAGATCGAGGCCCTGCAAAGCAAGGGCCACGCGCTTAACCAGATGGCCGTGCTTGTGCGGGCCTCGTTCCAGATGCGCGAGTTCGAGGACCGGTTCATCACGCTCGGTCTCAACTACCGGGTCATCGGCGGTCCGCGCTTTTACGAGCGCATGGAAATCCGCGATGCGCTGGCCTATTTCCGGTGTGTCACGCAGCCGGCCGACGATCTTGCCTTCGAGCGGATCGTCAATACGCCCAAGCGGGGTCTTGGCGATGCAACGCTGAAGCTCGTGCACGGGCTTGCGCGCGCCGAGCGCATTCCCCTGATGCAGGCCGCGCAGCAGCTGATCGATACCGAGGAACTCAAACCCAAGCCGCGCAACTCGCTCAAGACCGTTCTCGACAATTTCGACCGATGGCGCCGCCAGCTGGACCAGCTCAAGCACACCGAGCTCGCCGAGATCATTCTCGATGAAAGCGGATACACGGAAATGTGGCGTCTCGACCGGTCCGCCGAGGCCCCGGGAAGGCTCGACAACCTGAAGGAACTGATCCGCTCGATGGAAGAGTTTGAATCCATGGCGGGTTTCCTGGAACATATCTCGCTCGTGATGGACCGGGACAGCGCGGACGCAAGCGATGCCGTTTCGATCATGACGCTGCATTCGGCCAAGGGGCTGGAATTCGACACGGTTTTCCTGCCCGGCTGGGAGGAAGGGCTTTTCCCGCATCAAAGGTCGCTGGATGAAAGCGGCAGGGCCGGGCTGGAGGAAGAGCGGCGGCTCGCCTATGTCGGCATCACGCGGGCAAAGCAGCGTGCGAAGCTCTATTTCGCTTCCAACAGGAGAATTCACGGACTGTGGCAATCAACCGTTCCGTCGCGTTTTCTCGATGAGTTGCCGCCCGATCATGTCGAGATCGCCGAACCCTCTTCGAGCTATGGCGGCTATGCGGGCGGCGGCTACGGCCCCTCGCGCTTTGACAGCAATGATACGTTCGAGCGCGGCAGCTACTCGACCCCCGGCTGGCAGCGCGCGCAGCGTGCCCGGCAGTCGGATGACGGTTTTTCAGAAGGGGGCAGGGGTTACCAGTCCGCCCGGATGAAACGGCAGGGACCGCTCACGATCGAGGGCGAACTTGTCGCCAAATCCGTCAGCGAAACCCCGTCGGAGTATTCTCTCGGTGAACGCGTCTTCCACATCAAGTTCGGCTATGGCGCGATCACCTCGATCGAAGGCAACAAGCTGACGGTCGACTTCGAGAAGGCCGGGGTCAAGAAGGTGATTGACAGCTTCGTCGAGCGGCACTGAGGCAAAAGCGCTCGGGCAGCCGCCTAGGGTACGGACTCATAAAAGAAGTCAATTTGGTTTGGATCGTTTTGACCAACTGCGAGAAGCGAAAGCGCAGGAAATGTGGTTCATTTTCAAGCCTTTCGCGACGTGGCAGATGGCCAAAACGGCCAAATCCGAAGGACGGCAAAATGGCTGTATCTCGCGGCGTCACCGCGCTTGACCGGGCAAAAAGCCCGCTCTGCACACGCTTCCTCCCGAGATTTTGCCATTTCTGCCGCCAAATCGGCGTCATTTATGGGTCCGTACCCTAGGGTTGTATCAGCTCTTTTCGGCCTTGTCAGCCTCGTCGTCCGAGGCCGGCTTTTTTCGTTTGAACATGGACCCGAGATTGTCCCACAGTTCGACCTTGGCTCCCTGGCGGCGCATGATCACGTATTGCTGCGTGATCGACAGGAAGTTGTTCCATGCCCAGTAGATTACCAGTCCGGCCGGGAAAGAGGCCAGCATGAAGGTGAAGACCACCGGCATCCAGGTGAAGATCATCTGCTGGGTCGGGTCCGGCGGCGCCGGGTTCATCTTCATCTGGATGAACATCGTGATGCCCATCAGCAGCGGCCAGACGCCGAGCATCAGCAGTTGCGGCGGATCCCAGGGGATCAAACCGAACAGGTTGAACAGCGATGTCGGATCCGGCGCGGACAGATCCTGAATCCAGCCGAAGAACGGCGCATGGCGCATTTCGATGGTGACGAACAGCACCTTGTAAAGCGCGAAGAACACGGGGATCTGGATCAGGATCGGAAGACAGCCTGCAAGCGGATTGATCTTTTCCTTCTTGTAAAGCTCCATCAGAGCCTGCTGCTGCTTCTGCCGGTCGTCCTTGTAGGTTTCCCGTATCTCGGTCATCTGCGGCTGCACGAGCTTCATCTTGCTCATGGAGACGTAGGACTTGTTCGCCAGGGGGAAGAAGATCAGCTTGATGATGACCGTCACGACCAGGATGGCGACGCCGAAGTTTCCGAGAAGGTGGAAAAAATAGTCGATCGCGAAGAACATCGGCTTGGTCAGGAAGTAGAACCAGCCCCAGTCGATCAGCAGTTCGAACCGGTTGATGCCGATCGATTCCTCGTAGGCGTCGATCAGCTTCGTTTCCTTGGCACCGGCGAACAGATAGGAACTGGTTTCAGCGGTGCCCCCCGCCGGCACGGCGACACCGTTGCCGAGGTAATCCGCCTGGAAATTGCCGGTCACGCTGGAGAAACTGAAGCTCGGCTGAAACTCCTGGCCCGGAACCGGGATAAGCGTTGCGGCCCAGTACTTGTCGGTGATGCCGAGCCAGCCGTTGTCGACCTTGGCAGGGCGGTTCATGCCCTCTTCCTCAAGGTCCGAGTAGTCAACCTCAAGAAGGCCTTCTTCGCCGAAGACACCGAGCAGACCTTCGTGAAGGATCCAGATGCCGGTGGTTTCCGGTATGCCCTGGCGGGCAATCAGGCCGTAGGGATAGAGCGTGACGGCGTCAGCGGAGCTGTTGTCGACGGATTGTGCGACGGTGAACATGTAGTTCTCGTCGACGGAATAGGTCCGCTTGAAGACAAGACCCGCACCATTGTCCCAACTCAGGGTGAGCGGCGTGGACGGTGTCAGGGTGGCGTTGCCTTCCGCTGTCCAGACGCTGTCGGGACCCGGAAGCGCAACATTCGTGCCCGGATCGGCGACCCATCCGTAATCGGTATAGTAGGGCTCTGGGCTGCCCTTGGGCGAGAACAGGGCGATCGTCGGACTGCTCCTGTCAACGGTCTCGTGATAATCCTTCAGACGCAGGTCATCGAGACGGGCACCCGTGAGATTGATGGAACCCTCCAGCCGCGGCGTGTCGATGACAACGCGGTCATTGGCGGCAACCGCCAGTTCCCGGTTTCCGAAAACTGCATTCTGACCCACGGACTGCGCTGGAAGGGCCGCGTTTTCGCTTGACGTTGCCGACGGTTGCGGGGCGTCTGGATTTGCACCTCCTGCCGTGGCTGCCTGACGCGCGGCGTCTGCCTGCTGCTGCTGTTCGAGCGCGGCCTGCTGGCGTTCCAGTTCCGGCGTGGCAACGAAATATTGCCAGGCGAGCAGAACAATCAGGGACAGTACGATTGCCAGAATCGTGTTTCGGTTTTCGGAGATCAACTGGTATTACCCCTGTTTCCTGCGCGGTGTCGGTTGAGACGACCGGTTTCCCCGGCGCGGTTTACCCCGTCCGCGCGGTGTCTCCGGATCCAGCACTTGGCTTAGGCCTGACTTAAGGTCTGCAACGAGTTTTTGAAAGGGAAGAGTGAGCGCGGAATCGCGTGCGACAAGCACAAAATCCGCATTTTGCGGAATGTCGTCGCGGCAAAGCTCGGCCACCGCCGCGCGCAGGCGCCTTTTGATGCGGCTGCGCATCACCGAGTTACCCGTTTTCTTGGTAACGGTGTAGCCGACGCGGGATGCCTCGTCCGTTGTGCGCTTCCGACCCTGAACGACGAAAGCGCGCCGACCCAATCGGCCGCCTTTGGCAACCGCGAGGAATTCGGAGCGCTTTTTCAAAGTGTCCATGGCAGCGGAATGGTGTTGGCAGCAGCCGCCAACCCGGCGCACTGCGCACAGGTTGCCAATCAGGCGCTGAGGCTCTTGCGGCCCTTTGCACGCCGGCGTGCGAGCACCTGACGGCCGTTCTTGGTGGCCATACGTGCGCGGAATCCGTGGCGGCGCTTGCGGACAAGACGGCTCGGTTGATACGTACGCTTCATCGTTCTTACCCGCGCGGTTCGAGCGCGGCCCTTTTCATTTTTAAATTCTTTGGTGGAAGCACTCGAAGCGCTGGAAGAGCGCGGCTCATAACAGCCTTGGGTCCGAATGCATGTCCCAGTCGTGCGCGCTTATAAGCGCCGCGCAGCTTCAAGTCAACGTTGCGCGCCAAGAATCTCGGGGCGCAAATCCGTTCACGCACAGGTGATCGACCGACACCATGGCGTCACTTATCAGTGAAGCATGCTTCTTTTTAAGCAGTTTAAGGTACATCTGGCAGAAAGACCAATATGGCGTCATTAAGAATCGCCGCGAACGAACTGCTGATAGGACGTGACATGCTGGGGGATAAGGCAGACCGAATGACCGGGCCGAAGGAAACGGAGCAAGAAATCGAGGAAACGGTGAAACCGTCTGTTTCCGGCAAGTTCAGGAAATGGCTGCCGCTTGTCGTTCTGCTCGCGTTGATGACGCTTGCGTTTTCCCAGGGCCTCCACAAGCAGCTGACCCTGTCCAACCTCATCATGCAGCGCCAGGACCTGATCGGCTTTGTCGATCAGAACCTGCTCGCCGCCCTTGCCGTGTTCTGCCTCGCCTACATCGTGTGCGTTGCCCTGTCCTTTCCCGGAGCCTCTCTTCTGACGATAGCAGGCGGGTTCCTGTTCGGCTGGATCGCGGGCGGAACCGTGACGGTTTTCGGTGCGACCATCGGCGCATGCGCCGTGTTCCTGGTCGCCCGGTCTTCCTTCGGCGAAGTCCTGACCAAACGGGCCGGGCCGTTCCTGGCGCGCCTTGCGGAGGGGTTTCGCAACGAGAGTTTCAGTTACCTTCTGTTCCTGCGGCTGACGCCTGTATTTCCGTTCTGGCTCGTCAACATCGCGCCGGCGATCTTCCAGGTGCGCCTTCCTGTCTACGCCCTGGCAACCTTCATCGGCATCATCCCGGGAACCTTTGCATTCGCCTTTATCGGTTCCGGCCTGGACAGCGTCATCGAAGCACAGGAGGCCGCAAACCCGGGCTGTGCGTCGGCCGGTACGTGCGAGGTCGAGATTTCCGCGCTGGTCACGCCCCAGCTGCTGGCGGCTTTCTTCGCGCTCGGGATTGCCAGCCTTATTCCGGTCGTCCTGAAAAAACTGCGATCGGCCTGACTTACCCGGCCCGTCTCTCGCCACGCCACATTCACCACACCCGGAGCCCTCAATGGCAAAACTCCTGACCCCCGACATTTGTGTGATAGGTGCCGGATCGGGCGGCCTGTCCGTTGCCGCCGCCGCGGCCGCGTTCGGCGTCGACGTCGTTCTGGTCGAAAAGGGGCTGATGGGTGGCGACTGCCTGAACTATGGCTGCGTTCCCTCCAAGGCCCTGCTGGCCGCCGCGAAGGCGGCTGCGGGCAACAGGAGCCAGGACCGGTTCGGCATTCATTCGGAAGGCCTCGACATCGACTTCGCCAAGGCGAACGACCACGTGCGCAGCGTGATCGCAGCAATTGAGCCGCATGATTCGCAGGAGCGCTTTGAGGGCCTGGGCGTCACCGTCCTGCGGGACGAGGCCCGGTTCACCGATGCCGAAACGGTTTCAGTCGGCGCTGTCGAGGTCAAGGCGCGCCGCTTCGTGGTCGCGACGGGTTCGACCGCACTTGTGCCTCCCATCCCCGGACTGGACGACGTGCCCTATCTCATCAATGAAACGCTGTTCGAGCTGCGCGAGACGCCAAAACATCTGGCGATCATCGGCGGTGGTCCGATCGGACTGGAAATGGCGCAGGCCCACCGCCGGCTAGGCGCGGAAGTGACTGTCTTCGAGGCGGCAAAGGCACTTGGCAAGGATGATCCTGAGCTTGCCGGCATCGTGATCGAAACGCTCAGGGACGAAGGCATCGAAATCCTGGAACAAACGGCCGTTGAGCGCGTTGAACAGGCCGGTGAAGGTGTCAGGGTGTTTGCCAAGCGCGCGGACGGAACGCCCGTCGAGACCGACGCCAGCCATCTGCTTGTTGCGGCCGGGCGGGCCCCCAATGTCGAGAACCTCGGATTGGACAAAGCGGACATCCGCTTCGACCGCAAGGGCATTCAGGTCGATCAGGGTTTGCGCACCACAAACCGCCGGGTCTATGCGATCGGAGACGTTGCCGGCGGATTGCAGTTCACCCATGTTGCCGGTTACCAGGCCGGTCTCGTCATCCGTTCGATCCTGTTCCGCATGCCGGTCAAGATGAACGACACACTCGTTCCCTGGGTGACTTACACCTCGCCGGAACTCGGACATATCGGAATGACCGTGACCGAGGCAAAGCGGGCCTATAGCGGCGCGGTGAAGGTCCTGACCGCCGACTATGCCGGCAACGACCGGGCCCAGGCGGAAGGTGCGACCAAGGGACGCCTGAAGCTGATTGTCGGTCCGGGTGGTCGCCTGGCCGGGGCCGACATTGTCGGCGCGCAGGCAGGTGAAATCCTCAATCTTCTGTCGCTGGCCTTGTCCAAGAAAATGAAGATGAAGGACCTTGCCGGTTTCATCGCACCTTATCCGACGCTTGGAGAACTGGTGCGCCGTGCGGCAATTTCGTACTATGCGGACGCGCCAAAGAATGTTTGGTTGCGCCGGTTGCTTGCTTTATTGCGCAAGTTCGGATGAGTTTTATCGGTGTTGTTGGCGGTTTAGGTCATATTTTCATACTATTTGGGTCCAATCTATGCGGATGCGACCTGTTGATTTTTGGGACGGACTGAGATGAAGCATGAGGGCGCGCCGGAAGGCGCAGCGGTCCCTGCAGACGATACGGGAAAGACCCCCCGGGCGATCGAGCGTCCGGAGCGCCCCCGGCTCGGCGGCCTGTCGGGCAAGCTCCTGCTCCTGACGGTCGTCTTCGTGATGCTGTCGGAAGTCTTCATCTATGTTCCCTCGATCGCCAACTACCGCAATACCTGGCTGATGGACCGGCTGACGACGGCGGGCGTCGCCGCCTCCGTTCTGGCGGAGACCAGCACGATTGCGCCGAGGCTTCAGGAAGAACTGCTGCAAACGACGGGCGCGGTCGCGATTTCGCTGGATCAGGGAACCCGGCGCAGCCTGATCGCCATGAACGATGTGCCCGGCGAGGTCGACTTCGTGGTCGACATGGCGAAAGTCTCGGCGCTGTCCTCGATCATCGGCAGCTTCCAGATCCTGACCTATCGCGGTGACGGCGTCATGCGCGTGATCGGTGTCGGCCAGATGGGCCACACGGAACGCGTCGACGTTGTTCTGCCCGTTGCGCTCCTGCAGCAGGACATGCTCGCCTTTTCCGGCCGAATTCTTGCGCTGTCGCTGTTTATTTCCGTCATCACCGCGAGCCTTGTCTACATCACGCTGCGGGCGCTTTTCATCCGTCCGCTGCGCCGGCTGACACGCTCCATGGAGCGTTTCGCGGAGAGCCCGGAAGACACCAGCCGGATCATCACGGTTTCCGGCCGTCAGGACGAACTGGGTGATGCCGAAATCCGGCTTGCCGCCATGGAAGAGGCCCTGTCGCGGGCGCTGCACCA
Source organism: Pseudomonadota bacterium (assembly GCA_039818365.1). Classification (GTDB taxonomy): domain Bacteria; phylum Pseudomonadota; class Alphaproteobacteria; order Rhizobiales; family Stappiaceae; genus Roseibium. The sequence continues at coordinate 9,129 of JBCBUA010000211.1, forward strand.
GAAGCAGCGCCTTGCCGATCTCGGCCTGGCGGTCTCCAAGATCAACCACGACCTTCGCAACCTTCTCGCCTCCGCGCAGCTGTTCCTGGAGCGTCTGGAACATGTGCCCGATCCGACGGTCAGCCGGCTGGCGCCGAAGATCCTCGCGACCCTCGACAGGGCGGTCGGCTACACCCAGGCGGTGATGTCCTACGGCAAGGCCCAGGAACGTCCGCCGCAGCGCCGTCTGCTCGCCCTGCAAAGGGTCGGAGACGACGTGGCCGATGTGCTTGGGCTTCAGGATCACGACACGGTTGATTTCGAGAACAACGTGCCGGAGCACATCGAGATCGACGCGGACCCGGAACAGATCTTCCGAGTCCTGCTCAATCTGGTGCGCAATGCGCTGCAGGCGCTTGAAACGGAGAAGGACGAGACGCTTGTCCGCCGGATCACCATGGAAGCGATGCGCGAGGGCGACTGCGTGCACGTGATCATTTCCGACACCGGGCCGGGCATCCCCGAGAATACCAGGAAGGCACTCTTCAAGGCGTTTCACAGCGGCTCCAAGAAGGGCGGCATCGGGCTTGGCCTTGCCATCGTTGCCGAGCTTCTGAAAGCCCATGGCGGCAGCATTGATCTGGACGAGACCAGGCCGGGTGCCTGCTTCCGCCTGAAGGTGCCCGACCGCCGGTCCTGAACAGGATGCCGCGCGGGGGCGTCGCCTCCGCCCGCGCCCAATTCCTTGGCTTTTCTGAAGGTTTTGGAACCGTGGGACAATTCCTTGAAAAAAAGTTTAAAAAGTCGCTTGCAATCCCTCCCGGGGCGCAGTAGGTAAGCGCCCTGTCCGGGGCACACGCGGCCCCGCTGCGCAGGACCATCATTTGCTTGAATACATCCGAATGACCCGGTCCCTGCACCCGAAGCACCGGTAGCTCAGCTGGATAGAGCACCAGACTACGAATCTGGGGGTCGGGGGTTCGAATCCTCCCCGGTGCGCCATCTCACATTTCCCACATGAAATTTCCGATAAAGCCTTGAATGGTAAGGCTATTTTCGGGGTTCGAACACCCTCTTTCCGGCTATATAAAATAGGCTCAACAAAAGCCAGTCTGAGCACGGTTTTCTTCCATGTCAGATCGCTATTTTTCCAGATATCCCAAGGGCTTGAGAGGAATTTGAACGCGAG
>JBCBUA010000212.1:0-10295 GCA_039818365.1 Pseudomonadota bacterium
TGCCGTCTTTTCAATGACTTAAGCGATTGCCTCAAGTGGTGTTAGGCAGTTTCGCGGCAGGTGTTAGGCAAATATCTGTTCGCGGACTGTTCGTCAAGCCGTCTTTGCGTTTTTCACGCGCAATGCGACTTTGACCTTTTCGCATGCAGGAACCATGCGCGCCTTTGGTGTTGGGGGGGCGGGCGGTTTCGGGTCACTGCGCTCTCCGGTCAGGCTGTTGGAAACGGGATGGTTGACGCGCCGTTCGCGATACCGCTGATCGCGTGAGCAGGGACGGGGAAATCTGCGCTCGTTGCGTAACCCAAGCTGCGGGAATCCCTTAGTTTGAACGCGGTGCCGGTCAAAGTGACTCGGTATCCTTTGCCGGGTGTCCTGTGCACTTGGCAACATTGGTGCGCCGTAGATGGGCATGGCGGCGCACCAATGTTTTTCATGAAAGTGAAGTGCAGGAAACGGAGTGGAATATGCGAAGCATCGTGCTCTCGAATGCCGTTTCAATCGGGTTCAGGCAACGGCTGAAGCACGTCTTTTGGCGGTTGATGCAAGTCTTGCCGGATCGAAGCTTTATCTCCCTCAAATTCTTCTCCATCGGCGGCCGGTTTCCAGACCTGGACGTTCCGAGAACCTTCACCGACAAGGTGCAGGTTCGAAAGCTCTATGATCGCAACCCTCTCTTTCCCGTGATGGTCGACAAACACGCAGTGAAGAAGCTCGTCCGCGACCGGGTCGGCGAGGACTGCGCAATCAAGACATTGTGGGTCGGACGGGATCTTTCCAAGGTTGACTGGTCCACGATCAAGCTGCCGGTCGTGGTGAAGCCGACCCACGGAAGCGGGCAGGGCGTTTTCCTTGAAAAGCAGGAGGACGTCCGTGCGCTGCTCAAGAGCGGTCTTCCCGAAAAATGGCTGGAAACCAGACACCATCGCCATAACCGGGAATGGGCATATGGAGAATTCGAACCGCAACTGATCATCGAGGAAATGCTTCAGGGCACAACGGACGCGCCGGATGACTACCGCTTTTTCGTTTTTTCCGGCAAGGTCCGCCTGATTGCAGTCCGGTTGCGGCGGGATGGCATCTCCTATGAGGCGTATTTTTCCCCCGATGGGGACCGTCTTGATCTGCAGTCCGGGTACCGTACACCTGCTTCCGGTCATGTCGAACTACCGGCAAGCCTTGAGAAGATGATCTCGATCGCCGAGAAAGTGGCGTGCGACACCGATTTTGTCCGCGTCGATCTCTACGCCTGTGAAGACCGTGTTTTCGTCGGTGAACTGACGCTTTATCCTGGCGGCGGGTTTCCGGGCTGCGTTCCGGAAAGCTGGGATAGAAAACTCGGCGACATGTGGGACCTGCGCGCGCAGCCTCCGGTAAGGAAGTAACCGGCTGTCACCGGTCGTGGGCCGGACCTTTCTGCGCAAGAAGCTGAGCAAAGTGTGCAAGATGTCTTGGAAGGCGAGCGGCCCTGTGATCAGAGCCATGCCTCAACGCAGAGCGCTTGCACCGATTCAGAGGAGCTGTGTCACCATGCAGCTGCCGGCAATGGCGAGAGAGACTTGTCAGGCCGGGTTTGCGTCGTTAATGAACCTTTCAAGAGGCGCCGGAGAACCGGCTATTCACAGTGAGGGCCGATATGACGGACTTTAGTCAGTCCCGCCGCAAGATGGTGGACAACCAGTTGCGGACCAACGATGTCACCGATCACCGTATTCTGGACGCGATGGAAGAGGTGCCGCGGGAAAGGTTCGTCCCGGCATCCCGGAAATCGGTCGCCTATATCGACGAAGACCTTCAGATTGGCTCCGATGAGGGTGGCCGGGTCCTGATGAAACCCCACATTTTCGGGAAAATGCTGCAGCTTGCCGATATACGTTCTGACCATGTTGTGCTGATTGTCGGGGCGGGAACCGGCTACAGCGCGGCGGTCATTGCCAAGCTTGCCGCCTCGGTTGTCGCGCTCGAGGAAGATGAAGCCCTGTATAACTCGGCGACCGAATCGCTGGTTGAGCTCGGCATCGAAAACGCCGTGGTCGTGGACGGCCCGCTTGTTGAAGGGTATGGCTCCGAAGGCCCCTACGACGTCGTATTCGTTGACGGCGCTGTTGAAGCACTGCCGGAAACATTGACCAAACAGCTGAAGTCATCCGGGCGTCTTGTCGTTATCGAGGGGTTGGGCGGTGCAGGCGTTGCGCGCCTTTATCAGAAGTCGGGAGAGGCGGTTAGCAGCCGATTCGGCTTCAATGCCGCGGTCAGTCTCCTGCCGGGTTTTGCCAAATCCGAGGAGTTCACTTTTTAACGAATTGCTAACCACCTTGAACCAGTCTTCAGCGGAAGATTGTGGGTTTGGCAATGCGGCGAGAGACTTATCCCGATTCCGGATTTGTTGCCTTTAAGCCGCAGTCTCTGAAAAACTGATTAAATCGGCCTCAAACGCTTGAAGAGTAAAGTTCTTCGGTTTAGTCAACTAGCCTACATGTCGTGATCCGGAAGGAGCGTTGGGTGTCGTGTCGTTCAACATTTAAGGCAGCTACCATTGGATTTGTGCTGATGGGCGGGGTTGCTGCCGTTTCGTTGACCGGATTTGCAGTGTCTTCTGCAAAGGCTGAGACGATCTGGCAATCGCTCGCATTGGCGTATGCCAACAACCCGAGCTTGAATGCCGCACGCGCCACGTTGCGCGGCACGGATGAGAATGTTCCCCAGGCCTTGGCGGGATGGCGGCCAACTTTGTCGGCAGCCGGAAGTATCGGAAGGACCTGGAGCGACAGCAACACCGGAAATCTGAATTCGGTGCAGAACAACGCGTCCCTCTCGTTGTCGGTGAGCCAGACCATTTTCAATGGTTTCCGGACCGTGAACTCGGTCCGCCAGGCGGAATCGATCGTTCTTGCGCAGCGGGAAAGCCTGATTTCGACGGAGCAGGATACGCTGCTAAGCGCTGCTACGGCGTATGTCAGCGTGATCCAGGACACGGCGCTCGTGTCGCTTCAGCGCAGCGATCTTGCCTTCCTTCAGGAGCAGGTCAGGGCGGCCCGTGACCGCTTCGACGTCGGCGAGGGAACGCGGACGGATGTCAGCCAGGCAGAAGCGCGAGCGGCTGAGGCGCAGGCAAGCCTGAACTCCGCTCTCGCGAACCTCAACGCCAGCCGGGCGGTTTATCGTCAGGTCATCGGCATCGAAGCCAAAAATCTGTCAGCAGACACGGGCATTGCAAAGTTTGTTCCAAAATCGCTCGATTCGGCACTGAAAACGAGCGAGACCAAACAGCCGCTGATCCGCCAAGCACAGCATCTGGTGGACGCTGCCATTTACAGCGTGAAGACCGCGGAAGGCGCTCGGCTGCCGACGGTCTCGATTGACGGTTCCCTTTCAAGGAGTGTGAACCCGGGTACCTTCTTTGCGGAGAATGTGGATTCCGCGTCCATCAACGGAAGCGTGAGCATTCCGCTTTACCAGGGCGGCAGCGTGTCTTCCAGCATCCGGCAGGCGAAGGAATCCCTTGGCGAGACCCGGCTGCAGCTTGACGTCACGCGGGACCAGATCCGGGCCAACGTGATTTCCGCCTGGGGGAACTACCAGGCGGCGGAAGCTTCAATCGTGGCGGCACAGGCCGCCGTTGAGGCATCACAGCTCGCCTTGGAAGGTGTGATCGAAGAGCAGCGTGTCGGCCAAAGAACGACACTTGACGTGCTTGACGCGCAGCGCGAGTTGGTGACACAGCAGTCCAATCTTGTTCAGGCGCAGAGCAACCGCATCATCAGCGGCTATCAGCTCGTCTCCTCAATCGGTTCCCTGAGCGCAACGGATCTTGGACTTCGTGTTCAGATTTATGACCCGACCCAGCACTATAATGCGGTTCGCGGCAAATGGTTCGGTTCAAGGACCCCAGACGGCCGCTGATCACTTCCGACAAACATGATGAACGGCTGGAAACATCGTTTTCCGGCCGTTTTTTGTTCTGCAGTCCAGGGGCCGTACCCCAGACCTGTCGACCGGTTATACGCTGAGGCTCGCGCCGTACCGCATTGTTAAATGAGCCCTATTCGGGACTTATGAGGGGATAAGGCAATCGCAGCAGGCGCGTTTGCTTTGCGGGCGTGGCTCCCGGACGCATAATTTCGATTAACGAATCATTTGCGAATCCGAGCGTGCTGCAGCGTGGACGAAGTACACGGGGGAAGTTATGGCAGAGGCAAAAAAGGCCGACGAGCCGTCGATGGAGGAAATCCTCGCATCGATCCGCCGTATTATTTCCGACGAAGATGCCCAGGGTGACGCCGGCACCGAAGAGACCGAATCCGAACAGCCTGATACTCCAGTAGAAGAAGCGGTAGAAGATATGGGCGACGCTGCCGAAATGTCACAGGACGACCTCGACAAGCTGTTCGACATGGAACCGAGCGGTGGCGGAGGCGGCGACAGTTCGTCCGAGGACGAAGCTGATGACATGGCTGCTGCTATGGAAGCGGACGCGGCGGACGACGAAGCTGAAGACGACGTTCTGGAACTGACGGAAGAACTGGCGGTTCCGGATGACATGGAAATGGTCGAAGGTCTCGCGGAAGACTTCGACAGTCCGGGCGGTGACCTGTCATTTGCAGAAGAGCCCGAGGCTCCACCGGCCCCGGCGCCGATACCGCCGTCCTCCATGGAAACGGCTCCTGTTCCCGATGATCTGCCGGATGTCGCGGCTGATGCGTTCCTGACATCCGACAACACCGGCGACGCGGTGCACGCGGCGTTCGACAACCTGTCGAACATGTTCGTCGGATCGCAGGCACAGACGGTCGAGGAACTCGTCAAGGAAATGCTGAGACCGATGCTGAAGGCCTGGCTGGATCAGAATCTGCCCGGAATGGTGGAACAGATGGTCCAGAAGGAAATCCAGCGCGTGACGCGGCGCCGCTGAATTCACGTTCCGTCCGGCTCGCGGCCGGGGTTCAGACGGCAGCCATTAAAGTTGTCTTCCGCGATCGACGCGCATAAGTCCTGCCATTGACAACCTGCACAAGCGACACGGAATGCGCCGTCTGCATAGGCGTGCCGCAACGCCTCGATCTGCGCGCGCGGCAACGTGAGGTGCTGACCCGTTTTCATGTCCAGCCCGAGCAAATCGTGAATTCGGAGTGACGCAGTGTGATCACGCGCCTTGACGCTGCCATCATGACAGTGGTGGCCGTCCTCCAGGAGCATTGGCTTGCAGATGTCGTCGGGTCCGTCGACGATCTCGATGTCTTCACCCGAATTCAGCCGTTCCACGATCCTTGTGTAGTTGCGCACGAAAGGGGCCGAATACCCCTTTCCCAAAAAGGTAAGCATGCAGAGAAAGTGATGGGGGCGGATCCGGATCGTCATGGGAGGTTTATGGCAGCAAAACCTTTTGCACCCAAGCCCCGTGGACGGCGCGCGGCCAAAGTCTCATCAGGGCTACGCATCCTTGCCGCAATCAACGCATAACCGGTTGACTTGCGCGGACGCTTCCGATTTACACGTGGGCTCACGAATTTCGACAGACATCTTCCCTTCGAGTGACCCTGATGCTTGAAAAGACTTACGATGCGGCCAGCGTTGAGCCGCGGATTTACGAAACCTGGGAAAAGGCGGAGGCCTTCAAGGCCGGAGCGGGTGCCAAGGATGGCGCGCCGGCCTTTTCAATCGTGATTCCGCCGCCGAACGTGACCGGTTCGCTCCACATGGGTCACGCGCTCAACAACACGCTCCAGGACATTCTGATCCGTTGGAAACGGATGCAGGGTTTTGATGTCCTGTGGCAGCCAGGCACCGATCACGCCGGGATTGCAACCCAGATGGTCGTTGAGCGCGAACTCATGGAGACACAGCAGCCCGGCCGCCGCGAAATGGGGCGGGATGCCTTCGTCGAGCGGGTCTGGGAGCAGAAGCGGAAGTCCGAAGGCACGATCCTCGGTCAGTTGAAGCGCCTGGGCGCATCCTGCGACTGGAGCAGGACCGAGTTCACGATGTCGCCCAACCTGTCCGCAGCGGTTCTGAAGGTGTTTGTCGACCTTTACAACGAAGGCCTGATCTATCGCTCCAAGCGGCTGGTCAACTGGGATCCCAAGTTCGAAACGGCAATTTCCGATCTTGAAGTCGAGAACATCGAGATCGACGGCCACATGTGGCACTTCAAGTACCCGTTGGCCGGTGGCGAGACCTATGAATATGTCGAGAAGGACGAGGATGGAAACATCACGCTCCGCGAGACCCGCGACTACATCTCGATCGCGACCACACGTCCCGAGACGATGCTGGGTGACGGTGCGGTTGCCGTTCATCCGGGCGACACCCGCTATGCGCCGATCGTCGGCAAACTGTGCGAAATTCCGGTCGGGCCGAAAGAGCATCGCCGTCTGATCCCGATCATCACCGATGAATATCCCGATCCGGACTTCGGCTCCGGTGCGGTGAAGATCACCGGCGCGCACGACTTCAACGACTACGGCGTTGCCCAGCGCAACAAGATCCCGATGTACCGGCTGATGGACACCAAGGGGGCAATGCGCTCCGATGGCGCTCCTTATGTCGAGGAAGCGGCGAAGGCCCAGTCAATCATCGACGGCGCCGAAATGACCGTCAACGAGGTCGACGAGATCAACATCGTCCCGGACGACCTGCGCGGCCTGGACCGCTACGAGGCAAGAAAGCGTGTCATCGAGCAGATCACGGCGGAAGGCCTCGCGGTCATGGTCCCGGCGGATCATCCCGAGGTCGCATGGATGAAGGGGCAGGCACCGGACTGGCACCCGCTGGGACGGGCAATCGTCCGCGCGCTCGGCGAAGACGAAACCGGACCGTCCGATTTGCCGATGGTCGAATCCAAGAAGATCATGCAGCCGTTCGGCGATCGATCGAAAGTCGTCATTGAGCCGATGCTGACGGACCAATGGTTCGTCGATGCCAAGACCTTGGCCGCCCCGGCACTCAAGGCGGTTCAGGATGGCAACACCAAATTCGTTCCGGAGAACTGGGACAAGACCTACTACAACTGGCTGAACGACATTCAGCCCTGGTGTATTTCACGTCAGCTCTGGTGGGGACACCAGATCCCGGTCTGGTATGACGAAGACGGCAACGAGTACTGCGCGCAGACCGAAGAGGAAGCCTTTGCAAAAGCCGGCGGCAAGGCTCTCACGCGCGACGAAGACGTTCTCGACACCTGGTTCTCATCGGCGCTTTGGCCGTTTTCGACACTCGGTTGGCCGCACGAGACGCCCGAACTGGAGCGGTACTACAAGACCGACGTCCTCGTCACCGGCTTCGACATCATCTTCTTCTGGGTCGCCCGGATGATGATGCAGGGCATTCATTTCATGAAGGAAGTCCCGTTCCACACGGTCTATATCAACTCGATCGTCGTCGACAAGAACGGGAAGAAAATGTCGAAATCGCTCGGCAACGTTCTTGACCCGCTCGAACTGATCGACAGCTACGGTGCGGACGCGACCCGGTTTGCGCTTGCCAGCCAGGAAGTGCAGTCACGCCGGACTTTGCGCATGTCCGATCAGGCGGCCGAAGGCGGCCAGCGTTTTGCGACAAAGCTCTGGAACGCATCCCGTTTCGCCGAAATGAACGGCTGTGCGCGGGTCGAGGGCTTTGATCCGGCGGCCACGAAACACACGCTCAACCGCTGGATCGCCACGGAAATGGGTCGCTGCATCACGGAAGTGACCGCGGCGCTCGAGGACTACCGGTTCAACGATGCGGCAGGTGCGGTCTACAAGTTCACCTGGAACAGTTTCTGTGACTGGTTCCTTGAGCTCGCCAAACCGATCTTCAACGGCGACGACGAGGTCGCCAAGGCGGAGACACGCGCCACGACCGCGTGGGCGATCGATGAGATCCTGAAGGTCCTGCATCCCTTCATGCCGTTCCTGACCGAGGAATTGTGGGAACGCCTCGGCGAAGAAGGGGCTCCAGCCGGCGATCTGCTCATGCTCACCGCGTGGCCGGAAGCGAAGGTCTCGGACGATACGGCGGCGGCGGAGATCAACTGGCTGGTCAACCTGATCTCTGAAATCCGCTCCGTTCGCGCGGAGATGAACGTTCCGGCGGGCGCCAAGGTTGCCGTGGTGATCACAGGCGCGAGCGAGGAAACCAAGGGGCGTCTTTCGACCCACGAGTCGGCCGTTCTCAGGCTCGCACGTGCAGAAAAGGTTGAACTGGCAGACGCGGCACCGAAAGGGTCCGCGCAGATCATCGTTGGAGAAGCGACGGTCTGCCTCCCACTGGCCGGCGTCATCGACCTTGGCGCTGAAAAGGCTCGCCTTGAAAAGGAAATCGGCAAGCTGGACGGCGACATTTCGAAGATCGAGAAAAAGCTCTCCAATCCGAAATTCGTCGAAAAGGCTCCGGCGGACGTGGTCGATGGCGAGCGCGAGAAGGTCTCCGAATTCAAGGAAAAGCGCGCCAAGGTTCAGGTCGCCCTCGAGCGCCTCGCGGAGATCGGCTGACCCCTGCAACGCGGTCCCGGAACAGGCTGTCTTGCCGGGGCCGCAATTCGGTGCTAGCGCCAGCATCCGCTATGAAGCTAATCTAACAGCAGCGACTCAGACATCGATGGCAGACGTGGTCAAAACGAGAATTTCAGCGAGACGGATTTTAGCCGGTGCCGCATTTGCAGCTCTTGCGGGTTTCGCTTCTGCCGGAGCAGCACAGACAGAGAAGATCGAAAATCCGGTTGCCGTCTTTTCCGGGCTCGACAAGATCACCGGTCGGATCATTTCCTTCGATGTCTATATCGGCGAGACGGTCCAGTTCGGTGCGCTCCAGGTGACGCCAAGGGTCTGTCACACGCGGCCACAGACCGAGTCGCCCCTGACGACCGGCTTTGTGCAGGTGGATGAAATCACGCTCAACAATGAAGTGCGGCGGATTTTCTCCGGCTGGATGTATGCCGCAAGTCCCGGTCTGCACGCGGTCGAACACGCGGTCTATGATATCTGGCTGACCAACTGCAAGCTTGCGTCAACGGTTCCGCCGCCCGAAGACTATGACGGACCGCCGATCCAGGGTGTTGTTGCCGACGGTGAGGACCCGCTCGCCGGTCCAGACGACGGTGTCGAATCCGGACCCGGCATACCACGGAAAAAACCGTTTCAGGGCTAAATGACCGAGCTCACGTGATCCTGCGCGGCGCATAACCAGGCTGTCTCAGCTCAAACCCGATCTTGCTGCGCACGAAGCCAAGCTTTTCATAGAACTTGTGTGCGGGTGTGTTGCTTGCTCCGGACATCAGCATGACCTTGAAGCAGCCGGCCTCCCAGCATTTTTCGATTGCGCCCTTCATCAGCCGCTTGCCGATGCCTTGTCCGCGGCACGATGTCAGAGTGACGACGTTTTCCACAATCGCATATGGCGCACAGCCGCGTGTGAGATTGGGCACGATCACAAGTGTCAGCGTCGCAACAGGCTGGTCTCCGAGAAACGCAAGCAGAACGGTCAGGCCCGGCTGCGCGAGCATCTGCGCGTAGGTTTGTTCCTGCGTGAGACCGTCGGCCTTGAGGTCATCCGGATTGAGATCGTGATAAAGCGCCCGCACCGTATCCAGGTCGGAAGAGACAGCCGGGCGTATCAAGAGATCTTCGGACATAAAAAAGCCCGCCGGTCTGGCGGGCTCCTCCTGGAAAAGGTCAGTCGATATCGACGTAATCTTCGGGGGTGAGGCCAAGGCGCCCATCCACATAGGTGCCGCAGCGCTCAAGCAGCTCTTCCATGTCGTTTTCGAAGAAATGGTTGGCTCCCGGGATCGTCTCGTGATCGATAACGATACCCTTTTGCGTCTTCAGCTTGTCGACCAGGGTCTGGACATCCTTCTGGGGCACCACCTTGTCGTTGTCGCCGTGAACGATCAGGCCGGATGACGGGCAGGGTGCAAGGAATGAAAAATCATGCAGGTTGGCCGGCGGCGCAACCGAAATGAACCCCTCGACCTCCGGGCGGCGCATCAAAAGCTGCATGCCGATCCAGGCGCCGAACGAAAACCCGCCGATCCAGCATGCACGCGCGTCGGGATGTACGGTCTGTACCCAGTCGAGTGCTGCTGCCGCGTCGGACAATTCACCCTGACCATGATCGAAGGTTCCCTGCGACCGACCCACGCCCCGGAAGTTGAAGCGCAGAACCGCAAATCCCCGACGCGCGAACATGTAGTACATCTGATAGACGATCTGGTTGTTCATCGTCCCGCCAAATTGCGGGTGAAGGTGCAAAACCAGTGCGATTGGGGCGTTGCGTTTTTTCGCGGGATGGAACCGGCCCTCGAGCCGGCCGGCGGGTTT
>JBCBUA010000213.1:0-10194 GCA_039818365.1 Pseudomonadota bacterium
TTCCTGCGCTTCCGCGCCTCGACTAGAAGCAAGCCGCCTCAAACCATTTCGGCCTCATTTATGAGTCCATCACCTAGCCCGCTGGTTCGGTGTAGACCCCTGTTATGCCGACCGCCTCTGCAGATTTTCCGATCAAACTCAGCAGTTTCGGTGCAAGCGCAGGGTCCAGTGGTCTGCCCTCCATCGCCGAAAGGACACCGACAAGCTGGGGCATGGTTTCGCGGGATCGAATCAACACGATGTGGTCAGCGCCAAACGGCAAGGCTGCGCGCAGATTAAGCACATAGGGCGCGTCGGCTTCCAGTTTGGTGTCCAGACCCAGCGGATCCGCTTTCCGGTTCGGCGCAAGCAGGCGCACCGTGCCATCCGCCTCAAGCGCGAAAACGGCCATGAAACCACTCTCTTCGGACCGAAGTCCGACCCTGAGAGGCGAGCCTTCCGGAATATGCCCGACGGCCGGTCTCAGTGTCCCTTCGACCGGTTTGCGCTCGCGCGAAAGTGCATAAAGCTCCGACAGGAACAGCCATTTGGAAACAACTTGAGAAAATCGGTCCGCGTTGCCGGCGCTGTTGCGGAGCACGATGTCTCCGAATTTCGTCAAAACATCGCCTTCCTCGACATCCCAGAAAAGATCCGCATTGCCGTCGTTGACGATCTCCACGGCACCGCCATGCTTGTCCTTCAGGTTCTTCAGGACGGGAAGCGCGATATCAGTGCTCGCCGAAATCGTCAGTCCGGTCGTGCCGCGTTCCAGAATGTTGTCCTTCACCCTTGGAAGCACGGCAGCGCGGGTCCCGCCCCCAACCGTCAGGCTCGGCGTCTGCCGGCCCTCGGTCGCAACACGCACGGTTTCCTGGAGAAACAGGGTGAGTTCCTCCATCGAGATGCCACCATCGCGGTCGAGGTCGGCCCGGCCCTCAACGCCGCGCGCGAATGACCAGCTCAACGCGCCCCGAGGTTCTCCTGCGATCATGAGTTCGGGGATGACCTGCCCGTCCACCGTTGCGCCGACGTAAATGACGTTGGAAAGCTCCTGCAGGTCCGAAGCGTCATTGCTGTGGTGCTTTAACAGCGGATGGCTAGGTTGCGATCTCAGCACATCGTTTTCAAATGGAGGCAAGCCGACCAGGCGTGTTCCAAGGCGCACAATTCTCGGGTCGATCGACCGGGTCATCGTGCCGGAATGGCAGCTGTCGGCCAGAACCAGAACGCTGCGGTCGCCGGCAGCGCGGAGCATGGCCGCAAGATCGTCATCCCTGAGACGCTCCGCGTTACCGGGCGCGGAGACGTCAAATCCGGCCAACAGGAAGACCTCGTCCAACCCGTCGGACTCCGAGCCTGCAACCCATTCCTCTTCCTGGGCGCCGTGCCCGGCATAGGAAAGGACAAGCACGTCGTCAGCTGCGGACCGCTCGATCAGTCCCTGCCAGGCTGTCAGGATGGCTTCCCTGGTGGCTGCTGCGTCGTAAAGGGTCTGGAGATCTTCGACGCCGGCTGCCTGCAGGGTTTCGGCAATGTCCCTGGCATCGTTCACCGCACCCCTGAGCGGCGAAACGTGCTCATAGGCATCGATCCCGATCACGAGTGCCCGCCACTCTCCCGCCACTCCTGCCTGGGAGGTAAGGAGCAGCGGAAGTGCAACAACCAGGTGGCGCAGCATCCTGAAAGGCAGGACCGCCGTCGAAAGCATTTTCATGTGAAGCCTCACCTGTCGGTGCGATGTTAGCCCCAGGAGCCGCCGCCGCCGCCGCCAGGTCCGCCGCCGCCACCGCCGCCGCCGCCGCCGCCATTGTCATTGTCGCGGATCAGCGGATCGTTGATCGGGTCGGCAACCGGGGTCGCAGCCGCCGGTGTGGCTGCGGGGGCGGAAGACGTCGTCGTTGCAACGGAAGGTGTCGCCGCGATCGGCTGCGCGCCTGTCGAGACGGTCGGCTGGGTCGCGCATCCTGCAAGGAATAGCGCCATCAAGCCTGCTGAGGGCAATGCCAATCTAATGTGTTTCATCTATTCCTCCTTCAAAAATCAGAACAAATCATATCTGGGGCGGCTCTGTTCCCACTGATACTTGACGAGAGCGATCAGGGCTTCATCGCCCTGAGCAGGTGTGAGATCAGAGCTGTTGAAAAACTTGTTCAACGCATCTCTCGTCTTCCGGCCCGGCTGGCCATCGACCGGTCCGGGTTCGAACCCAAGATCGGTCAATGACTGCTGCAAGACCATCGCCTTCAGGCGTTTGTTGGCACCCTTCAGGTCCTCGCGGCCCTTTCCGGCGGCCGAAGAGGACGGATCGACGATGGCTGCCATGGCCAGCATTCTGATCCTGTCACGTCCTGCGGCCTCACCGGATTGCTGTCCGAGCATCCAGGCGGTGTTGTAGGCACCCCAGGCGTCACCGCGTTCCGCACTTTCGCGGAACCATCTGGTCGCCTCTTCAGCGCTTTTCTCGACACCCTGGCCGTTGAAGTAAAGCAGGCCGATCGCTGTCCCGGCAGCCGGATGGCCACCGTCATGGGCTTTCTTGAACCAGCCGAGCGCAGCATCGAAATCCTGCGGTGTGCCCAGCCCGTCGCGGTAAAGCGTGCCCATGTTCAGATACCCGTAGATATCCTCTCGCGATGCTGACCGGTTGTAGTAATAGACTGCGCGGTCGACATTCTCTTCCACGTGGTTGCCGTTCAGGTAAAACCCGCCGATTGCATTGAATGAAAAGGTATGACCGGCTTCCACGGACTGCAGAAGCTTTTCAAGGCCCGCCTTTTCGTCCTGCTGGGTGCCTTCACCCTTGATTTGCGCCATGCCCAGGGAGTGCAGCGCATACGCGTCACCGCGTTCGGCGGCCTTGCTGTAGAGTTCGACGGCCTTCTCCCGGTCACGGTCGCGTCCGGCACCAAGGAAGTACATCCGGCCCAGAACCTGTCCCGCACGCACGTGGCCCATCTGGTAGGCCTGCTGAAAGTAGTCGGCGGCTTGCGTCAGATCACCTGCTGCAAACGCACCGCGTCCACGCTGGAACACGAAACGCCCGATCTCAGGATAGGCTGCCATGGCGTCGGCACATGCCTTGTCGACGGCGGCAGAGTCGATGTCGTTAGCCAGACGTCCCTCGGTCACGGCCTGGAGATCGAACGGCTGTGTCGCCAATTGGTCGCATTGGGTCACGCGCGGCTGCACGATCTGGGTCAGTGTTTCGCCGGCACTGCCGTCTGCGGCCGGCAGTTCAAGAGTGAAGCGCCGTGCCTCTGTCTCCGAACCGATTTGCGGCCGCACGGTCAGGCTGGAAAGACCGGACATGGGGAACCGGTCGCCGGGACGCAAAAGACGACCGTCGGAGGAAAGCTGCAGGTCACTGTCGACGGAAACCACTTTCAGCCAGTCATCCGTTGCCGGTACGCCTTCGTCCGGCGCATCGGCATAGACCTGCACCGGCCCAACGCCGATATCGGCCTCGACAGCAGAGCCCTTCGACGTCTGCGACAACCAGGCGATAAGCTGGTCCAGGCGTTCCCTGCGTTCTTTTTGCTTGGCGCCGTCGTCTGGAGCCGGAGCCGATTGCACAACCGTGATGGAGGCGATTGCGGAAGCCGAGCCGCCCCAATCATCCTTGACCTGGTAGCCAATGAGTTCAACGTCGCCGGCACCTGATCCATCGGGCAGGAATTCGAGGCTCGCCAATTCAACTGCATCCAGAGTATCCCCTTCAGCGACGGTCCTGCCGTCCGGCAGCCGAAGCACGCCCTTTTCCGGCGACAGCGTCAGCGTCGCAACGATCGCGCCGCCTTCCGGCTGAACGGGTTCGGGTATGGAAAGCGGGCTGGCGTCACTGCCAAGGGGAATGCTTACCCGGTGATGCGCGGTGACGATGGGTTCGGGCTTTGGCGGCACGAAGTAGAAATTCGTCACCAAGGTCGAATCTTCATAGGGGATCTGCTGGCCGCCGGTCTTGCGGACCACCTCATCGCGGACCTTCGTCATCAGGTCCTTGATTTCGAGCGACGGATCCAGTGCGTTCGTGACGACGGAGGACGTGAACGGGCTCAATGGCCCCTCGCCGTCATAGGCAACCTGTCCGGGACGCGTCGCGTAGGAAATGAAACTACCTAGCTTGTTCGGAATTCTGCGCAGTCCGCGGGTCTTGCCGAGCGCGTATTCCTGCTCGCCCCAAAACAGGCTCCCGATCTCGAACGGATTGTCCCGGCAGGCATCGAGCATCACGATCTGGAGGCTGGACGCCGCCTTCATGTAGTCCAGCAGGTGCGAGACCTTGAGGCTTTCGAATTCCAGATCGTATTGGGACGCCAGCTTGGCATCGACCGGCAGCAGAAAGTTCGATTCTCCGACCTGAAGGGCGTGGCCGGAATAGTAGAACAGCGCGGTGTCGCCGTCGTTAAGCTCGCGCAGGAACCTGCGGACCACTTTTTCCAGCTCTTTCTTGCTGAGATTTGTGCCCACGGTGACGTCAAAATCCGCTTCACGCAGAACCCGCGTGATTTCCTTGGTGTCATTGAGCGGGTTCACAAGGGGTTCGACGAATTCGTAATCCTGGTTTCCGATCACGAGCGCGACCCGCCGGCCGGGATCGTCCGCCGTGGAGGCCAGCGCTGGCGTCACTATCGCCATCACACCGAACGCTGCACCGATGGCCCCGGCTCTTGCGGCGCGGCTCAGGCTTGTGACAGGGCCTGTCACACTTTCTTTCGCGGACCGCATCAAAGCTGGCAAGTTTTTCCGTTTTTGCATATCGTCCTCGGCGCCATGTCATGCATGGGGAAAGTCGCATAAATTCTGAAATCTGGCTGTGATGCACCTCACAGCTTTGTCGATCCGCCCCATGGATCGGATTATTTGCCCAAATAACCTTAAGTAAAGTGATGCACACTTGCACACTGTAGGCAAGCGCGCGGTCGGTTTAAACACCCGACTTTTTTCGACTTTTTCACTCTACACACGGAAATTTCATTGAAAATCGGAGGGCCAATTGTTGTATTTGCGGCAAGCGATCCCGCCTGTTCACCAGACGACGAGCAAAGTTTACATGACAGAAGAGCTCAAAATCCGCCGCTTGAGTGAAGCCGAAATCGAGATTCCACTCGACATGGCCATGCAGGAAGGCTGGAACCCGGGACTGGAAGATGGCCCTGCGTTTTATGCAGCCGATCCGCAGGGATTTCTGGGCGGTGAAGTCAACGGGAAACTGATTACCGTTATTTCCGCCGTTCGCTACGGCGATTCTTTCGGCTTCATCGGGTTCTACATCTGCAAACGCGCATTCAGAACCCGGGGCTACGGACATCAGATCTGGGCCCACGCCATGTCCCATCTCGGGTCAAGGCTGATCGGCCTTGATGCCGTGAACGAACAGACTGCCAGCTATGCCGAGCACGGGTTCAAGTCCGTCTACCGGAACATCAGGCAAACGGGCATTTCCCTTTGCGATGCTCCCATGGACCCGCGCATCGCCCCGCTGGGCCATGGTGTCTTTTCCGCGGTCAATGCCTATGACCGCCGGTTCTTCCCGGCGGAGCGCGAAGCGTTCCTGAAGCTCTGGGCAGCCCCGATGATCGAAACGCGAAGGGGCTTTGCGTTCATCGAAGATGGGGAGGTCAGAGGATACGGCGTTTTGCGCGCCTGCCACGAAGGCTACAAGATCGGCCCCCTCTTTGCGGACACGCCGGAAATCGCGGATACGCTTTTCCGGACGCTCGCCGGCCAGGTCAAAGGGCAATTCATCATCCTGGATACGCCGGAGCCGAACGCCGCGGCCTTGCTTCTTGCGGAAAGGTATGAGTTGTCGCCGGAGTTCGAGACGTTCCGCATGTATCGCGGCGCGGTCCCCGACCTGCCGCTCGACCAGCTCTACGGAATCACAACGTTTGAGCTCGGCTGACGCGGGCCACGTGCCCGATCAGTGTTCGACGCTCTGATAGGCAAGCATTGCGCCTGCAAGGTCCTCGAGCGCTGCGCCGACCGACTTGAACATGGTGATCTCGTCGTCCGTCCCGCGTCCAGCATGCTCACCACGGCACAGATCATAGAGATCGGCACGGATATCGCCTTTCGAGATCAGTCCTGACTGGAGCGGCTGGACGATATCCCCGCCTTCCACGAGACATCCCGCGCGCGTGTCCACGTAGATTTCAGCGCGCTTGATAAGTGCGTCGTCGCTTTCGCGCATTGTCGGCTTGAATGCGCCGACAAGATCGACATGGGCCCCTCGCTTCAACAGGTCTCCCTTGATCAGGGGCTCGCTGGACAATGTTGCAGCGCTGATGATGTCGGCCTCTCCGAGGGCTTCACGCAGACTGACCGCCGCCTCGATCGTGATCGGAAACTGCGTCTGCATTTCCCTGGCAAATTGGTTCGCCTTTTCCCTTGACCTTCCCCAGATCGTCACGTGTTCGATCGACCGGATGGCCATATGTGCCGCAATCAGGTTCGGCGCCAGACGGCCGGTTCCTAGGACGAGCAGATGACGCGCGTCGGACCGTGCGAGATAGCGCGCAGCGAGCGCAGAGGCAGCCGCTGTTCGGCGCGCCGTGAGTTCGCCGCCATCAATCATCGCAAGCATTTCGCCCGTTCTGGCATCCGACAGGAGATACTGACCATGCACCGCCGGAAGGTTGCGCTCCGCATTTCCCGGCACGACATTAACGACCTTGACGCCCGCATAACCGCCGGGAACCCAGGCCGGCATGAGGAGCATCGTCCCTGCCGGTTCTCCGGGAATTTCAAAATCGTGATGATGGCGCGTCGGCATCACGCAGCCTGAGCGGAACATTTCCGCCAATGCGTCTATCAGGTCGGGAAACGGCAGGGCGTCGCGCGTTTGGTCTTCAGAAAGCAGCAGCATACAAGATCATTCAATTACGGTAATCACGGTAAGACCAAATCACAGAAGACGGTCCGGACCAAGCTATCTCCTTAAAAGAAGTACGAATTTACCTGCAAATTCACGACAGGTCGAAAATCATCATGATGTAGGCAGCAAAGAGCGTCAGGTGGACGGCACCTTGCAGGTAATTCGTCGTGCGTGTTCCAAACGTGATCAAACTGACCACAAGGGTCAGGGCAAGCAGCACGATCTCCGGATAGTCCAGTCCAAGTTCGATCGTGTGCCCGGTCACCCAGCTGACGACCAGAACAGCGGGAACCGTCAAACCTATTGTCGACACCGCGGCGCCGAGACAGATGTTGACGGCACGCTGAAGCTTGTTTTCCAACGCCGCACGCAGCCCGCTCATGCCTTCGGGCATCAGGACAAGGGCCGCGACAATAAAACCGCTCAGGGCCAAAGGGGCGCCAATTCCGGCAATGCCGAATTCGACATAAAGGGCAAGCTTCTTGGACAGCAGGATGATCGGCACAAGCGCGCCAAAGAGCCCGGCTACGTGAAACGGTATCGACCTGACGACAGTCCCGTGATGCTCATCGCCGTCGTCACCTGCGTCCGGCTGACGGAAAATGTCACTGTGAGTCACGGTTTGCATGGCCAGAAAGACACCATAGAGCAGAACGGACATCACGACTTCGAAGCTCGCCTGCAAGGCAGACAGTTCCCCGCCCGGCGCTGAATGGGTCATGCGCGGTAAAACCAGGGCAAACACTGCCAGCGGGACAAGAACAGCAAGAAACGCATTCGCACCCTGAAGATTGTATGTCTGGTTCCTGTGCCGCAGCCCGCCGGCAAGCAGGCACAAACCGATAAGGCCGTTCAGAACGATCATGATCACGGAGAACATCGTGTCGCGCGCCATCGTGGGCGCAGCCTCGCCGGAAACCATGATCGCGACAATCAGCGCGACCTCGATCCCGACGACGGCAAGCGTCAGTATCAGGGTGCCGAAGGGCTCGCCCAGGATCGTGGCGAGGCATTCGGCGTGCCGGACCACCGAAAAGGCGCACCACATGATGGTCAGGAAAATGACCGCCAGCAGTCCAAGCGACGGTCCGACGCCAATGGCCTGCGGGTTCAGGGTATCCCCGGAGGCAACAAAAGCCGCGAAGACGATGAAACCGGCAAGGCTGGGCAATTCGGATCTGAAAATGGACACTGAAACCACCGTTCCGACTCGGGAAACTGCGTGGTTCAGTTTTAGCCGTTCTCTGCCTCAAATGACCACACAGAAAACCGGCAGAGACAAAAAAAGGCCGACGCGATGCGCCGGCCAATGATTTTCAATTTATTGTTCCGTCAGATCGCAAGATACTCCTGACGCAGTTCTTCGTTGTCGAGAACTTCCTGTGCCGTGCCATCAAAAACGACCTCGCCCATGTCCAGAATGACGGCGCGGTCGGCCAGATGGAGCGCGGCGATCGCGTTCTGCTCCACGATGATCGTGGTTATGCCGAGTTCCTTGACCCCTTCGAGAATGCGCTCGATTTCCTGAACGATCACAGGGGCAAGACCCTCATAGGGTTCGTCCAGAAGGAGCAGCTTGATGTCGCGTGCGAGGATCCGCGCGACGGCCAGCATCTGCTGTTCGCCGCCAGACATCGTGACGGCTTCCTGCGCGCGGCGCTCGGCAAGCCGCGGGAAATGGTCGTAGATCCGCTCGATCGACCAGCCCTTCGGCTCGGCGATCTGAGAGAGTTCCAGGTTTTCCTGAACCGTCAGCCCCTGGATAATCCGCCTGTCTTCCGGAACAAGGCCGACGCCGACACGCGCCGCCTGATAGCTCTGCATGTCGTGAAGCGGCTGGTGATCGAGCCAGATTTCACCATGCGTCAGGTTGGGGTCGTCCATCCGGGCGATCGTGCGGAGCGTTGAGGTCTTGCCTGCGCCGTTCCGCCCGAGCAGGGCCAGAATTTCACCCTCACGGACATCGAAGCTGATCCCCTGAACGATGTAGCTTTCGCCGTAGTAGGAGTGCAGATCCCAGGCCGAGAAATAGGCCGGCGCCGTACCGCGCGCCTTCTGGGGCTTGACCGCAGGTGCCGTCTTGCCTGCGAACTGATCTTCGAGAATGGTCACAGGTGTGCTCCTCCGAGATAGGCTTCCTGAACGCGCGGATCGCCCTTGATGTCTTCCGGCTTGCCCTCCGCAATGATCGCCCCCTGCGCAAGGACCGTTACCTTGTCGGCAAGCGAGAACACGACATGCATGTCGTGCTCAATGACCACCTTGGTGATGCCGCGATCGCCGATCCGCTTCAAAAGATCGATCGTGTTGTTGGTATCGGCCCTGGACATGCCTGCTGTCGGCTCGTCCAGAAGAAGCAGTTTCGGGTCCTGAGACAGGCACATGGCCAGTTCCAGGCGCCGCTTGTCCCCGCGCGAAAGGCTGTCGGCGACCATGTCCCTCTTTTCGACCAGACCGACGTCTTCCAGCATGTGAAGCGCCTTGTCGCGGATCTCCGTGTCCTTTCCGACATCCGCGAATGCGTGCAACTTGAACTCGCCGTCGCGCTTTGCCAGAGCCGGGATCATGATGTTTTCCAGAAGCGTGAGATCTCCGAAGATCTCCGGCGTCTGGAACACCCGCGATATGCCGACCTGGTTGATCTCGAATGGCTTCATCCCGGTCAGCGAGATGTCGCCGAACATGACGCTTCCGGTGTCCGGAACAAGCCGCCCGATCAGGCAGTTGAGGAATGTCGACTTGCCGGCTCCGTTCGGGCCGATAATCGCCTGAACCGTGCCTTCCTCGACGGAGAAGTTGACGTCATTCAGGGCCCTCAGTCCGCCGAACGATTTGTTCACGCCCTCGACACGCAAGATTTCCATGTCATTTCACCTTATTCAGCTGGAGCGGCCTTGGGACGCGCAGTGGAATTCTCGTCCTTGGACGATTTGCGTTTGAAGAGCCTTCCGATCCTCTCCACACCTTCCATGATGCCACCGGGAAGGAAGATCACGATCAGCATGAACATGATACCGAGCGTCAGGTGCCAGCCTTTCCCGATGAAGGGATGAATGACGAAGACGAGGAAGTCGGCAAGACCCTGCGGAAGCGCGGCGAACCAGTCGTACAGGATGTTGTCGTTGATCTTGGAGAAGATGTTCTCGCAATACTTGATGAAGCCTGCGCCGAGCACCGGACCGATCAAGGTCCCTGCTCCGCCGAGGATCGTCATCAGGACGACTTCACCGGACGCCGTCCATTGCATGCGTTCCGCACCTGCCAGCGGGTCCATCGCAACCATCAGCCCTCCGGCCAGTCCGGCGTACATTCCGGAGATGACAAACGCTGCCAGCGTG
>JBCBUA010000214.1:0-2852 GCA_039818365.1 Pseudomonadota bacterium
GATGCGTCAACCTCGGCACTACAGATGGCGTCGATGGCGGAACTGGCGCTGAGTTGCGGCGTTCTGCCGCCCAGCGGCGAGGTATTGCGGGGACTGCTGAGGCCAGCGAGCTGCCTCATTGCGCTTGATGCCGACGAAAAAGTCGTATCATGTGCCGCATCCTGCGCGTTTGCGCATGAAAACCACCCAACGCTCGCGCATCAGGCCTGGTGGGGAATGCTGGCGACGGACCCTGCACATCGTGGACGCCACCTCTCGCTGATTTTGGGTGCGCATGTGGTTTTGGAGATGCACGGTAATTTTGATTTCAGCAATTTCATGACAGGCGTGGAACCCGGCAACGCACCGTCCGAAGCCGTTTGCGCCCGTATGGGCCTTGGCCCCGGACCTCACGCGATCATCGGCTGCGCCGATCCGGAGGCCCTGAGCGGCGGCCGGATGACCAAGTAGCCCCAACAGGGCGCAAGGCAGTCATCCCTCGCATGTCTCTAATCAACCGGATCGATCACGAGAAGCAGGCGTGCCCCGCCACCGGCGGCCGGATCCGGTGAGCGGTGCAAAAGTCCGGTCTGCTCCTCACCCGGCCATGCGCCGCCACGGAACAGACCGACGGCACCGCGTTTCACCTGGCTGATGTGCCGGGTGTCGTCTTCCTTGCCTGCGAGCACGTATTCCGTGCCCGCGCCACGATAGGTGCACAAGAGTCGAGCCGGCACGTTGTCGACGTGAAACTTCGGACACATCACCTCATCCGAAACATCCAGCCTGATCCGGACCTGCCGCACGTCCAGTGCCTTGGACAGGATCAGCGCCAGCGCACCAACGTCGCCCGTCAGCATGTCCCGTTCCGGCGACGGGGGCAGCTGTGCCTGTTCGCAGGCGGCGATCGCCGCCGCCTCCCCAAGATGGACGGGAACAACCGTGCGCAGCTCCGGCAGCTGCTCCATCGGCAGGCCGTCGATCCAGCTTTGAAAGTCCCGGCTGCAGGTGCGCGTCCAGATCGATGCGGCGATGCCGGGTTTGCTGATGTCTTCCAAGATCTCCGGATCCCGGCCCATCAGGACGTCGCGCGCATGAAGCTGCGGCCGATAGAGTGTTTGTGCCAGGCTCATGCCGCTCTCTCCGCCATGCGGTAGACAGGAAACGGATCCGGCAGATTTTTGAACTGGCTCAGGTCATCGCCGTCTTCTTCTGCGATCAGGCATTCGTCGAGGCGGCACTTCAGGGCCGGCCAGTCGATGCCAGCACCGATAAACACGATCTCCTGCCGCCGGTCGCCGAAAGGCTCGACCCAGTGCGACCTGGCATATTCGATCGCCCGTTCATCCTGCGGCCAGCGGTTCGGCGGTACGGAGGCCCACCATGTCCCGATCGGTGCGACACCGGAAAGAGCCCCTGCCAGGGAGAATTCCAGAACCCATTCCGGCCGGCTGCCGATCCAGAAATGGCCCTTGGCCCGGATCACCCCGGGCAGAGCCCCGTTGAGAAGCCCGTGGATCTTCTCCGGATTGAACGGACGGCGTGCACGGTAGACGAAGGAGGCGACGCCATATTCCTCGGTTTCCGGCACGTGGTCGGCAAAGCCGTAAAGTTCCTTGGCCCACATCGGATGTTCATGCGCCTTTTCAAAATCGAACAGTCCCGTGTTCAATATCTCCGCCGGCGCGATGTCGCTGTAGTCGGTCTCCAGGATACGCGCATCCCCATTGAGGCTGCGGATGATTTTCCGGGCCGCATCCACCTGACCGGACGTGGCGGCGCTGACCTTGTTCAGCACGACGACGTCGGAGAACTCAATCTGGTCCGTCAGAAGATGGACAAGCGTGCGCTCATCCTCTTCACCCAGTGTCTCGCCGCGGTCATGCAGGAAATCGTGGCTTGAAAAATCCTTGAGAAGGTTCACTGCATCGACGACGGTGACCATCGTATCGAGGCGCGCGACGTCCGAGAGGCTTTCGCCGTCTTCGTCCCGGAAATCGAAGGTCGCGGCGACGGGAAGCGGTTCGGAGATTCCCGTGGACTCGATCAACAGGTAGTCGAACTTGCCTTCCTGAGACAGCCGGCGCACCTCCTTGAGAAGATCGTCACGCAACGTGCAGCAGATACAGCCGTTGGACATCTCGACCAGCGTTTCGTCCGTGTGGCTGAGTTCCGCACCGCCGGACCGGACGAGATCCGCGTCAATATTGACCTCGGACATGTCGTTGACGATAACGGCAACCTTGAGATTGTCCCGGTTGTTCAGAACACGATTCAGCAAGGTGGTCTTTCCCGCTCCGAGAAATCCGGAGAGAACGGTGACCGGCAGTCGGGTATCTGGCATGGGGGCTCCTGGCTAGATATTCGTAATGTTATTACATTACTGGCTAACATAGCCAGATTTGGGCCTCTTACAAGTCACGTTTGGCGGGTATGGAAAACTGCGCTGATGCGCGGTGGAAAAACGCATTGGACAGCATCTGCGACGAAACGCTTGTGGAGGCAGTCGCCGAAATGCGCCACTCTGACGGCGACCGCAAGCTAGGATGACCATTGGAACCGGAGCGCAACGCTTGGCAAACGTCTCGGACGACGCAAACCTGATCGTTTTCGACGCGGACTGCATTTTTTGCTCCGGCTTCGCGCGGTTCATGGCAAATCACGACAAACATGCAGATTTCCGCTTCGTGAGCGCCCGCTCCGATCTGGGGCAAAAGCTGTATGAAAAACATGATCTGGATCCGGATGCCCTTGAAACAAACATCGTGATCCTCGATGGCCGCGCCTATACGAAAATGGCCTCGTTCGCCGCGTCCATGAAAAGCCTTGGCAGGCCCTGGTCCTTTCTCGCCGTCGTCAACCTGTTGCCGGTC
>JBCBUA010000214.1:2947-10188 GCA_039818365.1 Pseudomonadota bacterium
GGTCTCCATCGCCAACTGGATCTACGACCGGATTGCGCGAAACCGGTATGCGTTCGGGAAAAGGTCCTGCCCCCTGCCCTCAAGCGAACTGAGGGACAGACTGATTGACTGACGGGACCGCCACAGCGCGCAGCAGCGCCTCGACCCAAAGCGCGGACGCCGCTTCCTGCCTGTTCCAGCTGGCACTCGGAGAGCGTTTCAACCGCCTGCCTCAAGCCGTCCGCGATCTTCACACGGTCACGGGCAAGATGAGATGGCAGGGACGTGCCAGGGTGACACGCGGAAATTCAAGGGCCGGCGGCCTGATCTGCCGCATCGTCGGATTTCCCGCAGAAGCTGACGACATCCCGGTTACCGTATCCATCGAACGCCGGGGCGACACGGAAGTCTGGTGCCGCGATTTCGGCGGCAAGACCTTTGCCTCCATCCTGTGCCTGAGAGACAACTATGGACGCGGACATATCACCGAACGGTTCGGTGTCATGGCCTTCGATATCGATCTGCATCTCACGGACGGGCGCCTGCACTTTCCCGTTTCGCGCGGGACCATACTGGGCATTCCGCTGCCGAAGACAGTTCTGCCGGTCAGCGAAGCCGGTGAATTCGAAAGAGATGGCCGCTTTCACTTCGACGTCCAGGTGTCCCTGCCCGGCATCGGTGCGCTTGTTCGCTACCAGGGGCATCTGGATCCGGTGCAGTCAGACGCCTGATTGTCACCGGGCACAAAAATACATTGTCTCTAGAGACAATTTCCCGTTTGACTTCAATAGCTTTTGCAATAATTCTGCATACTCGACCCAACTTCCTGAATCAGATCGTGAACCGTTTCAACCGGAACTTCAGCCATGTCCGCCGTCTCCCGCCTGTCCGTCAACGTCAACGCCATCGCCATGCTGCGCAACCGGCGTGACCTGCCGTGGCCGAGCGTGACGGGGCTTGCGGCCATCGCGATGGAAGCCGGCGCGAAGGGCATCACGGTCCACCCGCGCCCCGATGAACGGCACATCCGTAAGAGCGACGTCTTTGATCTGGCCGAACTGATCGAGGACAGGTTCCCCAATAAGGAACTGTGCCTGGAAGGCTATCCGTCCGAGGACTTCATGCGACTGGTGGAAGAAGCCCGGCCGGAACAGGTCCTGTTCGTTCCGGACGACCCGGAGCAGACGACCTCCGACCACGGCTGGGATTTCACCGGCGACATCGGCCTGCTTGAAACGGCGGTCGCCGCCGCGAAGGAATGGGCCATCAGCGTGTCGCTGTTCTGCGACCCGGATCCGGCGGCGCCCGAACATGCAGCCCGCGTCGGCGCGGAACGGATCGAAATCTATACCGGGCCCTACGGAGCCTGCTACGACGACAAGCAAATGGCGGAAAGGGAACTGGAGCGCATCGTGCTGACCGCCTCTGCCGCGCGCGAATGCGGCCTTGGCGTCAATGCAGGGCATGACCTGACCGTGGAGAACATTCCTGCCCTCCTCGCCGGGGCGCCTTTCATCCGTGAAATGTCCATCGGACACGGCTTTACCGCCGATGCCCTGATTTACGGGTTTGCCGAGAGCGTCAAAAGGTTCCGCACAGCGATGGGTGAAGTCTGAATGCCCGATACGCTTGACCGCCAGGTCGCCTTCCTGCTGGAAGCCGACAAGCTGAAGGAAGTCGTGCGTCTCAACCAGCTTGCCAGCGGCACCAGGCGGGAGGGAACCGCCGAACACTGCTGGCACGTCATTCTCCAGACGCTGACATTTGCGGACCATGCACCGGACGGCACCGACATTTCCCACGTCATCAGGCTCCTGGCCGTTCACGATCTCGTTGAGATCGACGCGGGAGACCACTGGGTGGACGACACCAATTTCGCAAGCGTCAAGGCGCGCGAACAGGTGGCAGCCGAGCGTTTGTTCGCGTTGCTCCCGGAGATGCAAGGCGCGGAATTCAAAAATCTCTGGCTTGAATTCGAAGCCAATGAAACCGCAGAGGCGCGTTTCGCAAATGCCATGGATGCCCTGCACCCGATGGTCCTGGTGTTCGCGTCCGGCCTTGAAGACCCAACCCATGCCCCGATTTCCGTTGCCGACTTGCGAGGCGCCAAGGAGGCACGCCTTCGTCCCTTCCCCCGGCTTTGGGAGTATGCCCAGAGCCTCCTGGATCAAGCCGTAAAGGCAGGCCGCCTGCTGCCTTGATCCTCTCCTCGACTGCCGCTTCAAGCGGTCCCGCCTGATAGAGGAATGACACCATGTCGTTTGAACTTTGGCTTGTGTTCATAGCCGTTTCCCTTTTGCCCGCCATCAGTCCCGGCCCGGGCGTCATGCTCGCCATCAGCAACACGCTGCGCTTCGGAAGAAATGCGACGCTTGCGTCGGCAACAGGCAATGCGGCGGGTCTTGTTCTCATCGGCTATGCGGTTGCCTTCGGCTTCGGTGCGCTGATGGCAACGTCGGCCGTGGCTTTCACCGTGCTGAAGTTCATCGGCGCCGCCTACCTGATCTATCTCGGCCTGAAGATCTGGCGCGATAAATCGGGGTTCCATGTTACCGACACCAGCCAGGCAATCGGCAAGAGCGCGTGGAAGCTGTTCCTGGAGGCCCTGCTGGTTTCCGTCACCAACCCGAAGGCGATCCTGGTGATCACCGCCCTCTTCCCGCAATTCATGCGCTCCGGCAGGATCGACATGGTGGAAATCAGTATCCTGTCGTTCACCTACGCAATCCTGTGCTTCGCCAATCATGCGTTTATCGCCTTCGCCGGCGGTCACCTGCGCCGGTTCCTGACATCCGCAAAACGCGCAAGGTGGGTCCGGCGGATCACCGGCGGCCTGTTTGTCGGTTTCGGGTCCGCATTGGCAACGGCGAGCCGCTAGGCAGGTTCGTCCGGCGCTAGCAGAAAATCCCGGAAGGCCTCTGCCGCAGGCGATGGCAGCCGGTCGCGCATCAGACAGCGCAACGAGACTTGCCCGAAATCCGCGCCGGGAAGAATGTTCACAAGCGTCCCGGCGTTCAGATCGTCGCGAACGGCTGCCTGCGTGACCAGCGCAAATCCCAATCCCTTTCGCGCCATCGCGATCGCCGCGTCGCGATTGTTGATCTCGATCGCCGTTTCAGAGACGAGTTGAAACACTTGCCGGGTTTCCGCGTCGGCGATGTCGATCCTCTCAACCCCGTAGGCCTTCAGAAACGGAAGCGCCAAAACCCTTCTGCTGCCGGCTTCGCAGCAAATATCCGGAACAGCCCTGGCAACAGCGACGAGCGGAAGGTTTTCAAAACCCTCTTCGCCGGTTCCCGGAGGAACATAGGCCGCACGCACCGCTATGTCGAAGGAACTTCCTTTCAGCCCGGTAACCAGATCGCTCGCCTCGATCCTGAATGCAACACCAGGGTGCATCTGCTGAAAGACGGCCATGCGTTCCGGCAGCCAATGCGCCGCCAGTTCGACAGGCAGCGTTATCGAGATTTTTCCCGAAACCGGTCTGCCCGGCGCAACAGTATCGAGAGCTTCGCGCGCGGCCGACAGCATTCTGGTCACCGCGACGGAAAATGCGGCCCCGGTCTGCGTCAGTTCCAACTTGCGAGTCGTACGCACGGCCAGCGTGACGCCAAGTTCCTCTTCAAGATCGGACAGCGCTTCAGAGACGACCGGGACGGACACACCGAGTTGCTCCGCAGCACCTCGGATGGACGCTGCATCCGCAATCGCTGCGAAATAGGTCATCCGGCGCAGGGTTTGAGCAGACGGCAGGCCATTTTTATTCGGCATAAACTAATATTCTTTTCTGTTTTTCTGCTCTACCGAATAATGACATTTACACCCAGATTGCAAGCATTCTCACATCTGAAGGATGCACGCCATGCTCAAAACCACTTTAAAATCCACCCTCGCAGCGGGGGTTTTCGCGATCTTGTCCAGCGCCGCAGCGGCCAGCGATCTGGACGTCGTCAAGTCCTTCTATTCCGACCTGCTGACCACACCGGCCGACGTGACCGCAGACCAGGTCCGCGCAGTTGTTTCCGAAGACTGGGTATCGGTCCCGACGCCGCGGGGCGGCGCTGGCGCCGAGGGTTTCCACAAGACGCTGAAAGGGTTCGGTGCGATCATTCCCGACCTGAAATGGGAGCCTCAGGAAATCCTGCAGGACGGCAACCGCTTCATTGTGCGCGGCAAGGCCACCGGAACACCTGAAGGCCCGTTTTTCGGAATCGATCCGGCAACGGGCAAGAGCTTCGAAATCATGTCGATCGACATTCACACGGTCGAAGACGGCAAGATTGTCCAGTCCTATCACGTGGAGGAATGGGCCACCGCGATCCGGCAATTGAAGGCTGATTGATTGACGCAGGCTTCCGGTCGGCCGCGTTTTCAGGAGCGCGGCTGACAATCCCGATCCCGCACCTCAGCTCCGCACCTTGCAGTCGAATGAGGTCCCCTGCGGCCATTCCACCATGGCCGTGTCCCCCTTAATCCAGAAAACGATGCCGAAATTGCCGAGATAGCGCGCGCCCGACCCCGTCGGACCCTCAACGACGATTTCGGTGCTGTCACCGCGCTCCAGACGCGCGGAGGGAGGTGTTGTCGGGAAGTAAGTCGCGACGATCTCGTCCGCCGGATTGTCATTGCACATGTAAAAGACGGGCTTCTGTCCCTCGATCAGCCCGTATTTCGCCGTGATCTCGGCAATGCGGTACTCGTAGTCCGACTTTATGCAGGCCAGTTCGTCGTCCGCTTTCCAGCAATCGTCGCGGCCCTTGATCCAGCCGCGCTGATACGCCTTGAAGTCGTTGAGCGCCGCGTCCTTGTCGGCGAAAGTTCCGATTGCCGCGACTGCCTTGCCGTAAACATCGGCCAGCGTCCTGTCGAGTTTTGCCAGATCCTCGTTGGAGCAGATCAGTTCTTCCGCCGAACTTTCCGCCTTTGCGCAGTCAAAGGCGGGCTCGGCGGCGAGAGCTGCACCCGCTGGCAAGATGAAAGCGGCAAGAACGGTTTCCCGGAAAGGCAGGCGCATTTGCAAATCTCCTCCAATTGATCGGCATTTTCGCACGGGCGATCTTGCGGTCAATTGCAGCGACTTCCAAGCCCTAATGCGTGCTGCCGATCAGGCCTTGCGCGCTGGCAGGTGCAGACCGACCGAATAAACTACTTCGGCGCGGCATAGGCTTTTCCGTTCGCTTCAAGCTGCGCCAAAGCCTCCGGCCAGGATGGAATCTCGTCTGACGCGTAACTCCAGGTCGTTCCAGTGGCGATCTGCGGGAAGGTCTTGATCGCCTTTCGATGCGCGCCGCGATAAAGAAAACGCTTCATGGCCGTTTCGCTTTCCCAGACAGTCAGCGTGTGATGAACACCGTTGCGTTTGAGCACGTCCGTCAGGACATTGCCGTCTGCTTCCCTGGCCTGATTGTAGCTCGGCATGGCATGACGCCAGAACAGGAAAACGTGGAACCAGCTTTTCAGACGCAGTCCGGTGACGGATACATGATACCGAGCCATTTTGTCCCTCCGGCTATGAAAGATTTACGCGCCTGGCTCAGGGCCGGATTGGCGGAAGCGAAACGGGTCGCCTCCAACGATTTGACAAGCGTGTTTCGGCACGCTGTTCCGTTCGGGGTGAATGCGAACAATTTCAACACCGTGTTTAAGTCCGCTTTTACAATCTCCAGTTTAAGTCAGGTGCTGTCTGGAGTATCTGATGTTAGCGCTTTTCAATCCGTGTTACGGCAAAATCGGCAGACGGCACTGGTGGTTGTCTCAGCTCGCAATCTTCTGCCTGGCGATCGGCGGCTTGGCAGCTACAATTTTTCTCTTTGCGGATCTGACATCGGAAAACAGTGACCGCAATCCGATGGAAAACGTCGGTTTGGCGGTGACGATTGTCACGGTCATTTACATGAACCTGTGTACGTGCCTGAACAGGCTTCGCGACTCCGGCCGAACCGGGTTCTGGTATCTGAGTTTCCAGCTGCCGACGGTCGGCACCGGGCTGATGCTTTACTTTTGCGGGATCGAAAAATCACCCGGCAGGTTCAGATCGGACCATCCCGGTCCGCCTGAAGAAGGTATCCTGCCAGTTCAGATGCCAGCTGTCCGGCCGCGAGCACAGACATATGTCCCGCCGACGCCACCAAGAGAATTCGGCCGCAGAAACCGCAACGCCGTTTGATTTGCCGCGTGCACCAGCCGGGACGTATGCCGGGGCTCAGGCGGCTTCTGCCCGCTTCATCTTCTGGTGCTCGTCCTCGACGAGACCGATCTTCCAGTAACCGGAAATGTAAGTGTCCTTTTTGGGCACCTTGCGTTCATTGTGAAGATAGTCCCGCAGCGACCGGATAACCGAACTCTCTCCGGCGATACAGGTCTGCAACACACCGCTGCGCCAGTCGATCGACCTGATGAAGTCCACCTGTGCGGTTGACGGCACATGTGCGTCTTCATGGATGAGCCAGGTGATGTCGATGCCTTCCGGCGCGGCGATGTCGCGAATGTCGTCCTTGGAAGGCACTTCAAAAACGGCGATCCCTTTCGCCTCCGCAGGCATGGCCTCAAGCGTCGCTTCTACAATCGGCATGGCGGAAAGGTCGGCCGCCAGGAGGTACCAGTCGGCGTAAAACTCGGCGATTTTGGTCTGGCTCGGACCGAAGAAACCGAGGAAGGAACCTGGCCCTGCCGCTTGGGCCCAGCGCGTTGCCGGACCTTCGTCTCCGTGAACCACGAAATCGATGTCGAGTTCCAACGCATCGGGCCGGTGTGATCTCACGGTATAGGTTCTGACGGGATGGACTTTTTCGTTAGGACCGTCCGGCGCGAAATAAGCTTCGAAGTCCTCGCGGGTCTCACCATCGCGCGGCAGCACCAGCTTGCAATTCGCACCCTCGTGTTTCGGCGGAAAACCGTCCAGGGCGGGCCCGGCGAAGGTGACGCGAACAAGATGCGGACTGAGCTGACGCGTCGATTGAACCGTCAGAAAGCGCGGGCGCCGCTTTAATCGCTTGAGCACGGAAGGACCTCCAAACATGAATAAGGAACTCAAGATTTAATCGACAATGGCACAGTTTTGAAGGGGCAGATTGTTCGCCCGTGTGAAACACAGCGTAACGCGCTTGTTTCCGCGAAAAAAAGCCCGCCGGAAGGCGGGCTGAATAGTGTTGGGAGATAATGGCAAGTTGATTGAGGAGCAATCAGTTCCGGATGATCGGCTCTTTCAGATCTTCCGGCTTCTTGTCCTTGATGATTTCCCAGTTGAGCGTCGCATTCTTGAT
>JBCBUA010000215.1:0-10102 GCA_039818365.1 Pseudomonadota bacterium
CACGACGATCTCGTCAACATCAAGGACATCATCGGATCGGACTTCACCGACCTCATCGTCGGAGACAAGGGCAACAACATCATCCGGGCCGGCGACGGCAACGACTTCTTCAGCGGCTTCGGCGGTGACGATACCCTGTTCGGGGAAGAGGGTAACGACCGGGTCTTTGGTCACTTGGGCAACGACACCCTGGATGGCGGGGAAGGCAATGATCAGCTCACCGGGGGCGAGGGCCTCGACATCTTCATCTTCAATGGCGGGCATGATGAGATCCTGGATTTCAACCCGCATCTGGGTGACGATGACAGCGGATCGGATGGAGATCTTGTTTCCATTTCCATCGCCGGCATTGCCGATTTCGACGATCTGCTTGCAACCGCGTCACAGGACGGGGCTGACACCGTGTTCTCCATCAGCGACGATGACCGCCTGACGCTCCAGAACACGCTCCTGATCACCCTGGAGGTCGATGACTTCAAATTTGTCTGACCGATTGTTTCAGAGTTGGTGTCTGTCTGCTCAGTCGCGGGCAGTCCCGATGCGACATATGCCTTGTGTGCGGCAGTGTTTAGGCCTGCGCAACCCTGTCCGCGTCGAGTGCGCGGCCGAGGACCATGAAGGCGGCACGCTTGCCGCGCGAATACCGGACCAGGGGCAGGTCGAATTGGTCTGCCTCCCTGTACCGGCTCATCAACTCGTTCCGCATGAAGTCGTAGAGCGAGTAGGCTTCTATCAGGTTGTCATCGTTCGGACCGGCTGCGCCCGCCAGGCCCATCGCCAGGGTTGACGCAAACGGGCTTGGACCGGACGCTGGCAGTGTTGTCATTTCCGCCGGCTTTGCCGCCAGGATGAAAACATCTTTCCGATCGTTAGAAAGTGGCTCGACCGATGGCAACGGTCCCGCGTTGCCGAACCCGAGAGACGGGTCGGAGGAAGGCAAATCCAGGAATAGCGCGATCTGACCTGCCGGCGTGCGCTGGAAAGCTCCGAGCAAATCACGGGGAGAAATTGACGTAAACTCCACATTTTTCGGATCCGTCTCGGAGAAACAGAGACGGGACGGATCACTCTGATCGTGTGTGGTCAGCGCATGGCCGGAAAAATAGAGAATGACCTGGTCGTCGGGGGCGGCTGACTCTACCACTTTTGCCACGACATCGAGGATCGTGGAAAGCTTCTCGTCGAGCAGGGTATGAATGTAAGAACCCGGCCAGAGATGCCGCATGAGGTCATCCAGCATTTTGAGGCTGTCGCCGACGGCAGGGAGATCCGCGAAGTGGTCGTAAGTCGCCGATCCGATCAAGATGATGTGGCGGCCGCGTTCCAATTCGATGTCACGTCGGCTTTCACCCTCGACTGGTTCGGCCAGGCTTTCGCCCTCGACCGGCGCGCCATCGGTTCGTCCGTCGATCTGGATATCGGCGATCTTGTTCTCAGTGTATTGGCTGAGGCGCGCGCTCAAGGGGGCGGCGATCTGCCGAAGTAAGTTCTCGCCGATCCGCAGGCTGACATGGCTGTGGCGAAGTCGCGCCTTGGACTGGTCGGATCTGAAGAACAGCACCTGATTCACGGCACGCTCTGCCTCCAGCTCGAAGCCGAAGGATCGGACCCGCAAATGGCCGTCTTCGTAGTCGACCGCGCTCAGCCCAAACTGGTTTCCACGCACTTTTCGGCTTTCGCTATTGAACAATGTGAGCCAGGGCGTGTCTTCGCTGCCTTCGTCCAAACTTCCAAGCAGCGACACGATCGGCGAAGACGTCGCTGCGGTGGGGCCGAGCGCGGCGACGATGATCGGGAGCACTTCTTCGCGCACCTCGTTCATTGACCCGCTCATCTCCTTGGTGCCAGAGTTATCGTCTTCGATGACCCACCCGGTTTTTTGCAGAACGTCGATATAGGTCTCCCACCAGGCGAGGAAGGATTCCGATGTATCGGCAACCTTCCGGTCCGCCGCCAACTGGGCAATGAGAAATGTGTTCACCACCATCGGCCGCAATTCGGGTGGCACCTTGGCGGCAATTTCAACCAGGTTTGAGCCGACCGCGACGGTCTGGTCGATGGCCTGGGTGTAGTCCGGCTGTGGCAACTCGGCGGGCGTTTCCACGGATCTGGTATCAAGATCCGCGCCTTCGATGAATTTCGCCGCATCTTCGGGCGCGCCGTCGCTCTCCACACCCGCATCCTGCCCGCTCTGTTCCGGACTGGCCGGCAATCGAAAGTCTTCAATGCAATCAAGCTGCTCAAGGTCATTCAGATAGAGCCGCGCCAGCTCGGCGATTTCGCCGATCGGAGCAAGGTGTTCGAGCGGATCGGCCGGGTGGCGATAGCCGGAAAACGAGATCGCGTCGCCGTCGACAGAGGCCTGGTGAGGTAAAATGAAGCCAAGCGCGCGCGGTTCGGTTTCCGGATCTGCCTGCCACGCGACGATTTTCCAGAACGCCTGCGGCACGACCATGCCGCGCCAGACCGGATCGTCCGGGTTGTAGACCGGACCGATAAGGATCGACGCGCGGCCATCGCCGATGAGGTCTTCCAGCCACTTGTCCAGCTCGATCAGGGTCCGCCGGTTCAATTCCCTGAACTGCAGCGCAACATTAGGCGCCTTGAACGCGTCCAATGACGCGCTGTGCGCCTCGGCGGCGGAGCCCCAGTCCACTTCAGGGCGGCCGATCAGGTGCCCTCGGTCCAACGTGGAGCCGCGCGTTGAATTCAGATCGAGTTGCTGTTGCGGTGGAACCCGCTCATCGAGCGTGAAACCTGCTGGCCGTTCGGAGCTTTGACGCTGCCCGCCGTCATAGTTTGCCGCGGCCAAAAGCGCTATGCGCCGTCCGGTGTCAAAGTCGATTGTGTGGTGCGTATAGTCCAGACGCTTGATGTTGGAGAACGTCTGCCGATAGCCAGGCAGCGGGATCGGCACGTCAAGAAAGTCCTCGCGGTAGCCGCCGGAGGTCAAATTTTCCTCTTCTGCAGTCGGATTGCTCCTGATCGCTTCCAGGGCCTGGAGAAGGGCGCGGCTCGACACGACACGGACGATTGACGGCTCGGCCATACCCAATGCCAGCCCGAGAAAGCTTCCGTCGTCATTGAGGGTGAGCGCGCCTGGCGCAAGCCGGATGTCCGGCTGCAACAGCTCAACCCTGTAGCGGCTTTCGTCGCTCTCAACCCCTTTGCCCTCGTGATGGGTGAGGCCAAAGTCGAAGGGATTTCGGGCAAGGCCGACCGACGTTTGGGTAAAAACGACCTGCCGGGCATCGTTCAACGCGGTGATCTGTTCGTCCCAGAAATCAAAAGCTTCGGAACCCGTGTCAATTTCAAGAAAGGCAAGGTCCGGCTCCGTCACGGCGTATAACGAGCGGCCGACACGGAATGTTTTCATGGTGTTGTCAGGAGACCGCAACGCCACCTGCAGCCCTTGATTTTCGTAATGCGTGGCCAGCGACCCGGGGATCACGACGAAGTTTCCGTTGACCAGGAGGCCCTGTCCCACGACGGCGTCGCCCGACAGCACGGTTGCAAAGGGGGGATATCCATTGCGCAGCGCTCCGCTCAATGGCGCCGCGTCACCGGCAGACGTCTCCGGGACCGGGGCGTCCGTCACGTTGTCCCGCTCGATTACGGTTTCCGGCTCGGAGGTGGGAGCCTCCGTTGCCGTTGGGCCGGCAACCTGTGCCGCCGTACTCAGGCGCGTCTGCGTCGCCCTTCTGTACTCGGCAAAGTGCTGCAATCGCGCATCGACCGTTTCTGTGCCGGAGGGGTCTTCCACCAGCACCCGAAGCGCTTCTGCAGGCAGGCCGAAACGCTTGGCCAGATCATTGCTGACCACCTCGGCGACTTTCTGCTCCACGCTGAAGCGCAGCCGGCTTCTGAGCTGATTGGCGACGTCGCCGACGAAGTCGTAAAGCACATGGTCGGGATCGCAGTCGTCATCATAGGGCGTCGTTCGGCGGATCAGGCCGCTGAGGAAAACCTCGGCGAGCTCAGCGGGGCCGGTTTCGGGAAGCAGGGCACGCTGAATGATCCGGGCAATCGAAGGCGTCGGAGAGACCGCGGAAAGGTACACGGCAAGGCGTGCCGTATCCGGAGAAACGGAGCCGAGAAACTGGCCAAGCCGGCGCTCGATTTCGGCGTCGTCAGGAGGACCCGCCGTCTGTACCGGTACGACCGGCTCGCCGGGCCTTGTCGACAGCAGATAGGCCGCGCACCGCGCCGAACCGCCGGTTACCATCGTCGCCCACTCGCCAAGTGAGCGCGGCACAATCGGCACCACCGGCAGCACGGTCGTTGCATCGCCGGGACTCTCGTCATGGAACAGCGTCAGTTCGGAAATCCGCGTCAGATCCTGATTGGGTGTGCCCGCGCGCAGCGCCGAGACCTCGGTGTCAGGCATGCCAAGGCCGGTCCGGTACCAGAGCCGGGGCGACAGAACCTGGAAGAGAACGACGGGAACATGGCGTCCCCAGGCGGATAGGACACGGGCAGCCGAAGTGTCCCGCCAGTTCGGCGACACCCCGTCGCTCACAATGAAGACGGCGCCGGGCGTTCCGTCACCGAAGGCGGTCCGGGCAGGGCGCTGCAGACCGTTCCGTCCGACCAGCACGAGGTCGTCGCCGTCGCGCCGCAACCGCCAGCGATTGACCTTTCGGAACGCGCCCAGGCGCTCCACCAGTTGGGTGACCTGCCGCCCGGTGGCACTCCACAGCGCCATGGAGGACGAATCCTCGACGACGATGTCGGCTTCGTCGAACCAGGGCAAGCGCTGCGGTTCGAAGATGAGGGTGAGCATGCCGCATTCGGCGGTCGCATTAACGGTCTGTTCTTCGCTCAGAACGAGAGAGGTCGGCCGCGAAAAGCGTTGTTTCAGCGGACGCAGCGCCCGGGCGAGCGGCAGTGAATGTGCAAGTGCAAGCGGCGCGGGTATCGTGACTTCTGAGGCGCGCAGTTTTGTCGGCGAGGCGGCAACCGGGACCGAGGGAAACAGCCTGCGGGATTGCCGGGCCGGCAGGCTCGCCTTCTTTCGGACCGCAGGATCACTCTGTGCCGTGGCGCCGCCACCGGGACGTTCTGCAACCGGCGAGACAGGGCTTGCGCCGGACCCGGCGTTTTCTGTCGTCCCGCCTTCTTTTTCGGGCTCCGCCTTCGCCTCGGGAAGGAATTGAGCAAGCCAGACGGCCGCGGCGATCTGTTCCGCGTCCGGCTCCAGGCCGGCAGTCTCCAAGACTTTGAGCGTTTGCCAGTACATGGCCGATCGCGTCCCTTGCCGCTAGAAATCGCTTGATTCCAGTGATTGCAGAACCGTTTCAATGAGCCGTTCCCTATCGAAGTCCTCGCCGGTCTTCATAACCATATGAACGGCATTGAGCAGTTGGTCGGTGGCAAGTGTCTCCGCCTCGCGCCGCTTCAGGAACGCCTCGATCAAGGGGGCTGCGGCGGATTTGCCCTGTTCACCCAAATGCGCTTCCACGATGTCCTCGAGTACGGTCTTGCCGGGCTCGGGCAGCGTGTAGCGCAGGCAGCGCCGCAGGAAGGCCGGCGGAAATTCGCGTTCGCCATTGCTTGTGATGACGATCATCGGAAAGGCGGCCACGCGGACATTCCCCCGATTGACCTCGCGTCTTTGTTCGCCGGCATGGCAGCGGATCTGATAACTTTCGTTCGGATCGCGCGCCAGTTCCGGAATGGTGAACGCGCCTTCCTCGAGCGCTTCCAGGAGGTCGTTGGGCAAATCGATGTCCGCCTTGTCGAGTTCATCGATCAGCAGCACACGCGGCCGCGGCCAGGGTAAGAGTGCCGTGCCCAGGGGGCCAAGGGTCAGGTAGCGCGAGATGTCCGGCACGACGCCCGGGTTGAGCTGTGCTTCCTGCAACCGGCCGATGGCATCGTAGCTGTAGAGCCCGTCGCGCAGGACCGTGCGCGAATTCACCGGCCATTTCAGCACCGCCCCGAGCTTGAGTTCATGCGCGACGGCGTAGGCAAGGCTCGACTTGCCGATCCCCGGCTTGCCCGTGAGCAGGAGCGGGCGGCGCAGATAGAGCGCTGCATTGACCACGTCGATCAGCGCCGCTTCGGCTTTGAACGATTGCCCGCGTTCGACTTGGTCCGGGCTTGGCATGTCGGTCACGGCCGGAAGCCCTGCGAGTTCCTCTTGCGATACGCCCGGGCGCCAGGGGGGGCGCGGTGGCAGATCGTCGACATTGTCGTGCGGCGTTCCGGTCCCTTCGTAGACGTGCCAGCGCGTCTTTTCGTCGTCGGCCATCGTTCGTCTCCCTATGGTGAATAAAGTTGGCCAGGAATGTCGGCCGGAGCCGTGGGGTCGTCCCAAAGCAGGGCAAAGTTGGTGAGTTTGCGCAATTGCCGTGCCTTACCGGTGACACCAGTCGGTCCGGCGGCCGCAAGCCGCGCGACGGCATCGTCGAAGTGGCTGTCGGCCGGCGCTGCGTCGCCGCCGTCTGGTGCCGTCCGCCACACCGCGAAATCGAGGCCACCGAACACCGCGGCGATCAGATGGTTGTGAAAGGCGCCCGGCGCGAGTGATCTGGGATCTGCCTTCAGTGCCGCGAACCCGGTCTGCAGGGGCGTGCCGGCAACCAGAGAGTTGCGTGACTCGTTGCTCTCGATCCAATAGACCTTGAGCGCATCGTCGATACAGGCAACCTTGTCCCGGCCAAGCCACTTGTCGCGGGACGGCGATCTGGGCTGGACCCGGTCAAGCACCCGCAAGGTCACCGCGTAGACATGTCCGAGCGGATCATGCGGCGCATCGGCTCCGAGATCCGCATCGCTCACCTCCTCAAAGAGATCGTTCAAGTCGTGCAGCGTTGTATCGTCGGTGTCCTCCGAGCCGCCTCGGCCAACAGCCGCGCTGTATTCGTAACACTCCGGGTGGGTCTTCGCGAGCCAGACCAGCGGCACGAAGATTTCGACCCGGAATTTGCGGAACCAGAAGCTTTCGAAGTGGCGGATGGCTCTTACGACGGCTGCCTTGCAGCTTGCCACGTCCAGCCCCGCGTCCTCCTTATGCGTACTGGGTTGCCGCAGGATCGGGCAGTTGAGGCGGGCAAAGACGAGTGCGTCGGGATCCTCAACACCTTTCGACGTAAGGGCGATGGGCAGGAATATCTGCAGGACGTCTTCGGTCTTGAGGGCTGCGCGAAGGTGTTCGACCAGCCGATTGTGGACGGGTTCACCGACAACCGAACGGATCCACTGTCGCAGTTCAGGATTCCTCCTTGTGTGTTCGAGCCGTGTCAGGAAATTGATCAGGGGCGGGACGTCGCCATCGCCCTGCTGCATGTCGAGAAGCGCCCGGACAACTTCCTGCACGCTGCCGGCGCTCACGTCGGTGGCCGCTTCCATCGACGAACTGACATAATGACCGCGCACCAGTTCGTCGAAGCGCGTGGTGCGCAGCAGGTCAAGCAGTTCGGCGGTTTTCTCGTCCGAGAGCTGACGCGCGTGATGGACGGGGCGGACCATTTCGAGGCCAAGCCTGGTCGAGGCTGCCGCGAGTA
Organism: Pseudomonadota bacterium; assembly: GCA_039818365.1. Taxonomy (GTDB): domain Bacteria; phylum Pseudomonadota; class Alphaproteobacteria; order Rhizobiales; family Stappiaceae; genus Roseibium. The sequence continues at coordinate 7,509 of JBCBUA010000215.1, forward strand.
TGCGCACCGGGATGACATAGCCAAGACCCACGCCCGGCCGGCCGGCCACGACCATGCCGAGGAGCCGGCCGTCGTCGGACCACACGCCACCACCGCTGAAGCCCGGCTTGAGATGGTCGACATCGCCCGACCTGGTGGCGGTGCTCCACCATCCGCCCCCCGCGGCAAGTGTATCGATTTCGCCCGTGGCCCCGCGTCCGGCATCGGCGAAGCCCTCGTGCCCGAAGGTGCGGAACCGCCGATGGGTCAGTTCATTCGTTGGAACGGGAACGACGGGAGACACGCGGTCCAGCAGGGCATCGTCTAGCCGGTTGCCTCGGGCATCTTCCGTAATCTTCAGGACCGCGATGTCACGGATATGGTGCGAGATGTCGTCGGCGCGCGTCGCCGGGTCGACACGCGCCGGCGGATCGGCCAGGGGGTGCCAGTCGGCCACGACGGCGTGAAAGGCGCCAAGACGGCTCCGCGTCAGCGTCACATCGAACTTTTTGTCGGGCCCCGGGGCCGCTCCGCGCGCGGCCCTGTCCCGGGTGTCTTCGTCTTGGTCGAACAGCAGGGCCTGCGCGACGACATGCGCGCAGGTCATTGCATAAATCGCGCGCTCGGCGCGGTCCACCGATATGACGAACCCCATCCCGGAATGGCTGTTCGCGCCACCGCGGGCAAGGACCCGGATCTCCTGCTTGTCAAATCCGCTCAAGTCTTCGTCTCACCCGGAGCACGGGCTGCTCCGCATTAGTCTTTCCAGGTCAGCTTGACTTTGAAGTTACCTTCCAGGGCAGTCGACGCGATGAGCGCGCCGACTTTGCCGCTCAACTTGACACCGAACTCGACCTCGACGGCCTTCGGTCTGTTCGGCAGGGCCACGATGCGTTGCAAGAGAAGATTTGCCGCGGGCAGCGTGCTGTCGATGGCCTCTTCCATGGTTCTCGGCGGGCCGCCGCTCGCCGCGAAGCGCTGAAATGTGGGCTCGGAGACATTCGTTTCTTCCACCTCCACCATGACCGGCTTGCCGTCCACCGTGAATTCTTCTGCGGTCGCACCGGTCGGCGCACGATTGGCATCGTTCGCGTTATCGACATCCCAATTCGACATATGCATCACTCCTCAACCTGAAATTGACGATGGCAAATTAACGTGTTCAGTATTTCCGATAAGCTGGAGCCGATCAACGCAAAATAAACCAGAACGCGTCGTGTTGAAGCTCGAAATAACTTTACGGCAAGTTGTCTTGTTGGGCTGCGAATAACCGGCTGGAACACTTAAAGGCGACAGAAGGCGCCCAATGGCGGATGCGCCGAGAGAAAGGCCTCTCCTGGTTTTGCAAGGCGGGTTTGGTATATGCACAACACGGAAGACGGGCCGCCGCCTGCGATGGTCCGGCGGCACAGGACTCAGGGAATGAGGGTGATGGACAAATTCCACCAACACGAAGCATTGCACACTGCGCATGTTGTGTCGCAAATGTGGGCGCAACACGTCGCCCAAAGTCAGTTTGTAGCGGCGAATCCGGAACTTCACGACCTGGCGCAAAAGGCTCTTGAAGCGATGGGCGCTGTCTATCAGGCGATCGGGGCGGTCAACGTCGACAAAGCGCCGGGCAGGTGATTTGCCGGTCGGTGTCAACATGCTGCCAGAGTACCGCGCAAACGGCTGGCATTTGCCGGTCAGTTGCAACAGGTGCACCTGGTTCTCCGAGTTGGACTTGTGCGGGGTCGATGCGCGGCAGACAAGCGATGGATTGAAACGGTCGGTCACTGTTCGATGATGAACGCGCTGTCTTCCAAAAGCGCCAGCTCGGCCATAAGAACCTGAAATTCGAAGATCGCCGCCTTGCGCATTGCAGCCTCATTGTCCGGATCCGGATCGGCAATTTCCGTGCGGAACGTGAACAGCGGCTGGTCATGGATGACCGAGAACGTGAACCGAAAATGTGGCGCTGCGCCGTCCGGGCCTGCCGCCTGAAACCTGCTGCGGATCGTGACAATAACCGAATCCATAGCAAAAAACCTTTATACAGCCACTGATAGGTTTCGTAGCGTAAGGTATTGGCGCTTACAGGCATTAGGCAATTTGCGCAAAAGTTGTCTTTTCGGTCTACGACTTTCGGTCGCTCAGCTGGACCAGCCGTCGCAAAACCGTGCTGTCGTCCAGCGCCGTTTGATCCAGCACAACCTGGTTTCCGCAAATCTCGATAAGCTTTGCCGCTCACACCTTCTATCGTATGTCTGGATCCGCTTTTTAAGCTCGGCAACAAAACGGCCGATCGGCCTGTCCGGCCGCAGCCTGGAAGTGTCCACACTCTTGAGCGTCGCGGTTTGCCGGATCCGGTCCTCGGCCGGCGTGATGCGAAATCCAAACTCGGCGAGGTCGGCCGCTGTCATCTTGCGCAGTGTCGGCATGGTCCCCTCCTGCGCATTCAGGGCGCAGAATTTGCCGTCTGCCACCCCTGAACTGAACGCGATCATTTTCCCCCATCTTCTCCTCTAAATTGGGGTGCACGACCTGTTCACGCTCGAAGCGTATTGAAACAACCCGAAACAGCTGAAACGAAATGCTAAAAAATGTCGGATTTCTGCGGTCTTGATGGTGCT
>JBCBUA010000216.1:0-10080 GCA_039818365.1 Pseudomonadota bacterium
CAACTGATCGAGCGCGTCTCCGATTTCCTCGAACCCCCGCTGGAGCGCGACGAACAGGTAGGCGCCGATCTCCGTAAGTTCAACGCCCCTGTGATGCCGGTGGAAAAGCGCGCAGTTCAGGTCATGTTCCAGCGATTTCACCTGGTGACTGACGGCAGCGGGCGTCACGTTCAGCTCCGCCGCCGCCGCCTTGAAGCTGACGTGCCGCGCCGCCGCCTCGAAACTCAAAAGCGCATTCAACGGCGGCAGGTCATAGGGACGCTTTGGCAAATCAACCTCATGCAGAGTGTTTTCAAATCGGCAAAAATATAGCGCTTAAGCAAAGTTTTGAATTAGTTTTTCTAATTCAAACACAAAATTATTGACGTTGCCAAGGCGTGTGTTCCCGGAAAACATGAGCAACCTTATGCATACCTGTCAGGAAACCCGATGCCGAACGACCAGATCCCCCAGCTCGACGATGCCCTGCACGCCAAACGCCAGTCCTTTGACAAGATACCGGTCGTCGACCTGGCGCCGCTTCTGGATGGCAGCGATCCGGACAAGGTCGCGGGCGAGATCAGCTGGGCACTTGCCAATGCCGGCTTCATGTATGTGAAAAACCACGGCATCGCCGACACGGTGGTCGACAACGCCTTCCGCCAGACGCGAGCGTTTTTCGATTTGCCGGAGGCCGAAAAGATGGCACTGCACGTGTCCCGCTCCGGCCAGACACTGCGCGGCTATATCGAACCGTTCGGCGAAAACACCGATCCGGAAAAGACAAAAGACCTGAAGGAATGTTTTGACCTCGGTCCGGAATCAGAGCCGGACTGTCCCTTCTTCGGACCGAATCTCTGGCCGGAGGAGACAAGCGTTCCCGGCTTTCGCGATGCGGTCTATCGCTACCACGAGGAGATGAAGCGCTTGTCCATGACGATCCTGTCCGGGATCGCACGCAGCCTTGATCTTGCCCCTGACTATTTCGAAGCCAAGCTGAAGAAGCCGATCAGCATTCAGCGCCTTTTGCACTATCCGCCCCAGACCGGCATCGTGGACGAAAGCATCATCGGCATCGGCGCGCACACAGACTACGGCAACCTGACGATCCTGGCCCAGGACGATGTCGGCGGGCTGCAGGTCCTGAACCGGGACGGGCACTGGGTCGAGGGAACGCCGATCCCGGGCACGTTCGTCATCAATATCGGCGACCTGCTGCAACGGCTGACCAACGACCGCTACCTCGCCAACCTGCACCGCGTGGTCAACACGAGCGGGCGCGAACGGTATTCCATCCCGTTTTTCATCGACGCCGACTACGACGCCGAGTTCGCGCCGCTCGCCTCCTGCATCGACGCGGACAACCCGGCCCGCTACGAGGCCGTGACCTGCGGCGCACACAAATACGGGCGCTTCGTTGAGAGCTATCCGCACCTTCAGAAGGTCCCGGCCTGACACCGCGCCCGAAACAGGGTTTCGATCCGGGCCTCCTTTCGCAAAGAAGGACAGGGATGAAAATCGAGCGCATTGACCTCTTTCAGGCGGACCTGCCCTATTCAGGCGGCACCTATACGCTTTCCGGTGGACGTGAATTCCAGGTCTTTGATGCCAGCATCGTGCGGATCGAAACCGCCTGCGGCCTGGAAGGCTGGGGTGAAAGCACACCGTTCGGATCAAGCTATATCGCCGCTCACGCCTCGGGCGTCCGCGCAGGCATTGGCGAAATCGCCCCGCATCTGATCGGCAAGGATCCCCGGCAGGTCGAGCGGCTCTACGATGTCATGGACGGCGCACTTGCCGGTCATCTTCATGCCAAGACGGCGCTCGATGTCGCCGCCTGGGACATTTTCGGCAAGGCGGCGGATATGCCCTGCTGGATGCTTCTGGGAGGAACCACGGGCGGGCCCATGCCGGTGATGTCTTCCATTCCGGCCGATATGCCGGAAAAGATGCGGCAGAACGTTGCGCGCCATCGGGAGAGGGGTTATCTCGGGCACTCCGTCAAGATCGGTGCCCTGGACAGTGAAGGGGGACCGGCTCTCGATGCGGCGCGGATCGAAGCTTCCCTGGCGGACCGGCAGCCGCACGAGTTCTTTCTGGTGGACGCCAATGGCGGCCTCACACCGGAAACCGCACTCAGGCTGCTGACCCTTCTGCCCGCTGGCCTGGACTTCGTGCTGGAAGCCCCTTGCGCAAGCTGGCGCGAAACGCTGTCGCTCAGGTCCCGCTGCCGCGTCCCGATCATTCTGGATGAACTCATGCAGGCCGACGCCGACCTTGCCCAGGCCATCGTGCTGGACGCCTGCGACGGCATCGGCCTGAAGATTTCCAAGGCGGGTGGACTGACGCCCGGCCGGCGTCAGCGGGACATGGCCCGGGCGGCGGGACTGACGCTCAGCGTTCAGGATACGGTCGGCTCCACGATCGCCTTTGCCGCGATTGCCCATCTCGGCCAGACGGTTCCGGAAAGACATCTCAGATGCATTCTCGATTGCCGTGACATGGTCACGCGGCAGCTCGCGGACTTTGACGCGCCCGTCGCCAATGGCGGCGTGCGCGCACCGGATACGCCCGGTCTCGGACTGACCGTCGACCGCGCCGCGCTCGGCGATCCGGTCGCCAGTTGGACGTAAGTCCGTAACGCAGGGTCAATCTGCGTTTCAGAAAAGGCTCAGCCCCCCGACACCTCGATCAGGTCTGGCATGAACGGCAGATCCGTGACGCCGATGTCGATCCCGGACTGCATCAAAAGGGTCGACAGCTGGCCGCGATGATGGGTCTGATGATTGAACATGTGGGTCACCAGCAGCCACCGGGGCCGTGAGCGCGTGACATTGTCGGTGCTGCGCGTCCAGACCATCGGCTCGGCGAGCCAGGCGGAGGTGAGCTTGTCGGCAAAGGTCTCGATGTCACCGCACATTTCCAGATGTGCGGCTTGAAGCGCGTCGAAATCCTCGAAGATATCAACGCCCATGCCGTTCACGGCGTAAGACGCTCCGGAGAACCGGTTCATCCAGACCCGGTCCGCAAACAGGATGTGGTTGAGTGTCGAATGGACCGACTTGAAAAACGCGCCCTTGTCGGCCTTGCGCTCTTCATCGCTCATCTGCGCCGCGGCAGCATACGCCTTTTCGCTCATCCAGGTGTTGTAGGCGGCCAGCCGCTGGTAGAGACCCGGGTCAATCTGCATCGGTAACTCCCGTTGAGTGTCAGCCGCCGCCGGGCAGAGCCTCCGGCAGCGCGGCTTCGAACCGTTCGCTTTCCGGGTCCATCAGCCTGAGTTCGCCGGAGCCGATATCGAACCAGGCGCCATGCAGCAGCAGACCGCCATCGGCGACGGCCTTTTCGATGAACGGAAAGGTGAGCAGGTTCTTCAGAGAATGCCGGATGCCGGCATATTCCATCGCAAGCTGCGGATCGTCCGCCTTGTCGATCGGCATGCAGGCCATGGTGATGGCAGCGGGTTCCAGAAGTTTGATCCACCGGCCGATGAATTCCCCGGTCGCCATCGGATCGTTGGCATGTTCACGGAACGCCTTCACACCGCCGCACTGGCCGTGGCCCATGACGACGATGTGCCCGACCTTGAGGCCGTTGACCGCGAACTCGATCGCTGCACTGGTGCCGTGCTGGCCTTCGGTTTCCTCGTAGGGCGGGACAAGATTGGCAACGTTGCGGATGACGAACAATTCGCCCGGGCCGGCGTGGAAAATGCCTTCGGGCGTGACACGGCTGTCGCAGCAGGAAATCACCAGGACGTCCGGTTTCTGACCGTAGACCGCAAGACGCTCATGCGTTTCCTTGTAGCGCATGAAGCCCTTGTTCAGGTAGCGGCCATATCCTTCCAGAAGGGGTGCGGGAAAAGTCAATGGTGAAGCCTCCTGAACTGCAAACAGGTCTTGTCGCCTGTCAGGAGGTTCTTATCACTTGGGCCTGTGAATGCAAATTGCCCGAAACGGTGTAGTCGGCGCAGGCCGAAACGGCCCGCACGCAACGGCGCGTCAGAAGCGCTCCGCGCGCAGGACCGAACAGTCCGAAACCGTGACGACACCGATATGGCGCTCGACCACCTCGAACGCGGCCTGAAGCAACTCGTCCAGCCTCTCGGGCCGAATGATGCAGATGATCGCGACCATGCCACCGGCCCGGGACACCTGTCCCTCGCGGCTCCACCGTCCGGACCGTCCACTGCCGCCCATGACCGGAAGGATCGTGTATCCGGTGACGCCGGCCTCATCGAGCGTGTCGGTCAACCGGGTTTCCATCGGGGCTTCAATGATGATTTCAACCCGTTTCGCGTCTTTCATCTCCATGGCTTAACCTCCCGTAGCCTGGGCAATGCTCAAGTAAAGCGGAATTCCAAGGGTCAGGTTGAACGGGAATGTGATCCCGAGCGACATTGTCAGATAGATCGAGGGATTGGCTTCCGGCAACGCGACCCGCATCGCCGCCGGAACGGCGATATAGGATGCCGATGCGCTCAAGGTCATGAGCAGCATGGTTCCGCCCACAGACAGGCCGATCAGGCTGCCGGCCGCCAGACCGGCAACCGCTCCGATCATCGGCATCAGCACCCCGAAAAGGATCAGGCCCGGTCTCAGAAGCCCGGCGCTGCTGCGCAGGCCGCGCCCGGCAACCAGGCCCATGTCGAGCAGGAACAGGCACAGGACTCCCTTGAAGGGCGACACGATGAAGCTCTCGATTTCGGTGAGGCCTTTCGGGCCGGACAGGAAGCCGATGAAGAAAGACCCGACAAGCAGGACGATGGACCCGTTCAGGAGAATCTCTCGCACAAGTCCCTTCGTCCCCTTTGCCCGCTCGGCATTGGTGTCAGCTGAAGAAAACTTGGCGGCCAGCCAGAGCGCGGACAGGATCGCGGGCGCTTCCATGGCCGCTGCAACGGCGACAAGATAACCTTCGCTGGCGATCCCCTGGCTCTGCAACACGGATGTCGCGGCAACGAAGGTGACGATCGAGATCGACCCGTAATGTCCGGCGACCGCCGCCGCATCGACGGCACTGAGACGGGTCATGACCTTGAGGAGACCGAACGCGGTAAAGGGGATTGCAAACGACAGGATGAGGCCGGCAACCAGCGCAAGCAGAAGCGTTGAATCGACACCATGCGCGCTGACGCTGACACCGCCTTTGAAGCCGATCGCAAACAGCAGGTAGATTGACAGCGCCTTGGCTGCCGCCTCCGGCACCGACAGGTCGGAGCGCACCAGCGCCGCACCGAGACCCAGAGCAAAAAAGAGGATGATCGGCGACAGCAGGTTTTCCGCCGCCAATGAGAGAATTGTGTCCGCCAAGACCGTCTTGCCCTTAACCCACGCGCATCCCGCCGGTTTTTCAGCTTGCGGCGGGATACGTAACAATACGTATTCGGGCGGATATGGGGCATTCCGGCAAGCGGTGCAAGCAAAATCGGCGGGCACATGCATAGGCTAAACGGTATATGCGTGTTTTCGAGACAGGCACCGCGCACCAACGACGCGAAATCGCCGTGGCGTCGGTCTCGGGGCTCGGCGATACTGCGATCGGGAATACGCGCGTTCATGAAGGGAGGATGTATGGCCGAAATCGTGTCAGCCGGCCGGCTCAGGAAGTCGCCCTATTATCTTTCGACCATTGCGGAAGGTGCCGAATCGCTGCTTACCTACAACCGCATGCTGATACCGCGCGGCTATGGAGACCGGGAAGCCGAGTACTGGCGGCTGATCAACGGCGTATCGATGTGGGATGTGGCGGCGCAGCGGCAGGTGCAGCTGAAGGGACCGGACGCAGCACGCCTCGCCCAGGTTCTGTGTACGCGCGATCTGTCCGTTCAGGAGATCAACCAGGGCAAATACGTCGCGCTCTGCGATCACCGAGGCGTTCTGATCAACGATCCGATCGCGCTCCGGATCGACGAAGACTGCTATTGGCTGTCCATCGGCAATTCGGACATCTGGTTCTGGGCGCGTTGCGTTGCCGGCGAACGCGGTTTCGATGTGGATGTGAGCGAACCGGATGTGTCCCCGCTCGCCGTGCAGGGCCCGAAGGCGGAGGACGTCGTTGCCGCCCTGTTCGGCGATTGGGTGCGCGATCTGAAATACTTCTGGTTCGGCGACGCCGAAATCGAAGGCATTCCGCTCAAGGTTGCGAGATCGGGGTGGTCCAAGCAGGGAGGCTTCGAACTCTACCTGCTGGACGGCACAAAGGGAGACCGGCTCTGGCAGATCGTAAAGGAAGCGGGCAAGCCGTTCGATATCGGACCTGGATATCCGAATCCGTCAGAACGCACCGAAAGCGGTCTGTTGAATTTCGGCACGGACACGGACGAAACCACAAACCCTTTCGAGGTCCGGCTGGAAAGGTTCGTTGATCTTGAGGTCGATGATGATGTGATCGGTATCAGGGCGCTCAGGCGCATCAAGGCTGAGGGCGTGAAAAGGCACCAGCTCGGTATCGTGCTTGGAGACCGGGAAGAAAAAGAAGACCAGTCCATCTGTCTGGATATCGAGAAGAACGACAAGACGGTTGGACACATGACGCACAAGGCCTGGTCCTACCGGCTCAAGCGCATGATCGGCTACGCACTGGTGTCTGTTGAGGTTCCAGTTGGTGAGGTCGTCGAGGTGTGCAGGGACGGCGGCCGCGATCAGGGCACACTTGTCCCGTTGCCATTCAGGATCTGAACACCTGCATGGCAAAAGCCTGCCGGACAGGCCGTCCAAAAAGGCCGGCCCTCACGTTGCCACGTTGATCTCGTGCCGTTCGTCCGCCTCGCCGTGGTCTTCGTAGGCGTGACGGATATTGTCCGGGCCGATGCCTTCCTGGGTGCCCCTGAGCGGGTACACCGGTCCGTGATCGATGCGCGGCTCCAGTGCCTGCAACGCGGCCGCACGATAAGCGGCCACACCATCGAGAGCGTGGTTTTCCAGGTGATGTGCGTCAATGAGAACTGCCGGTTCATCCGTGGAGTAACCGGTGTCGGTGTCGTGCCGCTCTGCGTCGTTACGCTTGCCTCTGCGATCGTAGCCGGTGCCGTCACCGTCCCTGTCCGCAGGATACTCTGTCGCATGCGCCACGACCTGGGCCGATTGCGGCCTTTCGATCGTCGTCGCCATTCCGGCCTCCTGGCCATCAGAGAACCCCCGCCTTCTGGCGGGACGTCGTCAAGGATCTCAAGGAAGCGTTAACAAATCTTTACGATCCGTTAACCTCTTGCACCCCTTCAGGAAATGCACCTTCGAATCGCCGCCATAGTGCCTTTTCGGGCGCAGCTCAAGCTGCGCGCGCGCCCTTGGCCCCGACGATCCGGACAACATCGGCCATGATATCCGTCAGCTGGAAGTCCTTTGGCGTGTAGACCGCAGCGACCCCCATGGCCTTCAGCTGCACCGCATCCTCGTCCGGAATGATACCGCCGACAACGACGGGAATATCGTCGGCACCGGCCGCACGGAGCCTGTCCATGACATCGCGCACCAGCGCCAGGTGAGAGCCGGAGAGGATCGAAAGACCGATCACGTGTACATCTTCTTCCACGGCCGCATTGACGATCTGGGCCGGCGTCAGGCGAATGCCCTCGTAGACGACTTCCATGCCGCAGTCGCGCGCCCGCACGGCAATCTGTTCCGCGCCGTTGGAGTGGCCGTCGAGACCCGGCTTGCCGACCAGAAACTTCAGCTTGCGTCCGAGTGTTTCGGAGACGGCGTTAACGTCGGCCCGCACCTCGGCAAGATCGCCCGCATCGTCGCGCGCGGATTGCCCGACACCGGTCGGGGCCCGGTATTCCCCGAACACCTCCCGCAGCGTGCGGCCCCATTCCCCGGTCGTGACACCTGCCTTGGCCGCCGCGATGGAGGGTTCCATGATGTTCCGGCCTTCCTGCGCTGCGGATTTCAGCTCCGACAGTGCAGCGGCAACGGCGGCATCGTCGCGGCCCTCCCGCCAGGCTTTCACCTTTTCGATCGCCTCCGCCTCGACATGCTCGGGAACGGTCAGGATCGCGCCGTCTTCACCGGCGGCCAGGGGGGACGGTTCCGTTTCCGTCCAGCGATTGACCCCGACGACGACCTGGTCGCCGGCCTCGATGGCGGCAAGGCGTGCGGAATTGGACTCCACGAGCTGCCGCTTCATGTAGCTGGAGTCGACCGCGGCAACCGCGCCGCCCATGGCATCGATCCTGGCAAGCTCCTCGCGGGCTTCCGCCTTCAGTGCCTCGACCTTGTTGGTGATTTCAACCGACCCGTCGAAAATGTCGGCATAGTCCAGAAGGTCGGTTTCATAGGCCATGATCTGTTGCATCCGGAGCGACCACTGTTGATCGAACGGCCGCGGCAGCCCGAGTGCCTCGTTCCAGGCCGGCAGCTGCACCGCCCGCGCGCGCGCATTCTTCGACAACACCACGGCGAGCATTTCCACCAGGATCCGGTAGACATTGTTTTCCGGCTGCTGTTCGGTCAGTCCGAGCGAGTTGACCTGGACGCCATAGCGGAAACGCCGGTATCTCTCGTCTTCCACGCCATAACGGTCTTTGCAGATTTCGTCCCAGAGCTCGGTGAACGCGCGCATCTTGCACATTTCGGTAACGAAACGCATGCCCGCATTGACGAAGAAGGATATGCGCCCGACGGCCTTCGGAAAGTCTTCTTCCGGTATCGCGCCGCTCGCCTTCATGGAATCCAGAATGGCGACCGCGGTCGCGAGCGCGAAGGACAACTCCTGAACCGGCGTCGCGCCTGCCTCCTGCAAATGGTAGGAGCAGACATTCATCGGATTCCATTTGGGCATGTTGGAATAGGTCCAGGCGATAACGTCCGTCGTCAGCCTCAGCGACGGGGCCGGCGGGAAAACATAGGTGCCCCGTGACAGATATTCCTTGATGATATCGTTCTGGGTCGTGCCGGAAAGCAGTTTCCGGTCGGCGCCCTGTCCGTCTGCGGCCGCAATGTAGAGCGACAGCAGCCACGGCGCGGTCGCATTGATCGTCATGGAGGTGTTCATGCGCTCAAGCGGGATCTCCTCGAACAGCGTGCGCATGTCACCCAGATGCGTGACCGGCACGCCGACCTTGCCGACCTCGCCGCGCGCCAGCATGTCGTCAGGATCGTAGCCTGTCTGCGTCGGCAGATCGAAGGCGACGGACAATCCGGTCTGACCCTTGGCCAGGTTTCCGCGGTAGAGCTTGTTCGATTCCGCTGCCGTGGAATGACCCGCATAGGTCCGGAAAATCCACGGGCGGTCCCGTTCCTTGCCATTTTCACCCGTCTGGCTCATGCCAATAGTCCTCCTAAGACGTTCTTTTGACAGTCTTAATCTTCTTTTCTGGTTCCCATTTTACCCGGATCTCCCGGTCCGGTGGAGCTTGCCTGCCATTACGCGCATGCGAAATCTCTCTGTGCAATGCAAAATATGCTTGGCATCAAAACGCAAGTTAAGCAATAGTCGTATAGATCGAAGCGCCATTTTGAACAATAGTTGCGCAAAATAGGAATTTGAGCCAAACATGCCTTGTGCAGTTGCGAAATCGCGAGCCAAGCAAAAACCCTGGGAGGGGATGAATGACTGCAACCGCTGAAGCCAATGACAACCGAACATTTGAGGATGCTCCGGTGAAAGACCTTTATGAAATCGGTGAGATTCCGCCGCTCGGTCACGTCCCGAAAAACATGTATGCATGGGCGATCCGGCGCGAGCGCCACGGTGCTCCCGAAGACGCCATGCAGCTCGAGGTCGTGCCGACCTGGGAACTTGACAGTCACGAAGTGCTCGTCCTGGTGATGGCCGCAGGCGTCAACTACAACGGCATCTGGGCCGGTCTCGGCGAACCGATCAGCCCGTTTGACGGTCATGGCGCTCCTTATCATATCGCCGGATCCGACGCGTCGGGAATTGTCTGGGCCGTCGGTGACAAGGTGAAGCGCTGGAAAGTCGGCGACGAGGTCGTCATTCACTGTAACCAGGACGACGGCGACGACGAGGAGTGCAACGGCGGCGACCCGATGTTCTCCAACACCCAACGCATCTGGGGCTATGAGACGCCGGACGGTTCCTTCGCACAGTTCACCCGCGCGCAGGCCCAGCAGCTGATGCCGCGCCCCAAGCATCTGA
>JBCBUA010000217.1:0-10061 GCA_039818365.1 Pseudomonadota bacterium
GTACGCGCGCCCGGACCCGTCACTTACCCCTGATATGGGGTGGCATTTTCAGTCCGTCGGCTTCAAGTTCGGCCGGATCCCAATAGGCGATGTAAATGCCTTCCGGCTCGCGCGCGTCGGTCATCTTTTCGATAGTTTCGGGCGAGCGGGTAATGCGGCTGTGGTGTTGCCGGGCCCAGGCAAAATGGAGCGCCTCCAACCGCTTAATCTCGTCCTTGAAGGCGGGGCTGTCGCCCAGATCTTCGAGTTCGTCCGGGTCCGTTTCCAGATCGAACAGCATGGGCCGCATGTTCTCGACATGGATGTATTTCCAGCGCCCGTCAAAGACCATCACCATCCGGGCGTCCTTCTGGTCGACGCCGACCGCGCGGCGGGCATCCCGGGTCGCGTAGTCATATTCGGAGATGCAGTGGTCCCGCCAGTCTGCTGCCCTTGCGTGTAGCAGTGGTTGGAGCGAGTTTCCTTCGAAGATATGCGGCTTTGCCGGCCCGCCGAGGAACTCCTGGAAAGTCGGCGCGAGATCGATGCCTTCGACAAGGGCCTCCGAGGCGGTTCCGCGCGTTGCATCTGCTTCGGCGCGGGGATCGTAGACGATAAGCGGAATACGCGCCGAACAATCGTAGAAAAGGTCCTTCTCGCCGAGCCAGTGATCGCCCATGTTGTCGCCATGGTCGGAGCAGAACACGACCATGGTGTCCTGCATTCGTCCGCTGTGTTCAAGATAGTCGAACAGCCGGCCCATGTTGTCGTCGAGCTCCTTGATGAGGCCCATATAGACCGGCGCGACGATTTCCCTGACATTGTTGCGCGCGAAGCTCCTGCAGATCCGGGTTTCGCTCCAGGCCTTCATGAGCGGGTGGGTGTGTTCACCGTCCCTGCGATTAACCGGCGGAAGGTCGCTTGCCGAATACATGTCGTTGTAGGGAGCCGGAGCGAGATAGGGCCAGTGGGGCTTGATGTAACTCAGGTGACAGAGCCAGGGACTGCCGTCCTGCCTTTCCATGAACTCGATGCCGCGTGTCGTCAGCCAGGCAGTCTCCGAATGTTCCTTCGGGACGCGTGCAGGAAGGGGAGCCGTCTCCAGAAGCCAGCCGGACCTGAGGTCGCCATCAGGTCCGACTGCCGTATTCGCCCATTCCTCCCACGGGGTTTCTCCGCCCATGTTGTGCGCGCGCAGGTATTCCTCGTAATCCTCCGCGTGCCTGTTCTTGTCCGTCGCCGCGTTAGTGCCGTCATCGCGCACAAAGACATCAAACCCGCACTCGCTGACCAATGCACCGATCGTGCTTTCCGGATCGATGCCGAGGCGTTTCATCCCTTCCGCATCAGCACGCATGTGGGTCTTGCCGACAAGCGTGCTGGTGATACCGAACTCGCGCAAGTGATCGCCGAGCGTCGGTTCTCCGACGCGCAGCGGAAAACCGTTCCACGTGGCGCCGTGACTTCGCACGTAGCGGCCGGTGTAGAAACTCATGCGACTGGGCCCGCAAATCGGCGACTGGACATAGGCCCGGTTGAACCGGACACCCTTCGCGGCAAGGCGATCAAGGTTCGGTGTCTGGATATGCGTTGCGCCGTAGCAGCTGAGATAATCCCAGCGCAGCTGATCTGCCATGATCCAAAGTACGTTCATCTGCTGCCTGTCATTTCCCTGGAGAAGGTGTGCCGTTTGATCTTTCGGGTTCGTTTTCCCTCGCGGCATTGGCCGCCGCCGAGTGCCGTCCGAATGAACAGGACCTGCGCGTTAGCGGGGCGGGATATAGAGGCCCTCCGACTTGAGAATTTCGATATTCTCCGTTTCCCGCGCCATGGCGCGCTGCACTGCGGGCCGCGCGTTGCTGAGCTCGAAGTGCCGCCTGATATTGGAATAGCTGTCGCCCTTGTATCCGACGCCGGTAATGCGTCCCCAGACCCAGTAAAGATATCCATCCAGCGCAGACCATGTGTCGCCGTACCACCAGGGGCCATCGGCAAGACGTGCTTCGATCATGTTCATGATCTTGTTCATCGCCTCGATCCCGACGGGGCGCACGATTTCGAACGACAAGGCCTTGTCCTCAATGAATTTGAGCGGCATCGCAACGCGGGTGACGATCGGGTGAACCGTTGCGGAAAAGAACGACAGGTCCGCGATCTGTTGCGAGGCTTCGAAGGCGCTGGTGGTTTTCGGCAGCAGATTTGCCTCAGGGTACTCGGCATTCAGCCAGCTCAGGATCGCCACGTTTTCCGTCAGCGGCACGCCGTCCACGAGCAGGGTCGGGACCTTGCCCTTGGGATTGAGCTTGAGGAATTCCGGCGAGTTCTGCTGGTTAGCGGCGGTGCGCACCAGTTCTGTCTCGAAGGGAACGCCGATTTCCTCAAGCGCGATGGTCGGCACGCGGGCACAGGTGTTCGGGGCGACAAAAAGCAAAAATTCAGGCATTGAAACTCTCCATAATACCTCTATTACTATCAAAATAAGAAAAATGTCGATATTTTTGATGCCATCTGTCGCGCCAATTCGGAGGAAAGGCCGGGAGGAAAGGGCATGCGGAACATCGATCAGGGAGGAAAACGATGTCTCGAAAAATCTTGGGAACCGTTGCCGCGGTGCTGTGCCTGGCGGCTGGCGCACAGGCTCAAACAATCCTGTCTGCCGAGACGGCAGCACCGAACACCACGCCGGGAATTTCCATCATCGCGCTGTCTGAGGCCGCCGCCAAAGCCGGGGTCGCGGACATTCAGGTCACGTCCGGCCAGACGCTGACGAACTCGGTCCAGAATGTCGCCGAGGGAAAGACCGATATCGCCGCCGCTCCCTTCATCCTGCCGTTCCTTCTGTCGAAGGGTGTCGGCCCCTATGCCGGGCTCGGCGCGGAAAAGGGCGCGGAGCTCGCCAACGAACTCGCCGTTCTGTACACCTACCGGATTTCGGTGCAGGGCCTCTTTGCCTATGACAGCTCGAACATCAGCGGCTGGGACGGTCTGGAAGGAAAGACCATATTCAACGGGCCGCCGCGCGGCGCCGCGCTGACCAATGCAAGGCTTCTCATCAAGACCAACACCGGTCTTGAGGAAGGCAACGGCTACACCGGTGTTCAGGTCAACTGGGGGCAGGCGGTCAAGACGATGCAGGACGGCTCGGCCGATGCGTTTGTTCTGCCGATGTCGTTCCCCGATCCGCGTGTCTCGGCGAGCCTGGCGTCCGGCAACATGACGATTTTTTCGGTCTCGAAGGATGTCTACGACAGCGAGGCGTTCGAGAATGTCGCGAAACTTCCAGGCACCGTGAAGTTCTCCATGCCTGTTGCCGACATGGGCTATGGCGAGGGTGTCACGATCGTTTCCGAAGACGACACCTTCCGGGGACCGGGCACGGTGGGGGCGGATATCGTCAACAAGAGCATGGATTTCGAGCTGGCAAAATCGCTGACTGCGGCCGCCATAGCAAACATCGAGTCGATCTATCATGCGAAAGCGCCGTTCATGCCCGTTACCTGGCACGGAGAGACCGCCATCGAGATCACCGACATGTGCGGGCCGAACCCGCTGAAATATCACCCGGGGGCGGTCGCCGCCTGGGAAGAGGCCGGATACACCCTTCCTGACTGCGCAAAATAAGGTCCGGGCGAACTGGGCGGGCGCAGCTGGCGCCCGGCCGGTGTCTGACGGGTAACCACGCTATGGTCGGTTCAAGCGATTCTCAGGATCGTCGCAGTTTCTCACTTCAGCTGCTCTATGTGCTCTCGGTTGCAATGGTGCTCATCGGGCTCGTCAATTCGACGCCCGGCATACCCGGTTACGACGCCCTGATCGCTGCCCTTTCGGGCGACGATGCTGCGAAACTCCGCAAGTTTCCCTTCGAGTGGTTCTACCCGTTCTTTTTCGCGCTGATGATGCTGATCGTCGTGTTGAAACATTCCTTGTGGCGCGACTGGCGCGACAAGAGTGTGATCAGGCGCCGGTTCGGCCTCTATCTCGATCTTGCGCTTGTGATCATGGCGTTCACGGTCTCGCTGACCTATCTGATCGAAATCGAGTCGGTGTGTCTCGTGGATCGCATCACCGGTGACCGGGCCCGTCTGATCGAGGAAAGCCTCGCGGCGGCTGCCGCATTCAGCGAGAGCCTGGGGCTTCCGGCACCGACAACCGTTGAAGATCCGCAATGCGTGAATACGACCGGCGGCTGGCTGGTGCTGATCGTCGGCCTGGCCATCGTGGTGTTTCTTTCCTACAACGTGAAGGTCTGGGGGCTGCCGCTGGTAATCGTGGCCATCCTTGTCTCGGCCTATACGATCCTCACCGTTCTGATCTGGTACGTTTACGGTGCGGACGACATCAACAAGTATTTCGTGACCAAGCTGGCGGGCGAACCGCGGCTCCTGTCCGACGGCCGGCCGCGCGTCCACGATGTTCTGGTCAACAATTCCTCCGGTCTGCTTGGGCGGTTCATGGACATCGTCCTGAATACGATCTTTCCCTATCTCGTTCTCGGTGCGCTGTTCGGCAGTTCAGCAGGCGGAAGGTCGCTCATCAAGCTCGCCTTCCGCTGGACCCGACACCTGCGCGGCGGACCGGCACATGCCGCGATCGTGTCCTCTGCCATGTTCGGCACGATTTCCGGCGGACCGATCGTTAACGTCCTCTCGACCGGCGTCCTGACCATTCCGATGATGCTGAAGCGGGGATTCAGCAAGGTGTTCGCAGGCGGCGTGGAAGCGGCCGCGTCCTCTGGCGGATCGATCATGCCCCCGGTCATGGGGGTTGCGGCCTTCATTTTGGCGTCGCTCACCGCGATTCCCTATTCGAGCGTCATCGTGGCCGCCATCATTCCGGCACTGGCCTATTTCTTTTGCCTGTTCCTGTCCGCCATCTTCCAGTCGAGAAAGCAGAACATCACGGCAATCGGAAAGATCACCGAAGAGATGATCCTCGAACGGCAGGATTATCTCAATCTGGTGATGATCTTCGGACCGATCCTGCTGATCCTGATGCTTTTGCTGACCCCGAAGGATGCGGTTGGCTGTGGACTCTTCGGCGGCCTTCTGGGGGCTGAGCGCGTCTTTACCGATGCGGGCTGCCGGGTGCAGAGCCTGAGCTGGTTCCAGCAAACCATCCAGAACTCCGCCGGCTCCGCCGGGGCCGCCGGATGGTGGGCGGTCATGCTGTTGCTCGGCCTCTTGTTTCTTGATCCGGAAGTCAGGGCGCGGCCAAGGAAAATCGTCGATGCGCTCTCAAACGCAGGTATCCTGATTTCGACCCTCTATCTCATGTTTCTTGCGGTCTCCATTATCGATTTCTGTCTGTCCTTCACAGGACTTCCGGTGTTCCTCTCGCTCGATGTTCTGGCCTGGCTGAACAGTCTTGATCTTGGCGGCAGCGGGTCGATGTTCTTCCAGTTCATTGCGCTTTTGCTGACGATGTTTCTGGCCGTGCTGCTGGGCATGGGAATGCCGGCCGTCCCGGCCTATATCAATGCGGCGCTGCTGATGGGGCCGGTGCTGGCCGGCCTCGGCCTGTCGCTGTTCACGTCGCACATGTTCATCTTCTATTTTGCCGTCGCCAGTGCCATCACGCCGCCTGTTGCGCTGGCCGCCTTCGCAGCTGCCACCATCACCAAAGCGGAGCCTGTGGCGACGTCATTCTCCGCCGTGCGGTCCGGGATCGTGATGTTCGTGGTGCCTTTTGTCTTTGCCTTTTACCCGGAGCTGCTTCTGATCACCGACGCGCGACTTGATCCGCAGGCGAGCGGCGGCAATGCCTTTCTGCCGGGATATGACGGCGATGTTCACGTCGGCGCATTGCTGCTTTTGCTGGGCCGGCTGATTGTTGCGCTTTACCTGCTGTCGTCGGCGCTCGCGGCCTTCGACCGGCGGGCGCTGCCTGCCTGGGAAATCGTCTTGCGGCTTGCCCTGGCGCTGCTGTTGATGATGAAGGCCGAACTCATCTGGATCGGTGCGGCGGTCGCGACCGCGTTGCTTCTGGTCCTGCACAACCGGTCCGGAGCTCATGCCAAAACGGCCTAATTTCATCCTTTTCATGACCGATCAGCACAGGGCGGACTTCCTTGGCTGCAGCGGTCATCCGGTTCTGAAAACCCCAAACATTGATGCAATTGCCGCCGGCGGAACGGTTTGGGACCGCTTTTATGTTGCCAGTCCGGTGTGCATGCCAAATCGTGCCAGTTTCATGACGTGCCGGATGCCATCCAGCCACGGGGTCCGTGCTAACGGCATTCCGCTCGACAAGCGCAATGTCACCTTCGTCGAACTTCTGCGTGCCGCGGGCTACAAGACCGCGCTTGTCGGCAAGAGCCACCTGCAGACCTTTTCCGGAAAACCGCCCATGCTCGACGCACCGCATACCCGTGCCGGTTTCCACCGGGCAACGGGCGCGCTGTCGCAGGCGGTTCGCCATGATCTGGAAACCTATCTGGTGGAGGATCCTAACCGGACCTCCCATGACGTTCCGCTGCCGTTTTACGGCTTTGACCATGTCGAACTCGTCACCAGGCACGGGGACGGGTGCGGCGGCAATTACCGGGAGTGGCTACTGGAGCGCGCCCCGGATGCGGATCGGCTTCTCGGCGCTCAAAACCAGTTGCCGCACGGTTATGTCTGCCCGCAGGCGGTTCGCACGGCTCTGCCGGAGGAGCTGTATTCCACCAGCTACATTGCCGAACGCGCGGCGGCCTGGCTCGCGGAAAACGAAGATGACGATCAGCCCTTCTTCCTGATGGTGTCCTTCCCGGATCCGCATCATCCGTTCAATCCGCCGGGGCGTTACTGGGACATGTACGATCCCGCGGACATGCCGCTCCCGTCCATTTTCGAGGCGAAGGACTGGGATCCGCCAGCCCACGTGGCGTGTGTGCTTGAAGACCGCGAAGCCGGCCGGGCCAATCCGGGTTCCTACGCGGTTCTGGGGGCCTATGCACAGGAAGTCCGGGAAGCCAGGGCTCTGACCTGCGGCATGATCTCAATGATTGACGATGCGGTCGGCAAGGTCCGCTCGCAGGCAAAGGCGACAGATGCCGTTACCGTATTCACCACGGACCATGGCGACCATCTTGGCGACCACAAGATGCTGTTCAAGGGACCGGCAGCCTATGAGGAACTGACGCGTGTTCCGTTCATCTGGTCGGATCCGGATAGCAGCGGGCCGAAACGAACGGAAGAAATCGGTCAGACCCATGATATCGGCATGACCATCCTGGAGCGTGCGCGTATCGAGCCTGCCATCGGCATGCAGGGGCGTTCGCTTTTGTCCGGCGGACGCGAGGCCGCGTTTATTCAGTATGATCATCAAAAGACCAATCGCGGGTTGGGCCGTCCACCACGCATTCATACGCTTCGGACAGTCGACTGGCGTCTTTCGGTGCTGGACGGAATTGCGTGGGGCGAGCTTTATCATCTGCGGGAGGACCCCGGTGAGCTTTTCAATCTCTGGGACAGTTCCGCCCATGCCGGGCAACGTGCCGAGCTGATGGAAATGCTCGCCCGCGCGGAGATTGCACATGTTGACCAGGCGCCGCTGCCGACGGCGCAAGCCTAGCCAGAAGCGCCAGGCAGCCTCAGATGCGGCGGGCATTTCAACAACTAGGTGGTCCCGCGCTCTGTGATTGCGCGTTTACGCTCGCGGGGGTAGCGTCGAGCGGTCTGCAACTTCCTATCGGTGGAGGGTACTTTGCATTACGTCGATATTCCGACCTTTTCCGACATCAAGAAGCTCGCGCGCAAGCGCAATCCGGTTTCCTTGAGTTTCACGCTGCGCACCACACCCGTCACGCAGGACGCCCAGCAGGACCGAACGAAATTCTCCAACCTGGCGCATGAGGCCATTCAGGAGGTCAGCGACGGCCGACTGACGAAAGCGGATATCTCGACCCTTGAGGCGAACCTCGCCGATATTGTTGAGGATGACGACTTTTGGGGCCGTCAGTCGGAAAGCCTTGTCGTTTTCGCAACACCGGAACACGTCCGGACCTTCCGTCTCCCAAATCACCTGACCGACGCCGTCCAGATATCGGACAGATTTCATCTCACGCCGTTGCTGCGCGCCGTTGCGTTTCCGCACAACGCGCTTGCACTCGTACTCGGTCAAAACGGTGTCCGTGCAAACGAGATCAACGGGGACCGACCTGCAGGCGAGGTCAAGGTGTCGGGCATGCCCGATGGTGCTGCCAGTGTTGCAGGCAAGAGCAGCATTCTTGGACGCGCGCCCAAGGGCCGCCTGCAGGGAAGCGAGGGACAAAAAATCCATCTTCTGGCTTATTCGAGGCGTGTCGACGCGGCCCTGCGTCCGCTTCTAGCCGGCAGGGACATTCCGCTGGTCCTTGTTGCCCACGAACCGATGCGGTCGATCTTTCTTTCGGTGTGCAGCTACGACAATGTGCTGCACGGCCAGCCCGAGGGTGTTTCGGAAGAAAGCAGCGATTCAGAGATCGCGTCTGCCGCGCGCCAGCTCATCGATGGCTTCTATGAGGATCTCTTGAATGGTGTTCGCGAGACCTATGCCAGCCGCGTCAGCGACAGGCGTGCGAGCGACAGCGTCAGCGAGGTTGCCCGCCTGGCAACGTTCGGTGCCGTGGAGACGCTGCTGGTCGACATGGAGGCAGATGTTCCGGGCAAGATCGACGAGGCGAGCGGTGAGGCTGTCTTCAGTGAGGTGGCAGGGCCCGACAGTTACGATGTGCTTTCGGAAATCGCATCCCGTGTGATTCAGACCGGAGGCGATGTTGTGAGCGTCCGGCGCAAGGACCTGCCGGGCTCAACGCCGCTGGCGGCGCTCTTGCGGTATCCGATCTAGGTCCGGTCTCATCTTGGGGGCCGGATCCTGATATCGGCCCCCAAGTGTCAACGAGAACCGGGTTAAATCCGACCGGGCAGGGCGCGTTTATGACGGACGAAACGTCAGCTGACACCCATGAAAGCCACATGGCGCTTGAGAAAAGGGCCATGAACCTGACGCGTTGGGCCAATTTGGGCATGGGACTTGCCGGCGCGATTGCCGCCTGGCTGTCAAATTCACAAGCGCTGCTCATTGACGGCCTGTTCTCGCTGATCGGTTACATCTCGGCCGTGTTTGCCATGCGGATCAGCCAGACGGCGCATCTTGGCCCGGACAGGTCGCGGCCGTTCGGCTACGCGGCCGACGAAGCCCTTTATGCGACATTCCGGAGCCTGGCACTTATCGGCCTTGTCGTTTTCGGCATTTCACAGGCGATTCTAGGCATCAGCGACTACATTCTGGGCGGGGATGTCGAGACGATCCGCCTCGCACCGGTGGCGGTCTATACAGTGATTGTGGCAGCGGCCTGCTTCTGGCTGGCCTATGTGCATCACACTGCGTGGCGACGTACCGGGCGCCGAAGTGACATGCTGAGGCTGGAAGCCCAAGCGTCGATCTATGACGGTGTCATAACGCTCTTCGCGGGTGCCGGATTGCTCAGCACGCCTTATCTGAAGGACACGCTGCTTGAACCGGTCACGCCGGTCATGGATTCCGTGATGGTGCTGATCCTGTGCAGCATTGCCACCTTGAGCTACTTCCGGGCGTTCAGGAAAGGGATGGCGCAGCTTGCCGGAGCGCTGGCGTCACCGCCGGACCAACTGGCGGTCTGGCATGCGCTTCGGCGCGCCATCGCCGAGGAGAGCGGCGACATCATCGACATAGCGGTTGTCCGCGTCGGCCGAAAACTCGACGCCGTGGTCTACTACAATCCCAACCGGCCGGTCACTGCCGATGAGGTGGACCGGCTGACGCAAAAAATGGCGAACCGGCTCTCTGTGGACGTCGGACCGAGCGCGGTGATGATTGTCGTGTCCAACAAGGGCCGAGACTGACAAAGCCTGGCGGAAGTTCCGTCCGCGCGGCGTCCGGCAATTTCGTGCCTTTCGATTGACCTTCCGTTCATGGCGCGCTGGAACGCCAAGGCAGCCCAACGCGCCAGAGGGTCATTCGATGGTGCCTGGGAGCGAGAGGTCTCCCGAGGCGATGTCGAAAACATCTGTCACGCACAAAAGCGGTGCGTGAATGCTCTCGTTCACCTTCAGTGCCGATGTAACGCCATCATAGGATGC
>JBCBUA010000218.1:0-10000 GCA_039818365.1 Pseudomonadota bacterium
TTTCTCTAAAATAATGCAAATTGTTCGGTTATTCTCACTGTTTTTTGGTCAAAATTTAGATTAATCTCTCATTTTGAGGAAAAAAATAGAGAATTTCACAATGCTGAATGCAACTGACCGGAGAATCCTGAAAGTGCTGCAGGAAGACGGGCGCGTCACCAACACGGACCTCGCCGAACGGGTCAGCCTGTCGCCAACCGCGACGGCAGAGCGCATGAAGCGTCTCGTGCGTGAAGGATATATCGAAGGTTTCTCGGCGACACTCGATCCGCGGAAGGTCGAGCGCGGACTGCTGGTGTTCGTCGAGATCCGGCTGGAAAGAACGTCGCCGGAAATCTTCGACGCGTTCAAACGTGCGGTCGAACGCGCCCCGGACATCCTGGAGTGCCACATGGTGGCCGGCGGGTTCGATTACCTCATGAAAAGCCGGGTCAGGGACATGGAAGCCTACAGGGCGTTTCTGTCCGATGTGGTGCTCGCCCTTCCCGGTGTGCGCGAAACACATACTTATGCTGTCATGGAAGAAATCAAGGACACGCATATACTACCCGTCTGAGGGCTCCTGCGGGCGCACCTGGCAGCGCCGTTTTGACACGCCCTATTCACAAAGCCTTGTGTTGACCGTGTCGGACCGGATGCGCGAGGGAACTGTCAGCAAAAAAATGACACTGGGGACTTGGATGAAGCGATTGCTTTCCACCGCCGCCGGCATCGCCGGCCTCCTTCTGACCACCCTTGCGGCCCACGCCCAGGACCAGGACTGGCAAGCCGTGCTCGATGATGCCAGGGGGCAGACCGTCTATTTTCACGCCTGGGGCGGCGAACCGCGCATCAACGCATACATACAATGGGCAGCGCGCGAAGTTGAGCGTGACCACGGCGTCCGTGTTGTCCATGTGAAGGCGAGCGACACGGCGAATGTTGTCTCCCAGGTGCTTGCGGAGAAGTCTGTCGGCAAGGAGAACGGCGGGGCCGTCGACCTCATCTGGATCAACGGCGAGAATTTCGCGTCGATGAAGGAGAACGGCCTGCTGGCAGCGCCCGGCTGGGCGGAAACCCTGCCCAACTGGCAATATGTCGATGTGGAGAACAAGCCGACCGTCAGCGTCGATTTTACCGTCCCGACCGACGGACAGGAAAGTCCTTGGGGCATGGCCAAGCTCGTGTTCATGTATGACAGCGCCAGACTGGAGACGCCGCCCTCCGATCTCAACGCGCTGCTGGAATATGCAAAGCGCAATCCAGGGCGGTTCTCCTACCCGCAGCCGCCGAATTTCTATGGGACCACCTTCCTGAAACAGGCGCTCGCCGACACGGTTGCGGACCAGTCCGTTTTGTCGTCTCCGGTCGGCGAAAGCAATTTCGAGGAAACGGCAGCCCCCCTGTTCGCGTTTCTGGATGATCTGCATCCGCATCTTTGGCGGCAAGGGCAGGCCTTTCCGAAAAACGCGGCCGACATGCGCCAGCTGCTTGCCGACAGCGAACTGGATATCGCCTTTTCCTTCAATCCGGGCGACGCGTCGGGCGCGATCGCAAACGGGGAACTGCCCGAAACGGTGCGCACATTCGTTTTCGATGGCGGCACGATCGGCAACACCCACTTCGTTGCCATCCCCTTCAACAGTTCCAACAAGGCCGGCGCGAAAGTCTATGCCAATTTCCTGCTGAGCCCAATGGCCCAGACACGCAAGCAGGAACCGGAAATCTGGGGGGATCCGACCGTCCTGAACGTGGCGGCGCTGCCTGCGAATGAAAAGGCGCTGTTCGACGCGATGGACCTTGGCCCGGCCACCCTGTCGCCCGAGGAGCTTGGACCTGTGCTGCCGGAACCGCATCCCAGCTGGGTGGCCGCACTTGAGGAGGCGTGGACCGCGCGCTACGGCGCGGGCAGCGAATAAGCCATTGCCGGCACAAGGCCGCAGACCCGACTTTCCAACAACGCTCGTTGTCATCCTGCTGGCGGGGCCGGTTCTTGCCGGCCTGGCCGGTACCCTCCTGCCCGCCTTCGGCTATCTGCCGGTCCTGGGTTACAGATCGCTTTCACTCGATCCGCTGCGCGGTCTTTTCGAGACACCCGGCCTTTTAAAGTCGGTCCTCCTCAGTTTCGGAACCGGACTCGGGGCCTCGATCCTGTCGCTGGCGATTGTACTTGTGTTTACCGCCGGCTGGTCTGAGACACGAACATTCCAGCGCCTGACGCGTTTTCTGTCACCGCTTCTGTCCGTTCCCCACGCGGCAGCGGCGATCGGGCTTGCATTCCTGATTGCGCCATCCGGCTTTCTCGTGCGTCTTTTCTCGCCCTGGGCGACCGGCTGGACCCGCCCGCCGGACCTTCTCGTCCTGAACGATCCCGCAGGCCTCGCCATGACCCTCGGGCTTGTGGCAAAGGAGGTCCCGTTCCTTTTCCTGATGACGCTTGCAGCCCTCAACAGGCCGCATATCAAGGAGTTCTACAAGGCTGGCGCTAGCCTTGGCTACGGCCGGATGAGCGTCTTCTTCAAGGTGGTTCTGCCGCAGATCTACCCCCTGATCCGTCTGCCGGTACTCGCGGTGATCGCCTATTCGACCTCTGTGGTCGATGTTGCCCAGATCCTCGGCCCGACAACGCCGCCGCCGCTCGCGCCCCGCCTGGTCGCATGGATGAACGATCCGGACCTGAGCAAGCGTCTCATGGCTTCGGCCGGCGCCCTGCTGCAGCTTTTCGTCAGCGCCTGCGCCTTGCTGACCTATCTTGGCCTTGAACGCCTTGCAGGGCTTTGGCAGAACGCGCGGTATGCCAGTGGCCGCCGCCGCAGGCATGACTTCCTGTCCCGGCAGGCCAGCCTCTATCCGATGATCCTGATTGTTGCCGTCATGACGCTGTCGATGGCACTGCTCGCCACATGGACCGCGGCAAGGTCCTGGTGGTTTCCTGCCGTCCTGCCGCAAAAATGGGGCCTGGGACGCATCGCGGACGCCTTTGGCATGGGCGCACCGGCGCTGGCGGCGACGCTCGCCCTTGCCTTTTCAGCCGCCGCAATTGCCACGGCGCTTACCTTGTGGCTGCTCGACGCACGCAGCGTCCGTAACCTGACAACGCACGGAAAGCTCAACATCCTGATCTTTCTCCCCCTGCTTCTGCCGCAGATCAGCTTCCTGTTCGGTCTGCAGATGCTGTTTCTTCTCGGCGGGCTGAGCGGGACCATGCTGGCCGTCTTGCTTGCGCATCTCGTGTTCGTATTCCCATACGCCTTTCTTGCGTTGAGCGATCCGTGGAACCGGCTCGATCCGCGCTATGCAAAGGTGGCCACATCAATGGGAGCGTCCAGAGCACGGGTTTTCTGGCAGGTCCGGTTCCCGCTCCTGCTCAGGCCCGTTCTC
The DNA here is from genome assembly GCA_039818365.1 of Pseudomonadota bacterium. GTDB lineage: Bacteria > Pseudomonadota > Alphaproteobacteria > Rhizobiales > Stappiaceae > Roseibium. The sequence continues at coordinate 3,361 of JBCBUA010000218.1, forward strand.
GTGACATTTGCGGTGGCCGCGGCCGTTTCCGTCGGGCAGTATCTTCCCACCCTGATGATCGGTGCCGGACGTGTCGTGACGGTCACAACGGAAAGCGTCGCGCTCGCAAGCGGAGGCAACCGGCAGGTCGCCGCGCTCTACGCGGTTCTCCAGCTGATCATTCCGCTGTTCATTTTTGTCCTCGCAGCTCTGGTGCCATCCCTGGTATTCAGAAACCGAGCTGCAATGCGGCTTGAAAGGTAAAGACGGATGGGCGCGAACGAAGATGGATCCGGCCTCGTTCTGGACTCGGTCTGCCTGCGGCTGGAAGGGGCTCCGCTGATCAGCATCGACTGCCAGATCCGGCCCGGACAGATCCTGACCATCATGGGAGAAAGCGGCAGCGGGAAATCCAGTCTGCTCGACTTCATCGCCGGATTTCTGAAGCCGGCCTTTCAGGCGGAAGGCAGGCTTCTTCTGAACGGTGAAAACCTGACCGACACGCCCGCGCAAGAGCGGCATATCGGTCTGATGTTTCAATCGCCACTGCTGTTCCCGCACATGTCCGTGCTGCAGAACCTTCTGTTTGCGCTGCCCCCTTCGATCCGCGCACGCGCGCAGCGAAAGGAGGCTGCGCTGAAGGCTCTGGAGGATGTCGGGCTTGCCGGTTTTGCCGGGCGCGATCCGGCGACGCTTTCCGGCGGGCAGCAGACCCGTGTCGCGCTGATGCGGACCCTGCTGGCAGACCCGAAGGCCCTGCTTCTCGACGAGCCTTTTTCGAGCCTCGACCAGACCCGCAGAGCCGATGTCCGTGAACTGGTCTTCCGGCTCGCGCAGGACAAGAACCTGCCGGTCCTGCTGGTAACCCATGATCAGGAAGATGCCGTGGCAGCCGGTGGCATGATCCACTATCTCGATGGCCGAGATCCGGGAACCGGCTGTTCCGGAGGCACAGATGTGACGCCGGTTTCGGTGCAAACCTGAAACGTCACTCCGCCTGTTCGGCCGATTTCGCCTGCAACAGCGAATAATTGTCGATCCCGATCCGCTCGATCAGGTCGAGCTGGGTTTCCAGAAAATCGATGTGACCTTCCTCGTCAGCGAGCAGCTTTTCGAAGATTGCCATGGACACGTAATCGCCGAGGTCACGGCAGATTTCGCGTGCCTCATGGTAAAGCGCCCGCGCGACATATTCAGCCGCCAGATCCCCTTCCAGGCACTCCTTCACATTCTGTCCGATCCTGAGCGGATCCAGCGTCTGGAGGTTGGGCAGACCTTCCAGGAATATGATCCGGTCCATCAGCTCCTGGGCGTGCTGACGCTCCTCGTCGGCCTCTTCGAGTTCCTTGTCCGCGAGCTTGCCGAAGCCCCAGTCGGCCAGGAGGCGCGCATGGACCCAATACTGGTTCACCGCGGTCAATTCGTGACGCAGAGCCTTGTTCAGGTATTCGATAACTTGTGCTTCACCCTTCATGTAACCCTCTCCTTCCTATCGGCTTGCGACGCGTTTCGGCGCTGCAGTTTCCGCTTCGGTCCCCTTCCCTTCTTCAGAGCCTTTATCGTGGATGATGTCAATCACGGACGGAAAACAGCTGCCGCAGCGAGGCCGGCAGCCCAGATGCCGGAAAACTGCCCCGGGTGTCGGCACCTTTCCGTTCGGGTCTGCACGCATTTCCTCGGCCGCTTCACGAAGCTGCTTTTCAGAAAGGACATTACAGGAGCAGACGATCATAGTAGGGTTCGCACGGTGTCCGTTTACCGGGACATATTGGCATTTGGGGTTTAATGCGCAATAACGAAACCCAACTATAAGAGTCAACTTTTTCTGACGCATCCCTCAACCGACAGGAAACCGAAATGAGCGGCCAGGACACATCCGATACCCGCCCGACACTTGTCCTGACCGGCGCAAGCCGGGGCATCGGGCATGCGACCGTGAAACGGTTTTCCGCCGAAGGCTGGCGCGTCATTACCTGTTCGCGGCAGGCCTTTTCGGACAAGTGCCCCTGGCCGATGGGTCCGGAAGATCACATTCAGGTCGACCTGTCCGACGCCGAAAACCTCGGGTTTGCCATTCAGGAAATCCGCAAACGGCTCGAAGCCAACGGTTCACAGCTGAAAGCGCTCGTCAACAACGCGGGCATCAGCCCGAAAGGGCCGGAGGGAGAGCGCTTGAACTCGCTCAACACGGCCATGCATGAATGGCGCACCGTCTTTCAGGTCAATTTTTTTGCACCCATCATGCTGGGGCGCGGCCTTTTTGAGGAACTCAAAGCCGGCGGCGGATCGGTCGTGAACGTGACCTCGATTGCCGGGATGCACGTGCACCCATTCGCGGGGACAGCCTATGCAACCTCGAAGGCGGCTCTTGCAGGTCTCACCCGCGAGATGGCCGCGGACTTCGGACCGCACGGGATCCGCGTCAATGCGATCGCGCCCGGAGAGATCGACACGTCCATTCTCTCGCCGGGAACGGAAAAGCTGGTCGAGGACATCCCGCTCAGAAGATTGGGCCTGCCCAACGAGGTTGCAGACACGATCTACTATCTGTGTTCAGAGCAAAGTTCTTACGTTACGGGATCTGAAATTCACATCAACGGTGGACAGCACGTGTAAAGCCCGGCCAGAAAAGGTCTTATTCCATTTCGGTATAAAGTAAGCGTAACTAACTAAGTGTTTTTTACAGTGCCTTTGTATACCCGCACGGGAGAATTACGCACCCGGTTTACGCAAAATTCATTGCTTCCCGCGACACTCGGTGACGGGTAACGCTGTCATACAGCCATGCGGGGATTGCATGAAACAGATTCTAAAGTCTTTGGTTGACCTGAAGTTCGGCTTCAAGGTCGGTGGCGGCTTCTTCGCCGTTTTGCTCCTGACCGCCGTCGTTGGAGCGGTCGGCTATTTCGCCATCCAGAACCTCTCGTCGAGTTTCGTGGTTGCAGATCATGCGGCCAAGGTTGCAGGGCAGGTTCAGGCAACGTCGATCAAGCGGGAAGATTATCTCAACAATCCGACCCCGGAGTTGAGCGCGGCGGTCACCGAGGAAATCGGCAAGCTCAGCGCTTCCCTTGAGGAGCTTGGGCACGAAGTTGCGGGCAATCCGGATGCAGCCATCCAGGTGACCGGTGCCCAGGAGGCCGTGACCGAATTCGAGACAACGTTCGGTGAAGTGGTGGCGCAGACGAACCAGCAGGCAGAGCGCCTGTCGACGCTGCGCAAAAGCACGTCGGATCTCGGACAGCTGGCCTTCACGATCAACGATGCGGTGCTCACCGAAGAAAAGCAGGTCAGTGCCGAGGCGTTTTCGGCAGACAGCCGTCTTGACGATGCTGCCGCCATCCAGCGCGGGATCTTCGAACTGAAGGACGGCGTTACCAAGATTCAGCTTCTTTATCTGGAAGGCAACGGCAATCTGCAGGGCGATGCGCTGCAGAGCGCCATCCAGACTGCGAGCGAGTTGGTCGCATCTGCAAAACAGATCCGGATGAAGCAAGTCGAGGGCATGCAGCCCAAGACGCTGGCGCAACTTGCCGCCAAGACCAAGAACCTTCTGGCCGTCGTTGAAAACCTCAACAGGGAACTCGGCTTTTCGGAAGGGTATGAAGCCCGGCTTGCGGTCGGCACCGGTATCGAGGAAATGGACGCACAGACCGACGAGGTTCTGACCCAGGTTGCTCCCGTCGTCGACAAGGCGAAGAGCGACGCCCTGACGGCGTCAACGCGTCTGGCAACGATCCGCTCGATTTCGGACAAGGCCAAGTCGCTGAGCAGGGCATCGGAGTCGGCGCGCGCCGAACTTCTTTATCTGTTCGGCTCCTTCGGGGTCGAAGACCAGACGGCCGTCGAAACCCAGATTGCGAACCTGGTCGTTCTTGAGGAAGAACTCGTCAAGTACGCCAAGGTTCTTCCTACCGCAGCTGAAGCCATCGAGGCGATCGCGACATCCGTCGCAACGCTCGATAAGTCCTTCAAGGAAATGCTGTCGGCGAAAACCGAGCTTCTCGCAAAGCGCCAGCAGCTCGACAGCCTGACACGTCAGGTGAGCAGCGATATTGCCGTGATCTCCAGCGAACAGTCCCAGGCAGCCAACACTGCTGCGGGGTCCGCCGAGCTGCAGATCATCATGACGATCCTGCTCGCGATCCTCGGCGGCGTCGGTCTCGCCTTCATTCTCAACATGGCGATCACCAAGCCCATTCAGACGATCACCAACGTCATGGACAGGCTCGCCAACGGCGACAATGAAGTCGATATTCCGGGCATCGAACGCGGCGATGAGATTGGCAACATGAGCCGCACGGTTCAGGTGTTCCGAGACAATGCCGTTGAACGCGCGCATCTCCAGGAGCAGAGCGCACAGGAAGAAGAAGCCCGTCACGCCCGCCAGCAGAGGGTCGACGACCTGATCAACGGTTTCCGCGCCACCGCAGAAGATGCCCTCGGGTCCGTTGCCTCAACGGCCGGCGGCCTCGACAACACCGCTCAGGCCCTGACCGAAATCGCCCGCGACAGCGCCGGCTACGCCAACGAGACCCAGTCCTCGTCCAACGAGACGACAACGAATGTTCAGACCGTTGCCAGCGCAGCGGAAGAACTTGCGGCCTCGATCGGCGAGATTTCCCGCCAGGTTGCACAGACCACCGAAATCGTGGGACGTGCCACAACCGGAACCCGGGAGACCAACGAAAAGGTCGAAGGCCTGGCAGAAGCCGCAACGAAGATCGGTGAGGTCGTGACCCTGATCCAGGCCATTGCCGAACAGACCAACCTTCTGGCGCTCAATGCGACCATCGAAGCCGCCCGTGCGGGCGAAGCCGGCAAGGGGTTTGCGGTTGTTGCCTCGGAGGTGAAGGAACTGGCCACGCAGACGTCACGGGCGACCGAGGAAATCAGTTCCCAGATCACCGAGATCCAGAACGCCACGAAGGAATCGGTCGTTGCCATCGGCGAGATCGCCGAGACGATGAACGAGGTCAACAGCTACACCACGGCCATTGCGTCGGCGGTCGAAGAGCAAGGGGCGGCGACAGCCGAAATTTCCCAGAACGTGCAGCGTGCCGCGCAAGGCACCGGTGCAGTGTCGTCTTCCATGACCCAGCTGTCACAGGCCGTCGACCAGACATCCTCGTCGGCAGACATGGTTCTGTCGGCGTCCGGAGAGCTGACGGAAAAGACCGATCAGTTGAAGCAGGAAGTGGAACAGTTCCTGTCGGAAGTCGCCGCGGCCTGATCAACCCGAGCACACAGCATCAGGGCGGAGTGCCATGCACTCCGCCCTTTTTCTTGTTCCGGTCCGCTCCGTGATTGACCTTGCCGGTCCGGGGGACTATGGCGGGGGGTGGACAAACCCGAAATCCAGCGAGAAACCGTCTTGGCGAAGCAGATTGGCGCCGAAGCCTTTGCCCCCTATGGCACCCCTCCCGAACAGTCCTGGCCCGTGATCCTGGAAACCAGGGGCTGGAAGGATTATCGCCTGCTCGACATGGGTGCAGGGGAAAAGCTCGAGCGCTACGGCCGCTTTACGGTCGTCAGGCCGGAGCCCCAGGCGATGGGGACCCGCAAACTGAAAGACAGCGCCTGGAGCCGGGCAGACGCCGTGTTTTCAGGCGATACGGAAGAGGAAGGTCCCGGCCGCTGGAAGTTTTCCGGCAATGTGCCCGAAACCTGGCCGATGTCCTACGGCCCGGTGCGCTACAATGGCCGGTTCATGTCATTCCGCCACGTGGGCGTTTTCCCGGAACAGGCCGCGCACTGGGACTGGGTCAACGGCAAAGTGCGCGCCGAGCGCAGCCGCGCACCCGAAAAACCGCTGAAGATCCTCAATCTCTTCGGCTATACCGGGCTGGCTTCGCTCCTGCCGGCGACGGAGGGGGCTCAGGTGACCCATGTCGATGCGTCCAAGAAAGCTATCGGCTACGCCCGCGAGAACCAGGCGCTGTCGGGCCTTGAAGACCTCCCGATCCGCTGGATCTGCGAGGACGCCTCCAAGTTTGTCGCGCGGGAAGTGCGCCGCGGCAATACCTATGACGGCATCATTCTCGATCCGCCCAAATACGGGCGCGGCCCCAAGGGAGAGGTCTGGGATCTTTATACCAGCCTGCCGGGCATGCTTCAGGACCTTCGCCAACTGCTGACGAAAGACTCCCTCTTCATGATCCTGACAGCCTATGCAATCCGCTCCAGTTTCCTGTCCATCCACGAACTGATGGCGGAAACACTTGCCACGCAGGGCGGGCTCCTGGAATCGGGTGAACTGGTGATCGCGGAAGAGACCGGCGACCGCGCCCTCTCAACCTCGCTCTTTTCCAGATGGAGCAGCCGCTAGTGCGGCTCACTCCGCAGCAATTGCCGACTGGTAATTGTCATTAGACCATGTCTCATCCTCTTTGACGCCTTCCGCGTCCCGCTCAGGCTGCGCCTGGACCTGTTCGCCTGGCTTGCGCCTGCGGGCATAGACCATCGCGAACATGGGCGGCGCGAAGTAGAACGAAATCACCGTCGACAGCAGCACCCCGCCGGCGATCGACATTGCAAAGGGTGGCCAGAACCCGCCACCGCCAAGGATCAGCGGCAGAAAGCCTCCGAATGTCGTCAGCGTGGTCGAGACGATGTGACGGCTCGAGCCCATGACCACGTCGACCATTGCTGCCTGATCGCC
>JBCBUA010000219.1:0-9864 GCA_039818365.1 Pseudomonadota bacterium
CCCTGTTTCGGCCCTGTTTCGGCAATGCTTGACCGTTCGCGCATCGTCGCTTGAGTTATTCGCAACTCGCCACGCCTCGGCCGCCTTACGTCGCCCCATTCAACTTCCGTTCATTGTCCTGGATGAAATCGCGGATGATCGGCACGGCATCGCGTTCCTTCGACAAGAGCAGCTGGAACACCATATTCGAGCCATGCAGAAATCCGAGTTCGACCGCGCACAGATAAAACTCCCACATTCTGCAGAAAGCGTCGTCATAGAGCTCTGCGGCGGCACCGCGCTTTTCCTCGAAGCGGATGCGCCAGTCCCGGATCGTGTAGTAGTAGTGCAACCGCAGGATTTCGTTGTCGCAGACCCATAACCCGAGACGCTCGGTCGATGCAAAGACTTCGGACAGCGCCGGCACGTAGCCACCCGGGAAAATATACTTCCTGATAAACGGTCCGGTCGTGCCCGGCGGGGTCATGCGCCCGATCGAATGGACCACCGCATAGCCCCGGTCCGAGAGGCAATCCCGGATCTTGCCGAAATACGCATCGAGATGACCAATGCCGACATGTTCCATCATCCCGACGGAAATGATTCGGTCAAACTGCCCCTGGAACTCCCGGTAGTCCTTGAGGACAAACGTCACCCTGTCTTCGACGCCCGCCGCCCGGACCCGCTCTTCCGCGATTTTCACCTGTTCGGGCGACACGTTCAGCGACGTCACGCGCGCGCCGGCCTCTGCCATGCGGATCGCCAGTGACCCCCAGCCGCCGCCGATCTCCAGAACCTCCATGCCCTCTTCCAGGTCGAGCTTGGCCACCAGGTGCGTCAGCTTTGCATCCTGCGCCGCCTCGAGGCTGACGTCCGGATCGGTGTAGTAGGCACAGCTGTAGTTCAGACCGTCATCAAGAAACAGCCGGTAAAGCTCGGTGGACAGATCGTAGTGATGCCGTGCCTGTTTCTTCGCGCGCTCGACGCTGTTTTTCTGCTGATTCCGCCGGAACGCCTTCCAGCCCTTGCGCAGGAGCCCCTGAACCGGATGCGCGCCGAGCGGCGCCCTGTTGATCGAGAAGAGGAACATGAAGTCGTAGCATGTCGCGCCTTCTTCCATCGTCAGTGTGCCGTCCATATAGGCTTCGCCTGCGGCCAGTTCGGGGTTCAGAAACAGCGATGTATAGAGTTTCTTGTCATGCAGCCGGATGGTCACCGTCGGACCGTCCTCTCCGGAGCCGAACTCGTGAACCTTCCCCGTCACGTCGATGACGCGCATGCGGCCCCGTTTGATGAAGGAACGCAACAGGTTCGACAGCAGTTTCATGAGCGGGTCTCCAGGTGATGGCCCGATCCGGGCGCGGTAGGTTGCTGGCCAAACTAGCCGTTTGAACTATTTTTTGAAATTCCGGTCTTGACGATACAAAGAATTGGTCTCAGGGAAAGCCGAACTTTGCATTTGCCGGAAACACGGTCTGGAGTACTTCGTGACGATTGAGCTGACGCAGCACCTGACGGAACAAGGCGCCCGGATTGAAACCGTGCTGGAACGTATTCTGGACCTCGCTACCCTTGATGGCGAGATTGCGCGGCCGCCCCGGCTGGTCGATGCGATGCGTCACGGCGCGCTGAACGGCGGCAAACGCCTCAGACCCATCCTTGTCATTGAAACCGCCTGCCTGTTCGGCCGCGACGGTGACAGTGTCCTGCAGACCGCCTGCGCGCTGGAACTGATCCATTGCTACTCCCTGATCCATGACGATCTTCCGGCGATGGACGACGATGACCTGCGCCGGGGACAGCCGACCGTGCACAAGGCCTTTGACGAGGCAACAGCGATCCTTGCGGGTGATGCGCTGCTGACACTCGCGTTCGATGTCGCTGGCGATGAGAAAGTGCACAACGATGCCGCCGTGCGGCTCCGGCTGTCGAGAGAACTGGCGCGGGCGGCGGGCGTCGGCGGCATGGCCGGCGGTCAGATGCTCGATCTTGAATCGGAACACCGGCAGCGCAGCGAAGCCGAGATAAGGCGGCTTCAGTCCATGAAGACCGGTGCGCTGTTGCGCTATGCCTGCCGCGCGGGCGCCATCGTCGCCGATGCATCCGATGACGATATCGCAAGACTGACGCGCTTCGGTGAAGTGATCGGTCTCGCGTTTCAACTCGCCGACGACCTTCTGGATGTCGAGGCCAGCGCGGAAGTCATGGGCAAGGCGACCGGCAAGGACGCGGAAGCGGGCAAGGCCACGCTCGTGGGTCTCTGGGGTGCGGATAAGACGCGCGCCGAACTTAAGACACTTCTGCAGGAGTCCGAACAGCTGCTCGCACCCTATGGACATGGCGCTGAGACGCTGTCGGCACTCGCGGACTTTATCGTCAATCGGTCGAACTGACGGGCGTGCCGGACACGTGGCGGCCGAAGTCCGGCGCGTCGGTTTCCTGGCCCGCCTCGATGATCGAACGGCGAATGCCCCGGGTGCGCGTGAACAGGTCAAACAGCATCTCGCCGTCGCCCCAGCGGATCGCCCGCTGCATCGCCGACAAATCCTCCGAGAACCGCGAAAGCATCTCCAGGATGGCTTCCTTGTTGTTCAGGCAGACATCGCGCCACATGGTCGGGTCGGACGCGGCCAGGCGCGTGAAATCCCGGAAACCGGACGCGGAATACTTGATCACCTGCGATTTGGTGACAGTGGCCAGATCGTCGGCGGTGCCGACGATGTTGTAGGCGATAAGGTGCGGCAGGTGCGACACGATCGCCAGAACCAGATCGTGGTGTTTCGGCTCCATCAGGTCCACGTCGGACCCACAGCCTTCCCAGAAGGCACGGAGCTTGGCGAGCGCATCCGGATCGGTGTTTTCCGGAGGCGTGAGAATGCACCAGCGCTGGTCGAACAGGGTCGGGAAACCGGCATCCGGACCGGACTGCTCCGTACCCGCGATCGGGTGTCCCGGAATGAAGTGAACGCCGTCCGGCACGTGCGGGCTGACCTGTTCGACCACCGATTCCTTGGTGGACCCCGCATCGGTCAGGATCGCCCCCGTTTTCAGCGCCGGCGCGATCCATTTGGCAACGGCCTCGTTGGCCCCGACAGGAACGCAGAGAATGACAAGGTCCGCACCTTCGACCGCAGCCGCCGCATCAAGCGCGTAAACGTCGCCGAGGCCCAGTTCTTCGGCGCGCTGCAATGTCGTGGCCGAACGGGTTGAAATCGCGATCTCGTTCACCAGCCCGCGCTGGCGCGCGACCTGTGCCAGCGACGAACCGATCAGGCCGATCCCGATGAGGGCCATCCGGTTGAATAGGGGAGCACCAGTCATGTGTTCTTGTTCTGCCTTCAGGCCTGTCCCAGAAATGTCTTGAGGTGTTCGATGACGGTCCGGTTCGCGTCTCCCGAGCCGACGGTCATGCGCAGGGCGTTCGGCAGGCCGTAATTGGCAACCTGCCGCAGCACGCAGCCATGTTCCAGAAGATAGGCATCCGCGTCTACCGCACGCTTGCCGTCCTCATCGGGAAAGTGAACAAGCACGAAGTTGCCGACGCTCGGCGTCACCTCGAGACCGAGCTTTTCAAGCTCATTGGTGACCCAGGGCAACCACTCGTCATTGTGTTCGACCGCGCGTGTCAGGAACTCGCGGTCCTGAACCGCGGCAATCCCGGCCGCGATGGCCATGCCGGAGACATTGAAGGGCCCCCGGATCCGGTTCAGCGCATCGATGATATGCGAAGGCCCGAAACCCCAGCCGATACGCAGATTGGCAAGCCCGTACACTTTCGAGAAGGTGCGTGTCATGACGACATTGCTGGACGTCGCCGCCAGCTCGATCCCGCTCTCGTAGTCGTTCTTGCGCACATATTCGCCATAGGCGGCGTCGAGAACCAGCAGCACATGTGCCGGCAGCCCCTCGTGCAGGCGCTTGACTTCCTCGAACGGCAGGTAGGTCCCGGTCGGGTTGTTGGGATTGGCGATGAAAACCATCTTGGTCTTTTCGGTGACCCTTTCCAGGATGGCATCGACATCGGTCTTCAAATCGGTTTCCGGCGCGACAACAGGCGTCGCGCCCGCCGCACGGATCGCGATGTCGTAGATCAGGAAGCCGTGCTCCGAATAGATCGCCTCGTCGCCTTGCCCGAGATAGGCGTAGGCGAGAAAACTCAGAATCTCGTCCGACCCGGCGCCGCAGATGATCCGGTCGGGATGCAGCCCATAGGTTTCCGCAATGGCGTCGCGCAGCTCATTTGCGGCCCCGTCGGGATAAAGCTCGAGGTTGTGCGCAACCGTTTCGATGGCCGCCTTCGCTTTTGGACTCGCGCCAAGCGGGGTCTCGTTGGACGACAGCTTGTGCACCGTCTTGCCATGCGTGCCTTTGGACTTGCCTGGCACATAAGCGGCAATATCCAATACGCCAGCGCGCGGCTGAGGGCGCTCGGGTCGGGTCACGTCGGCTTCAGTCATGTTTCTCTTCCCGCTCATTCTTGCGGCTCTTCGCCGCCGAATTCGTCGTCGCTATCTGTTTCACCGTCGATCGGTGCGGCATAACCACCGACACGGCGCAGGACGTCTGGTCCGGCTCCGGCTGCCGCACAGGCAGCCAGTGCATCTTCTTCCGTCAGCTCACCGGAAATCGCCAGGAGCGCGTCAACGCCGCTGCCGGACCGGAAAAAGCTAAGCACTTCAATGCCCTGATCCATCAGTTTTCCGGGCAACACATCCGACCAGCGCGCGTCATAAACCGTAACGTCGGTGTTGTCGACAAGAGTGCCCGTCCGCGAAAGAACCAGCGCCGGCAAATCGGCCGGACGTTCGTCAAGCATGACGAACGGCAGCCGGGCCCGCACAAGCGCACCGGTCTCGCTGAGCCCGCGCCACCAGGGCAGCTCGGCCCGGTCGTTCAGGGCGACGAGACCGATCGCGTTTCCGGTCGACAGACCGACCGCATCAACGACATCCGACGCATCGCTGCAAGGGTCGAGTTCCGTTGAAAACCCGAAATAGAACCGGGCGAGATCGAGCATATCGATCAGCTCTGCCCCGCCATCCAGATAGATGACGGTTTCCGTTCCGGTGAGCGTACAGGCGCAAATGATATCGCGCCAGATCTGTTCCACCGTGGTAACAGGCAGTTTGCCCCGGTGCCGTTCCAGCATCTGCCGGACGCTGTCCGCATCCCGGTCCGGATGATAGGTCGCGGACGTATCCGCAGGACGGCCGCCGGCAGCCCGGATCGACGTTTCCGCGTCCGCGCGCTCCATCAACGCCTCGTGGATGCGCCTGTCGATTTCGTCGATGCGGGTGCGCAGGTCGACGGTTGTCATGCCATCGTCCGGTGTTTGCGACATCTGGAATCCCAGCCTGGTTTAAAAAGTACAGCGGCGCATAGTCATATTCATGTGATCGCTCAAACGCAAAAGAAATCATTGACTCATCAAGCCGCGCACGGCTAGGTCGCTCGTCTGGCCGATTTGCCGAAGCCCATCTCTGAAACTGGATATAGGCCGCGCGCGATCCCACATATCGACACTGCCCGAGGTTTGAAGGTTAATACAGAAGAACGCCCGACCCGTCATGCCAACTGAGAGCCACCATCCGGAAGCGCTTGACCCTGTGAAAGCGAACCAGGCGGAAACGCCTTCGAGCAAGCTTGCCCGCTTTCCGGCCGACCAGCCGCTGGAGCTGGATTCGGGTGTTGAACTGGCGCCGTGGCAAATTGCCTACGAGACCTACGGCACGCTCAATGCCGACAAGTCGAACGCCATCCTTGTCTGCCATGCCCTGACCGGCGACCAGTATGTTGCCTCGACCAATCCGGTAACCGGAAAACCCGGCTGGTGGGAACTGATGGTCGGCCCGGGCAAACCGATCGACACCAATCACTATTTCGTTGTCTGCGCCAATGTTCTCGGCGGCTGCCTGGGCACCACGGGACCGGCATCGATCAACCCGGAGACCGGCACACCTTATGGCCTTGATCTGCCGGTCATCACGATTCGCGACATGGTGCGCGCGCAAGCCCGGCTTGTGAACCATCTGGGCATCGACACGCTGTTCACCGTCATTGGCGGGTCCATGGGCGGGATGCAGGTGCTGCAATGGGCGGCAAGCTATCCCGAGCGCGTGTTCGCGGCGGTCCCCATTGCGGCCGCGGCGCGGCACACGTCCCAGAACATCGCCTTTCACGAAGTCGGACGGCAGGCGATCATGGCGGATCCCAACTGGCGCGGCGGCAGCTACATCGAAAACGACGTCAGGCCCACGAAAGGCCTCGCGGTCGCCCGCATGGCGGCCCACGTCACCTATATGTCCGACGAATCCCTGCACCAGAAATTCGGCCGCAACCTTCAGGACCGGGACAGGCTCACCTTCGGCTTCGACGCCGATTTCCAGATTGAAAGTTACCTGCGCCACCAGGGCATGACGTTCGTCGACCGTTTCGACGCCAATTCCTATCTCTACGTGACCCGCGCGATGGACTATTTCGACCTGGCACATGAATTCGGCGGATCGCTGCCCGCTGCCTTCGCCGGTACGAAAACCCGGTTCTGCGTCATGTCGTTCACCTCCGATTGGCTGTTCCCGACCTCCGAGAGCCGCAGCGTGGTCAAGGCACTCAATGCCGCCGCTGCGAACGTGTCCTTTGTGGAGATCGAAAGCGACCGGGGGCACGATTCCTTCCTGCTGGATGTCCCGGAAATGTTCGAGACCATTCAGGGTTTCATGACCGGTGCCGCCCATGCGCGCGGCATACCCGCACCGGGGGAGGCCGGCTGACATGAACCTTGCCCCCAGACAGGCCCGTGCCGGTGAGGTGCGCGGCGACCACAAGGTCGTGGCGTCGCTGGTTCCGCTTGGCGGCCGCGTGCTTGACATCGGTTCGGAAGACGGTGCGCTGCTGGACCATCTTGCGCGCGAGCGCCAGGTCGACGGCCGCGGCGTCGAGCTCAGCCAGGCTGGCGTGAACCGGTGTGTTGCCCGTGGCCTCTCAGTCATTCAGGGCGACGCAGACAAGGATCTGGCCGATTACCCGGACGACGCTTTCGACGTTGTCATTCTCAGCCAGACGCTGCAGGCAACGCGGGAACCGAAAAAGGTGATGAGCGAGTTGCTGCGCATCGGCAAGCAGGTCATCGTGTCGATCCCGAATTTCGCCCATTGGCGCAACCGCATGCAGCTCCTGTTCCGCGGACGCATGCCGGTGACGAAATACCTGCCCTATGAGTGGTACGACACGCCGAACATCCATTTCTGCTCGCTGCGTGATTTCGTCGAACTCTGCCATGAGCTGGATGCGGATGTCGAAAAGGCCATCGCCCTGAGTGCGCATGGCAACAAGATCCCGGTCAATGCGCCATGGTGGGTCTGGAACATCGTGGCCGAGCAGGCTGTCTTTCTTCTCAAGAGGTGAGAATGCCTTACGAAGGCACAGACCAGCAGCTGTTCAGGTCCCTGGAGCAGCAACTTCTAGAACCTGCCGTAAGGTCTTCGCGGACCTTGGTGAGTAACCTTCTGGCCGATGATTTTATCGAATTCGGCAGTTCAGGTCGCGTTTACGACAAGTCGGTGACCGTGGATGCGCTGGCTTTGGAGTCGGATCAGGAAACATCGTACCGACTAGAAGTTTCGGATTTTTCGGCTCGTCAGCTGGCTGTAGATACTGTGCTTGTCACATATCGTTGCCTGCGGCAGGAAACAAAGTCGTCAAACCCCCGAAACACACTTCGAAGCTCCATCTGGCAACGGATAGACGGACGTTGGCAGATGTCATTTCACCAGGGAACGATCATACCGGCCGCCTGATCCGGAACGCCGGCACCTGGTCAGTGTTCAGGCACTTCCCGGTGTAGCATCGTCTTCTGGGACCGCACCGCCCTGACAGGCTTCAGCCCCGTCGCGACGCCTTCGGGGATGAAAACGGGACGCAGAACCCGGAGACGGCTTTTCTTTCCGTCAGCCGGAAGGCTCTGGAAGACGACTTTCTCCGCCTCGACGACCAGCACGCCGCCAAAGACAGGCCAGATCCGCCTGCCGATCCCTTCCCAGGTGCGCGCGGCGCGCAATATCGTGCGCGCCTTCGAGGGCGGCATGAACAGCGCTTCCTTGTCATCGACGACGTTGAACTCGCAGCTCTTGAGCAGGTCCTTCAACTGGCCGCTTGAATAGGGACGGCCATATCCGAAGGGCGACAATTCGGACTGCGCCCAGAGGCCGCGCCGGTTCGGCACGACGGCAATCAGCCGCCCCCCGGGGCTGAGCAGACGCCAGGCTTCCTTCAGAACCGCCTCCGGTTCCGAGCAATGATCCAGGGCATGAACCAGCATGATCCGGTCGAACGAGATGTCCGGGAAGGGCAGGCTGGCATCCTCGACAAGCGTACAGGTACTGTCGCGTTCGCGCGGCCAGGGCACCGCGCCCTGCGGGGCCGGCATCGCGGCGATAGCCCGTTCCGCCGAATCCAGATACGGGCGCATGAACGGACCGGCATAGCCCAGTCCCAACAGCCGCTGGCCATTCAGCTCGGGCCACATGTCCCGGATCGGCGCTCCGATCAGGCTGCGCAGCAGGCGCCCGAGCGGGAGATCGTAGAAAGCGCGCAAGTGAACGACGTCGAGATACATGCGGGTTCGAACTGGCTTGGGTACGGACTCATAATGAGGCCGAAATGGTTTGAGGCGGTTTGCGTCCCGGCACGGACCGAAAGCGATCGCTTCCCGTCTTGCCCTCCGGCTTCCTGTTTGCCACTGTGACAAACAACAAGTCAATCACTTCGGAAGCCTTCGACATGACCTTGAGCGACACAACCGAGATCCACCAGTTTCCCTGCCTGAACGACAATTTCGGCGTGCTGGTTCATGACAGCGCCAGCGGCACCACCATCGCCATCGATGTTCCCGAGGCAACGACTTACGAAAAGGCCCTGGCCGAAAAAGGCTGGGAGCTGTCCCATATCCTGATCACCCACCATCACTGGGATCACGTTCAGGGTCTTGGAGAACTCAAGCAAAAGACCGACGCAACCGTTTACGGACCGGCGCGGTCGCGGCAGAAGATTGCAGAGCTCGACCGCACCGTCGAAGACGCGGACCACATCAGGTGCGGGCCATATGAAGTCAAGGCGATCGCAACACCGGGGCACACGCTCGATCAGATTTCCTGGTATTTCCCGGAGATCGGGGTGGCGCATACCGGCGATACGTTGTTTTCGCTTGGTTGCGGCCGGGTTTTTGAAGGCGACAAGGAAATGATGTGGTCGTCACTCGAAAAACTCATGCGCGAGCTTCCCGACGATACCAGCATCTATTGCGGTCACGAATACACCCAGGCAAACGCGAATTTCGCGCTCACCATCGAACCGGATAACACCGACCTGCAGGCGCGCGCCGAGGAGGTTGCCCGGATCCGCGCGAGCGGCGGGGCAACCCTGCCGACGACGATGGCTCTGGAAAAGGCGACGAACCCGTTCCTGAGGGCAGCGGAGGCGTCCGTTGCCGCCGCGCTCGGAATGAGCGGCAAGTCCGCGGCGGAAGTTTTTACGGAAATCAGAACACGAAAAGACAACGCCTGATGCCGTTTCTTTGCCGAACGTTCACTCGGCAAAAATACGCAGCTCATTTCTTCGGCCAAAGCCTTAAATCGCCGGTTTCTGTCCCCATATGCACCCAATCGTGATCATGTCGGGGCAGAAACCATGACACCAGCAAATGTCGAAACGTCCACTTCACGCACTGCCGAACAGCGCGCCAAGGACGTTGTACATCGTATCCTGAGCCAGGCCGAGGCGATCCCCATGCATCATGGCGGTGGCCACAAGCTGGACATGCAGATACTTTACGAGGAAGTTGTTGCGGCCTTGCGCGAGACCATCGACGACCTCGCCTATTGTACGGAC
>JBCBUA010000220.1:0-9796 GCA_039818365.1 Pseudomonadota bacterium
CGCGTTTTTCCTAGCAGCTCATCGCCGTTTGCTGCGCCAACTCAACCAAATGAATGGGTCCTGACCCTAATCAATCCAGAAAGGTGCAAAGGTTCAACGGCCGCAGCCCCAAGTTGGCCCGAGAATAAAAGCCATCAAATTATTGGAGCCGGGGGCCGCAATACGTTATCGATAGCAACAGAGGAGAATCTTTGCTGCCGTGGAGTCTTTGCCACGACCGGGCGAGCCCGGTGCGCAGCAGGGATCCGGGGCAACAACGGCAAGACGGAAAAAGCACATGATCAGCAGATTACGAATCGCGAGCGGCCTGGTTTTGTTCGTGTTCGTGACCGGTCATTTGCTGACGCTTGCCTTCGGGCTTTACTCCATTGCCGCAATGGAAACCGCCGGACGGTTTCTGATGGGGCCTTTCGGTAACCCCGTTGGTGGCCCGTTGCTGATCCTGAGTTTCTTCGTGCATGCCGCTTTGGGCCTCTGGACCATCTACTGGCGCAACAGTCTGTTTTCCAATTGGGCAGATACAGCCCAGGCCGCCTTTGGTCTTGCGATCGTGCCGCTGCTCCTGCCGCACATCATGGGCACGGTTGTCGGCCCCGCGATGACCGGAGCGCATCCGGATTTCAAATGGGTGCTCGCGGTCTACTGGATGTTCGTGCCGCATCTGGGCATTCAACAGGTGATCGCCCTGATCGTCATATGGGTCCACGCCTGCTACGGCCTGTTTCTTTGGATGCAGGTCCAGAAATGGTGGGGCCGCTATGCCACCTTTTCCTATCCGTTCGCCGTCATCGTGCCGGTCGCCGCGCTGCTCGGCTTTGTGGAATCTGGCAAGATCCTGATTGCCAATAGCGGCGATCCGGATTTCATGGCCCCGGTTCGGGAGGCCGCGGCCGCCTACGGGTCCGTCGGTGAGACGCTGAACGCGATCCAAAGCCAGGTCTTGTGGTGGTACACAGCCCTTGTCGCTGTCGTCCTCGCAGCCCGCGCCTTGCGCCTGTGGGGCAAGCGGCCGAACATATCAGTGACCTACCGGGACGGCCCGACCATCGAACGGGCCGCCGGTGTAAGCCTGCTTGAAACCGCGCAGGCGATGGACACCGCCCACGCCGCGCTTTGCGGGGCGAGAGGGCGCTGCGGCTCGTGTGCCGTTCGCGTTCTGGAAGGCCACGGCAATCTTGCCCCTCCCGGCAAGACCGAAGCCGACACGATTGCGCGACGGTCGCTTCCCGAGGGTGTCCGGCTGGCCTGCCAGGCCATGCCGACCGGAGGCCCCGTCACGGTCGAGCGGGTGTTCGCGCCAACCATTTCCCCCGTCGAATACCAGGAACTGCTCCGGCAGGAGGACCCGCCAGCGCATGATGCGGCCCCGGTTTCCAAGGGGGAGGGCGTGGCATGATCAGGCTGCTCGCGACATTTGTCTTTCTGGTGCTCTTGCAGGCCGCAACACCCCTTTCCGCCCAGATGATGCTTCCGGGAGCCGGATCCTCCGAGGCAGTGGAGACACCGGCGGAACCATCGCCAAACGATATCAAGGAGCTGGCACGGCTGCTGGCTGATCCGACCGTGGTCAACTGGCTGCAGCAAAGGGCAGCGGGGCTCGGGGAGGACGGTGCGCCCGTCAACCTGACCTTCCGCGAAAGTGTCGAACTGGGACTTGTCCAGATCCAGGCGCGGGTTCAGGAAGTCGGTGCGGCGCTTGCCCTTGTCCCGGATCTTCCGGTCATCGTCTCCAGCACGTGGCAGCAGGGACTGACGCCCAGGGAGCAGCTGAATTTCGTCGTGCTCCTGATCATCTTCGTTTTTGTCGGTGTCGGGCTTGAATGGCTTTACTGGCGCTATGCCGGGTACTTTCGAAGACGCGTCGAGCTGACCCGCACGAACCGCTATATCGACAAGGTGCGCTCGGCACTGACGCGGCTTGCGCTGGTTGCCGGAGGTGCTGTCTTTTTCTCGCTCGGCACAATCGGCACCTTTGTCATTTTCGACTGGCCGCCCAATGCCGAGGAGTTCGTTCTGGAACTCCTGTTCGCGCTCGTGATGCTGCGTGTCGTGTCCGCGCTGGCACTGTTCGCGCTGGCGCCCCGCATCGAGGCGCTGCGGCTGATGCCTCTTTCCAGGCAAGACGCAAGGGGACTTTATCTCGGCATCATGCTGGCCTCCGCCGTGATGCTGTTCGGGCATGGCCTCGCCGAAACAATCGTGGTGCTTGGCGCCGACGAGCCGGTCGGTCTCACGATCGATATCATTGCCGCCGCCATAACAACGATCCTTGCGATCCTGCTGCTCTGGCTGATGCACACGCGCAGCGAGCCGAAGCGCCAGTCCATCGTCATGCCGGTGATCGGCTCACTGGTGCTGTTCATGCTGTTCATTCTCTGGCTTATCGGCGCTTACAGCGCGGCCGGTACGCTCGCCGTCGTTGCGCTCTTGATCCCGACCGAGCGCCTGGTGCGCAAGACGATCGAACAGGCCTTCGACGAAAGCCGGGCCGAAACGAAACCGGACACGGCCGGTGCCGGCAGCGAAGCCGGGGACACGGAAGCGGAAACCGGTACGGAAATCGACATCGCTCCGGACGCAGGTTCAGATGCCGAAGCGCCCGGGGAGGCGGAGCAGGAGGCGATTGAGAATGCGGAGGCAATGCATGGCGTTTACCTGCCGGTCGCCGTGCGGCTCGGCCGTTTTGTCGTCGTCGTGTCCGCGGTCGTCTGCATCGGGCTGTTCTGGGGTGTGCAGCCCTGGAACATGTCGGCGGCCAATTCAGGACCGGCGCAAATCGTGCGGGTCCTGATCGATGTCATGGTCGCCTTCCTGATCGGCGACCTGATCTGGACCGCGACCAAGACCGCGATCGACCGGCGCATGGCGAGCATGCCGAAACTCGTGCCCGGCATGGCGCCCGGACCGGAAGCCCGCATGGCGACACTGCTGCCCCTGATCAAGAAGGTTGTCCTGGTGACAATCCTGGTGATGGTTGCGCTGATCGGCCTGTCATCCATGGGCATCAACATCACACCGCTCCTGGCGGGGGCCGGCGTCGTCGGCCTTGCCGTCGGCTTCGGTGCCCAGGCGCTCGTGCGCGATATCGTCTCCGGGGTCTTCTTCCTGATCGACGACGCGTTCCGGGTCGGTGAATATATCGAGATGGGTGATATCCGCGGTACCGTGGAATCGATGTCGATCCGGTCCCTGCAACTGCGCCATCACCGCGGGGCGGTGCATACGATCCCCTTCGGCGAGTTGAAATCCCTGACGAATTACAGCCGCGACTGGGTGATGATGAAGCTGGAATTCCGGGTTCCCTTCGACACGGACCTGAAGCTCGCGAAAAAGATCGTCAAGAATATTGACGCGGAACTGCAGGAAAATCCGGACTATGGCGGCAACTTCCTCCAACCGCTGAAATTCCAGGGCGTCCGGCGCATGGAGGAATTCAACATGGTTGTCGGCGTCAAGTTCATGACCAAGCCCGGCGGCCAGTGGACCATCCGGCGCGATGCCTACCAGCGTATCCGCGACGAGTTCGAAAAGGCGGGGATCAATTTCGCACAGCGCAACGTCAAGGTGGAAGTCATCGGCGCGGACGAGCTTGACGAGGAAACCAAGGAAAAGGCCGCTGCAGCGGCCATGGATGCGATCGAGCAGAACGTGGAACCTGCGCCGGGCTAATCCGGGCGCTCAAGGCGTGAAGGCCAACGTCGCCGTATCCCTGCGGTGCGCATGACACGGCTGCTTGCAAACGGCACATTTTCCAGCAATGTGGTGTGCCGCCCCTGATTGACGCAACATGCATTACGGAGAACCTCATGTCGGGACACGGTTATGAATCCGGCCGTCTGAACCTGCCCTTCGTCGGAATATCGACCTTCGGCAAAAGGGAATATGTCGCCGACTGGGATGCCATCGATGCCGATGTTGCCGTGCTGGGGGCTCCGTTCGATTTCGGTTGCCAGTTCCGGTCCGGTGCGCGTTTCGGGCCGCGTTCGGTGCGCGAGGCGTCGACCCTGTTCAGTTTCGGCCATGCGGGCGCCTACGATCACGAGGATGACGCGACCTACCTTGGTGCCGACGTGCGCATCGTCGACATTGGAGACGCCGACATCATTCACACCAAGACCGAGGAAAGCCACGCCAATATCGAATTCGGGGTGAAGAAGATCCTGACGGCGGGAGCCCTGCCCGTTGTAATCGGCGGCGACCACTCGGTGAACATTCCCTGCATCAATGCCTTCAAGGATGATTGTGCCGCGAACGGACCGATCCACGTTGTCCAGATCGATGCGCATCTGGATTTCGTCGACGAGCGCCACGGGGTGACGGCAGGCCACGGCAACCCGATGCGACGGGCGATCGAGAAGGACTACGTTTCCGGCATGACCCAGCTTGGCATCCGCAACGTGTCCTCGACCGCGAGGGAAGGTTATGAGGACGCGCGTGCGCGGGGTTCGGACATTCTGTCCGTCCGCCAGGTGCGCAAACTTGGCACCGATGCCGTGCTGGAACGTATTCCTGCTGGCGCGCGCTATTACGTGACCATCGACATCGACGCCTTCTGCCCCTCCATCGCGCCCGGAACAGGGACGCCGAGCCACGGCGGTTTTCTCTACTATGATGTCCTGGAGATCCTTCAGGGGCTTTCCAGGAGGGGCCGCGTTGCCGGGATCGACCTGGTGGAGGTCGCGCCGGACTACGACCCGAGCCAGAGCACGCAGATCCTGGCCGCGCAGATCCTGCTCAATTTCATCGGCTTCATTTTCCACAACAAGGGCTGAGTTTCCGAAAGGAAACAGGGCAGGGTCCGTCTACTCAAGGCTGACCCAGAGCACCTTCGCGTCTTCCTTGCCTGTTGAAACACAGCCGTGGCCCATGCCGCTGTCATAGTAGACACTGTCGCCCGCCTTCATCGGCAGCGGCCGGTAATGCTCGGTGAAGAAGGTCAGCTCGCCGCTGATCACATACATGAATTCCTCGCCGCGGTGGCGGATCCAGGACTCGAATTCGGAAACGTCCCGTGCCTTGATCGTGCTGATATAGGGAAACATGCGCTTGCTGGTCAGCTCGGTGCACAGGAGTTCGTGCGAATAGGTGGCCGTGTCCTGCATTTCCCCGCCGCCGGCGAAGGTGACGTCGCGGCGGCCTGAGATGTCGCTTGGACCCGACTGTACGAAGAGCTGCGGCGTCTTGAGTTCCAGCGCCTTGGTCAGACGGCGCACGATGTCGAAGCTCGGCCGGGTCTGGCTGTTCTCGATCTTGGACAGCGTCGACCGGCCGATGCCGGCCGCCTTCCCGGCTTCCTCCAGCGTCCAGCCTTTCCTGAGCCGGGCCTCGCGGATCATTTTTCCAAGATGATCCGTGTCTCTCGCGTCGGCGATGTCGTCTTCGGTTTGGGAAACCGGGTCCATGTCAGCTCTTTCCAATGTTTCCCTGAAACTCGCACAGTCTCAGAAACGGGTCAATTTCTTCTCATTAAAACATACGTTGCCAATTATGGAAAAGTTTCCTATAAGAAACAAATGATGAGAAAGGGGAGCGTTGTGGCGTTTCCGGCGGGCCGCTAGGGTGGTAGTCTGACCCTGTCCCGATGCCACGACATCCTGTCCGACATGAAGCCCTCTCCCAGAAAGAAACGAGGTTTCAGTTTCGGACCGGAGCTGCTCCGACTGGAACAGGAAAGGACCGGTAACATGGCTGATGCTCCCAAACGCACCCCGCTTTACGACCTGCATGTGGAACTGGGTGGAAAGATGGTGGATTTCGCCGGTTGGGAAATGCCGGTCCAATATCCGCTGGGTATCATGGGAGAGCACAAGCAGTGCCGCGAGAAGGCGGCATTGTTCGATGTCAGCCACATGGGGCAGGTCATCCTGAAGGGCGACAATGTCGGCGAGAAGCTGGAGGCCTTGTGCCCGCAGGCGTTCTCGGCGCTGAAGGAAGGCAAGGCCCGCTACGGTTTCTTCACCAACGAAAGCGGCGGCATCATGGATGACCTGATCGTTTCCAATGCGGGCGATCATTTCTTCGTCGTCGTCAACGCCTCGATGCGGGATCAGGACATCCCCCACATGGCCGCACATCTGGATGGGGTCGAGGTCACCGAGATCTTCGACCGGGCGCTTGTCGCCGTGCAGGGCCCCAAGGCGGAAGACGTTGTCGGGGCTCTTTGCCCGGCCGCCCGCGATCTCAAGTTCATGGAAACGACGGTCGCTGAAATCAGCGGCGTTTCCTGCCGGGTGTCGCGCCTCGGCTATACCGGCGAGGATGGCTACGAGATTTCGATCCCGGAAGACAAGGCCGAAGACGTTACACGCGCCTTGCTGGCGGACGAAAACTGCGAGCCCGCAGGCCTCGGCGCGCGCGATTCGCTCCGGCTGGAAGCCGGGCTCTGCCTTTATGGAAGCGACATCGACACCGAGACCTCGCCGATCGAAGCCTCGCTGATCTGGGCCATCCAGAAGCGTCGGCGCGAAGAGGGCGGTTTTCCGGGTGCAGAGCGCATCCAGCGCGAGATTGCCGGAGGTCCGGCGCGCAGACTGGTCGGCATTCGCCCGGAAGGACGCGCCCCCGCCCGTCACGGCGTTGAGGTTCAGGCCGGGGATGGCAGTACCATCGGCGCAATCACCTCCGGCGGGTTTGGCCCGACCGCGGGCGGTCCGGTCGCGATGGGGTACGTTGCCTCGGCACATGCCGAGCCCGGCACCAGAGTGAACTTGATGATCAGGGGCAAGGTACAACCGGCCGAGGTTGTCGCGTTGCCGTTCGTACAACAGAATTACAAGCGTTAATTGGGGAGAGACCGACATGAGCACCTATTTTTCCGAGGACCATGAGTGGATCAAGGTCGAGGGCGATACCGCCACTCTCGGGATCACTGCGCACGCTGCCGAACAGCTCGGCGAGATCGTTTACGTGGAGCAGAAGGAAACCGGTGAAAGTTTCGGGAAATCGGATGAGATCGGCGTTGTCGAATCGGTCAAGGCCGCGTCTGAAATCTACGCGCCTGTTGACGGCGAGATCATCGAGGTGAACGGCTCGCTTGCGGACAGTCCGGCAACGCTGAGCGAGAGCCCGGAAGCGGATGGCTGGCTCTACAAGATCAAGCTGTCGAACACCGATCAGCTGAGCGAATTGATGGATCTCGACGCCTACAAGGCTTTCATCGCATAAAGGACTGCTTCATGGCTTTCGAACTTACGACCTACCAGGCCTATGATTTTGCCAACCGCAGACATATAGGACCGTCCCCGTCCGAAATGGCGGAGATGCTGAAACTGATCGGCTTTGGCAGTCTCGATGACCTGATCGATGCCACCGTGCCCCCGGCGATCCGCCAGCAGGACGCGCTCGACTGGGGCGGTCCCGGCCTTTCGGAACGCGATGCGCTCTTTCACATGAAGCAGGTGGCGTCGAAGAACCAGGTGCTTACCTCGCTGATCGGCCAGGGCTACTACGGAACAACCACGCCGGCGCCGATCCTGCGCAATATCCTGGAGAACCCGGCCTGGTATACGGCCTACACGCCGTATCAGCCGGAAATCTCGCAGGGGCGCCTGGAAGCCCTGCTCAACTTCCAGACCATGGTGTCCGACCTCACGGGCCTCGACATCGCGAATGCCTCGCTGCTGGACGAATCCACCGCAGCGGCCGAGGCGATGACCATGGCGAAACGTTCGGCGAAGTCAAAGTCGAACACGTTCTTCGTCGACGAGAACTGTCATCCGCAGAACATAGCCGTCATCCAGACGCGCGCCGAACCGCTCGGCATCGAGGTTGTCGTCGGAAATCCGGACTCGCTCGATCCGGAAGCCGTCTTCGGCGCGATCTTCCAGTATCCCGGTACCTATGGGCACGTGCGCGATTTCACCGGCATCATCGGCAAGCTGCACGAGAACAGGGCCCTGGCCATCGTCGCGGCCGATCCGCTTGCCCTGGCGCTTCTGAAGTCGCCGGGCGAAATGGGCGCGGATATCGCCGTCGGGTCCACGCAGCGCTTCGGCGTGCCGATGGGGTATGGCGGGCCGCATGCCGCCTACATGTCCTGCAAGGACGCGTTCAAGCGCAGCATGCCGGGCAGGATCATTGGCGTGTCCATCGACAGCCGGGGCAAGAAAGCCTACCGCCTGTCGCTTCAGACACGCGAACAGCATATCCGCCGCGAGAAAGCCAACTCCAATGTGTGTACGGCGCAGGCACTCCTGGCGGTGATCGCCTCCATGTACGCGGTTTATCACGGTCCGGACGGTATCAAGGCGATTGCGCAATCGGTTCATCGCAAGACATCGCGCCTGGCGACAGGCCTTGAAAAGCTCGGTTTCAAGGTCGAGCCGGACGTCTTCTTCGACACGATCACGGTCGATGTCGGCGCCTTGCAGGGCGTTGTCATGAATGCGGCGGTGGCCAACGGCATCAACTTGCGCAAGATCGGCGACACCCGCGTCGGCATCTCGCTTGACGAGCAGACCCGGCCGGAGACGATCGAGGCGGTCTGGCGTGCCTTCGGCAGCGACATGATCGACGACAGTGAATTGAACCGGGATTACCGCCTGCCGCAGCATGCCTTGCGGGAGAGCGCGTACCTGACCCATCCGATCTTCCACATGAACCGTGCGGAAGCGGAAATGACGCGCTACATGCGCCGGCTGGCCGACCGTGACCTTGCGCTCGACCGGGCGATGATCCCGCTCGGTTCGTGCACGATGAAGCTGAACGCCACCATCGAGATGATCCCGGTCACCTGGCCGGAATTTTCCAACCTGCATCCGTTCGTTCCGGAAGACCAGGCCGCCGGCTATCACGAGATGATCGCGGATCTGAACGACAAGCTGTGCCAGATCACGGGATACGACGCGATCAGCCAGCAGCCGAATTCCGGTGCGCAGGGCGAATATGCCGGTCTCCTGACCATCCGGAACTACCACATCGCACGCGGCGAAGGTCATCGCGATATCTGCCTGATCCCGACATCTGCCCACGGCACAAATCCTGCCTCCGCGCAGATGGTCGGCTACAAGGTCGTGCCGGTGAAGTCCGACGAGAAAGGCGACATCGACCTCGCCGATTTCCGCGAAAAGGCGGAACAGCATTCGGAAAACCTTGCGGCCTGCATGATCACCTATCCGTCGACGCATGGCGTTTTCGAGGAAACCGTGCAGGAGGTCTGCCAGATCACCCACGATCACGGCGGCCAGGTCTATATCGACGGCGCGAACATGAATGCGATGGTCGGTCTGTCACAACCCGGTGCGATCGGCGGCGACGTCAGCCACCTCAACCTGCACAAGACCTTCTGCATTCCGCATGGCGGCGGCGGGCCGGGCATGGGACCGATCGGCGTCAAGGCGCATCTGGAACCCTACCTGCCCGGTCATCCCGAATACGGCACCGCCGTTGGTCCGGTCTCCGCCGCACCGTTCGGATCTCCGTCCATCCTGCCGGTGAGCTGGGCCTATGTCCTGCTCATGGGCGGATCGGGTCTGACGCAAGCAACAAAGGTCGCCATCTTGAACGCGAACTACATCGCGGCGCGGCTGAAGGATGCTTACGAGATCCTCTACACTTCCGAAACCGGCCGGGTCGCGCATGAGTGCATCCTCGACACGCGGCCTCTTGCCGACAGCGCCGGAGTGACGGTCGAGGACGTAGCCAAGCGCCTGATGGACAGCGGTTTTCATGCGCCGACCATGTCCTGGCCGGTAGCCGGGACCCTCATGGTTGAGCCGACGGAATCTGAACCGAAGGCGGAACTCGACCGGTTCTGCGACGCGATGCTGTCCATCCGCGCGGAAGCGCAGGACATCAT
>JBCBUA010000221.1:0-9789 GCA_039818365.1 Pseudomonadota bacterium
CCCGGCAACGTCGTTGCAAATCCTTGGAAACCGGACGGTTTCCTGCAGCTTTGCGCCTCATATCCGAACAAATTCATCCCTACCAATTCATCCAAATGAATGAGTCCTGACCCTAGGATGCAAACCGCCACTTCGTGATGCCGGTCACTCACAAGGCGCATGGTCGCGATTACACTTCTTGGACGGGAGAAAACCAAAACTGGCACATGTCATATTTTGAGGAATTTTCACCATGCTTCAGACCGTTCGAAATGGATCCCGCAGTGTAGACGTCGCCTTGCTTCAGGCGCTGTTGAACAAGGCCCGTGCCACCCCGCAGCTGACCGTTGACGGGATATTCGGCAGCAACACCAACAGCGCCCTGCGCGACTATCAGACCAACAACGCGACCTTGAACACCGATGGTGTCGCCGGACCGCTCACTTGGGGCACCTTCCCGAGGATCCGGGAAATCCGCCACAACACCGCCTTGCGCGCCCAGGCGGGAACCATGGGCTGCTGGTCCGCCGCCGCCGGCATGGTTTCCGGCGCACAGATGTCACACGGCGCGGGCAATGCAGCGACAGGCGCGGGCGGCGGATTGAATCCCGACCTCAACAATGTCGACACGTTCGCGCGAACTCTCGGCTGGCGCATCCACAACAACCAGTCCGTGCCTCCCGCGACGATGATCGCTGATGCCATGGCGCGCAACCCGGTCTGGATCGGCCTGGAAAACCAGGCCTCCAAACATGCCGTCGTGTTTTCCAAGCTCCTGACCGACGGCACCGACGAAGGCACGGCCTTCGAGGTTCAGGACCCCTGGCCCGTGGGCCGGGGCACAACCTATTTCAGCGGATATGCCGGCGGGCGGCTCACGCTCAGATCCGTTGCACACCGGCCCCAGGTCATGATCACCTATGTGGTCGGTCCGTAAGAACACGCAAACAGCCCGTTCACGCGAGGCGGCGTGGTGCGAAGACAAGAGATCAGCAAAGCAGGCAAGGTCGGAACGCAAGGGCCGGACAAATTGTCCGGCTCTGAAGCCATGACGAACACATTCAACGAAAAACGAGTGGTGCCCCCCGCCGGAATCGAACCGGCACTCCCTAAGGAACGGGATTTTGAATCCCGCGCGTCTACCAGTTCCGCCAGAGGGGCAACTGACACCGGAGAGGGTGCCTATCATGGGCAATGTGCCGATGCAAGCGCCTGCTCGGCCTGCTGCACCGGAAATCGCTGATCGGCAGGCCCTTTCCAGCGATGGCGGAAACGGCTAGCCGGCGGGATCTCGTGGACAGTTAGCCTGCTAACAAAAGCGCAAATTGTGCGCTTTTTCTGGACAAGCGTTTTTGCCTTGGATAGAACGGTCGCATGAGCAAGTCAGGCCGTGAGATCGAGCTCAAGCTCGAACTGGATCAATCCGCCCAGGACACCTTGAAGCGCATGGGTTCAACGGGTGGTTTTACCACCGGCCGTGCAGTGACCAAGACCCTGCAATCCATTTATTTCGACACCCCCGACCAGGCGCTGCGCAAGGCGAAGATTTCTCTGCGGATCAGAAAATCCGGACGCAGCTGGGTCCAGACCGTCAAGATCGGGACCGGTGTGGTCGCGGGCCTGTCCTCGCCCGTCGAAGCCGAACATCCGGTGAAGGGCCGGGCGCTCGACTTCTCCGTGATCGAAGATCCGGAGGTGGCCAGGGTTCTGAGGAAGGCCATCGGCGATGCCCCCTTGAGCGAATGCTTCGAAACCGTCATGAAACGCACGACGCGCGAGTTGTCCCGCACTCAGGACGGCGCCCGGATCGAGCTGGCCTTCGACACGGGCAACATTCTGGCAGGCGAAGGCAGCCAGCCGCTTGCAGAACTTGAAATGGAACTGCTTGAAGGGCCGAGCCAGGCGATTTTCGATGCAGCCCGGGAGCTTTTGAAAGACGCCCCGTTCCGGTTTTCCCCATTCAGCAAGGCCGAGCGCGGCTACCGCTTCGCTGAAGGAAGCCAGCCCGACACGCCGGAACCCTGTTTTGCGGAGAAGATCAGCTTCACGCCCGGCACCAGCGTGGAACTGGCTTTCCGCGATGTTCTCCGCTCCTGCCTCAAGCAGGTTTCGGAAAACCGTCTTGTCGTCATCGGCTCCAGGGACCCGGAAGGCCCGCATCAGCTGCGCGTCGGCCTGAGACGGCTTCGCAGCGCTTTCCGCCTGTTCAGGCCTGTCCTGAACCCGGCAACTGCCGCCCCGCTCGACCGGATGGCAAGAACGATCGCCGCCGAAGCCGGGTCGATGCGCGATCTGGACGTCCTGATCGACGAAATCGTGCTGCCCTTGTCGGACAAGACACCGGAAAACCTCTCCCTCGATGCGCTTTTGGCCAATCTGAACGCGTCTCGCGGCGAAGGCACGCGCGACGCCGTTGTTGCGCATCTGAAGTCTGCCGAAGTCAATGCCTTTCTGCTGGACCTTGCCGCCTATACGGAAGGCCGTGGCTGGCTCGATCCGGAAAACTTCGGGCAGACGGCGCTGCTGGCGCAGCCGATCGAAACCTACTCTTCGAAAGCCCTCGCCAAGCAGTGGAAGAAGGTGCTCCGCTACGGCAAGCGCCTGGAGGAGCTCACGATCCCCGAGCGTCACGAGATGCGCAAGGCGATGAAGAAGATGCGTTACGGCATCGAGTTCTATCACTCGCTCTACCCGGCGGACACGGTCAAGCCCTTCCTGAAACGGATGAAGAAGCTTCAGGACATTTTCGGCTATCTCAATGATGTCGCCATGGCCGAGACCCTGCCGGACAGGGCCGGTGACGGGGGACCGGATGCAATTGCGGTCGCCCGCGCCATCGGCTTCGTGATCGGCTGGCACGAATCCCAGTGCCAGACCATGTGGCAGCATGCCAAGGGCTTTTGGCAAGCCACGCAGGAGACCCCCCGCTTTTGGCTGTGAGGCCGTCGGACGCCTCCGCACAGCAGGACCAGTCCAGGACGGAGCGCCGGTTGGCTGGCTGCCGGCCCGGGCACCTCACCATCTAAGCAATTCTCCCCGCTACGGAAGTTTGTTATGGTGGGCCATGATTTATCGCTTTGCGGATTTCGAGCTCGACACGACGCGCCAGGAGCTTCGGTGCAAGGGTGAGCCCGTCAATATCGAGCCCCTGGCGCTCGATCTCCTCAAACTGCTGATTAACAACCACGACCGCATGGTCTCCAAGGACGAGATCAATTCCGTTCTTTGGAATGACCGCGCCGTTTCCGATGCCGCGCTGTCGACCTGTGTGAAATCGGCCAGGTCCGCCGTGGAGGATTCCGGCGCGAAGCAGGAGAAGATAAAGACCGTACACGGCCGCGGCCTGCGCTGGGTTGCCCCGTTTGAAAGACTGTCTCAACCGGCGGCCGTCGAGGCATCTGCTGATCCGGCGCCCGACAACGGTGACCGCCCCTTGCAGGATGCCTCGCAGCGCCCGTCCGTCGCCATCTTGAGGTTCGATGCCATCGGCGACGACCCCGTTGCGCGGACGCTCGGTGAGGCCATTCCCCATGAGCTCATCGCGGCCGTTGCCCGCTTGCGCTGGATTTCGGTGATCGCCCGCGGCTCTTCCTTCCGCTTCGGATCCCATGGCAGCGATCTTCAGGACATCCGCGCGCAGCTTGGCGTCAGGTATGTCCTGTCGGGCAGCGTCGAAAAATTCATCGACCAGGTCATCATCAATGTCGTCCTGACGGAAACGCTCGACGGCCAGGTTATCTGGGCGGACCGCATCAAGACGTCCATCGAGGACGTGCACGACGTTCGCGAATCAATCATCGCAGAGGTCATCTTTGCGATCGAAGTCCAGATCCCGTTGAGCGAAGCCTCGCGGGCGCAACTGCAATCGCCCGAGAACATTGACGTCTGGACCACCTATCATCTCGGGCTCCAGTCGCTTTACCGCTTTGATGCTGCCGAAAACGAAGTCGCCATGGCCATGTTCAAGAAGGCCGTGGCAATGGAGCCGGGGTTTGCGCGCGCCCACGCCGCTCTGTCCTTCGCGCATTTCAAGACAGCCTTCATGAACTATTCCGGCAACCGGTCCTTTGCCGTCAATGCGGCCAGACGCGCCGCGGAACGTGCCATTGAAATCGACCCGATGGACCCGTTCGCGAATTTCAACATGGGCCGGTCGCTCTGGCTCACCGGTGATCTCGACGGCGCAAAAACCTGGCTGCACCGGTCAACCTCCCTCAGCCCGAACTTTGCGCAGGGCCTCTACGCCCGGGCCTGGACGGAGACCCTCACTGGATCCAGTTCCGACGGCATGCGCCTTGCGGACGAAGCCCGGGGCCTGAGCCCGCTTGATCCGCTGCTCTATGCCATGCTCGGGACCCGGTCGCTCAGCCTGTCGATCGAAGGCCATGACAAGGAAGCCGCACTCTGGGCGGAACGCGCGGCGCGCGCGCCCGGCGCGCACAGTCTGATCCGAGTGATCGCCATGTTCACCAACGAGCTTGCCGGCAACGAAGAGGAAGCCGCGCATTGGGCCGCTCGGGTTCACGCCGAACAGCAGCCGATCACGCAGGAGCATTTCTTCCGCTCCTTTCCGTTCTCCGATCAGGCAGTCCGCAAACGCATCTCCGAGGCATTGAAGCGGCGCGGTGTCGAGTAGCGAGCGCCTACATCCAAAAATCTCCATGATCCTGGAACGCTTTTTCAAAAATCCTCATGGTTTCCTCAAACTTCGCTCAAGACTTGGTTGAAAAGCCGTGTCACTTTCCTCAGCGTAATACCAACCTCAACAAATAGGGACCTATCTGACCGTGTCTGGAGACTTTTCAGCAAGAAGCAGGTCGCAGGGCGATATGGGTTATCGTCCCAGACGTTCGACGCCGCGGAACAGTCTCCAGACACGGCCTTCGGTGGCCTGTTCCGGCCCGCCGGACGGCGTTGCTTTGCTTGAACGGCCAACCAGGCCGCTCTGCGCAACGCGCCTGGCCGGCAAACAGGAACAGTGCCTTCAGATGGATTCCTATTTGTTGAGGTTGGTATAAGCAGATTACCTGCCGCCTTGAGCACCGGCGGCGCGTTGTTGCAAACCGTTTTTAGGCAAGGAAAGAGTATGACAGGCGGAGCACTCAGAACCACATCAGGCGTTGGCCACACCTATGACAGCATTCTCGACACGATCGGCAACACGCCGTCCGTCCGGATCAACAACCTTGCCCCGGAGGGCATAAACCTCTTCGTCAAGTTCGAGGCAGCCAATCCGGGCGGCTCCGTCAAGGACCGGCTTGCCGTGAACATCATCGAGGCGGCCGAACGCAGCGGCAAGCTGAAACCGGGCCAGACCGTTGTCGAGGCGACCAGCGGCAACACCGGGATCGGGCTCGCGATGGTCTGTGCCCAGAAAGGTTATCCGCTCGTCGTCACCATGGCCGACAGTTTCTCCATCGAGCGCCGCCGTCTCATGCGCCTGTTTGGTGCCAAGGTCATTCTGACACCGCGCGCGGAGAAAGGCTTCGGCATGTACCGCAAGGCGGTTGAATTGGCGGAAGCCCACGGTTGGTTGCTTGCGCGCCAGTTTGAAACCGAGGCGAACGCGGAGATCCACGCCGCGACAACCGCCCGGGAAATCATGGCGGATTTCGAGGGGCAGCGGCTGGACTATTTCGTGACCGGCTACGGCACCGGCGGAACGGTGACCGGTGTCGGCCGCGTTCTCAGGGTCGAGCGCCCCGACACGAAGATCATCCTGTCAGAACCGGCCAATGCGCAACTGCTCGGAAGCGGCCACGTGCAGGAGCGGACCGACGACGGCTCGCCCGCCGCAAGCCACCCGGCCTTTGAACCGCACCCGATCCAGGGCTGGACTCCCGATTTCATTCCCGCCGTTCTGCAGGAATCCGTCGACAATCACTACTATGACGATTTGCGCCCCGTTGCAGGCATGGCCGGTGTGGCCTGGGCCAAGAAACTTGCGGCTCAGGAAGGCATCCTGACCGGGATTTCAGGCGGGGCCTCCTTTGCGATCGCGATGGAAGTCGCCGAAAAGGCGGACCCCGGTTCGACGATCCTGTGCATGCTTCCCGACACAGGGGAACGCTATCTCTCCACGCCGCTGTTTGAGGATATTCCGGAGGACATGACCGATGAGGAAGTCACGATCTCCAGGTCCACACCCGGCTTTCACCTGGGCTGAGACCCCGGACCGGTTTGACGTTTTCCAGACCGCGCAGGTCCACGCGGCCGCCTACCGGCGCGGTCTGGAAGAAAGGCCGTGTGCACCCAAGCGAACCTATCGCGAGATGCTGGAGGTCTTTTCAGAACCTCTGCCGGAAAGCGGCAGCGACGGGGTCAGCGTTCTGAACGAACTCGTCACGCGTGGCGAGAAGGGCCTGACGCCGATGACCCATTCCAGGTTCTTCGGCTGGGTCCTCGGCGGCTCGTCGCCGGTCGGCGTCGCGGCGGACTGGCTGACCAGCGCCTGGGGCCAGAACGCAGCCTTTCATACTTCCTCCCCGACGGCCGCGGCGGTTGAGGAAGTCGCGGCTGGCTGGCTGGTCGATATTCTCGGGCTGCCGCAGGAAGCGGCGGTCGGTTTCGTTACCGGGGCAACGGTGGGCAACTTCACGGCGCTCGCCGCGGCGCGCGGTGCCGTGCTGCGCCGTGCCGGCTGGGATGCCGACAATGATGGTTTGTTCGGTGCGCCCCCGATCACCGTTTATGTCGGCGACGACGCGCACACATCCGTGTTTTCAGCGCTCGGCTATCTCGGCCTCGGCCGCAACCGCGTCAGGAGAGTGAAGTCCGACGATCAGGGCCGGATGATCGCGGCGGATCTGGCAAGGCAAATGGACGCGCAGGACGGCCCGTCGATCGTGATTGCCCAGGCTGGCCAGATCAACACGGGCGCATTCGATCCCTTTGCGGACATTCTGGAGATCGCCAGACCCAGGAATGCGTGGCTACATGTGGACGGTGCTTTCGGGCTTTGGGCACGTGCTCACCCCGATTACCGTCCGCTCACCGAAGGTGTCGAGCATGCGGATAGCTGGGCGGTTGACGGACATAAATGGCTGCAGACACCCTTTGATTCCGGCTATGCCATTGTCCGCGACCGCGACAGCCTGCAAAGGGCGATGAGCATCGATGCAAGCTACCTGCCCCTGGTTGGCGGTGAGGACCGCATCCCGTCCTTTTTCGTTCCCGAACTGTCCCGCCGTGCGCGCGGACTGCCAACCTGGGCGACGCTGAAAAATCTTGGCAGACAGGGTGTTGAAGACCTCGTTGGCCGCCATTGTGCCATCGCCCGCAAGATCGCCATGCGCCTCGGCGGTGCCGACGGTATCCGTATCGTCAACGATGTCGTTCTCAACCAGGTGATTGTCAGCTTCGGGCGCCCGGATGACGATGCCCGGCAGCGAAAGGCGTTGACGGAGGCCGTCATTGCAAGGCTCAGGGAAGACGGCACGATCTTTGTCGGCGGCGCCCGGTGGCGGGACGACTGGGTCATGCGGATTTCGGTGATCTGCGACGCGACCATGCCGGCCGATGCCGAACCGGTCGCCGATCTGATCCTCGGCGCCTGGACAGCGGTTTCAGGCGGGTCCGCCGGCTTGGCCGGGCCCTCGGTTGCCAGTCCGACCGGCTGAGCCGGTCGGGCGATCTTCTCTGCAATTTATGTCAGGCTGACAGGGCCGGTTCCGCGGCAAGCTGCTCCAGGAGCCGTGCAACCGCTTCCGCACCCGGGTCATTGTGCCCCGAAAGCGCGGCCTCCGACACATAACTTGCCCGGCCCGCACGGGCGCGGGTGATCCGCGACGTTGCGTCCGCGCCCTGCCGCGCTTCGCGTGCCGCCGCATCGATCCCGTTTTCCAGGGCATTGAGGGCTGGCATCATGGCGTCGATCATGGTCCGGTCGCCGGGTTTCGCACCACCGACCTGCATCACCCGGTCAAGGCCTGCCTTCAGCGCACCGATGGAATCGCTCCCGCTCGAAGATGCATCGCCCGCAGCTGCGAAGAAGATCGCCAGCAGCACCCCGGACGATCCGCCCATGGTCTGGCTGAGTTCGACCCCGATCGCCCGGTAAAGCTGGGTGAGATCGGCAAGCGGCATCCGGTCCAGCGCCGTCACCAGCGCGCGGGCCGCGGTCGCAAGCGTGCTGCCGGTGTCGCCGTCGCCCGACTTGGCGTCAAGCGCATTGAGGTCCTCTTCCGCCGCGATCAGGATATTGCAGCATTTTTCGATGAACCGCCGCGTGTCGTCGTTTTTCGACGGCAACGGCTGGATCGGTGACAGACCATCGGGCAGCGGAAGGATGGACACCGGACCGAGGGCCAGGCATCCGGGCCAGACCCACGGCGCGACCGGCGCCTGCAGGAGCGCTTCTTCCGTCTTGCTGACCGGCAGCAGCGACACCGAGAAACCATGCATGTCGAGCGATGTCATCATCGCCGCCGGACCGACGAGCCAGCGGATCTGCCCGCCAATGCGGGAATGCGTCAGCTCCTCCGCAAGGACGGACATTTCAAGCGGCGTGGTTCCACCGAGATTGTTCAAAAGGGCCACATGCGGCCCGGGCGCCAGCGCCGGTTCAAGCCGGTCGACCACCATCGCCATCGCAGACTTCGCATTGGAGAAGGTGACCTGTTCGATCCCCGCCTCACCATGGATACCGAGACCGAGTTCCGCCATGCCCGGTCCGATCCGGTCTTCCTTGGGAGAACCGGGGATCGTGCAGGTATCCAGCGACATGCCGATGGAAACCGCACCGGCAATGACCTGCTCGGCGGCGTCCGTCACCGTGGCAAGATCAGCCCCCTGATCGGCGAGCGCGCCCGCGATCTTGTGCACGAAAAGCGTTCCGGCGACGCCTCTGGCCTGTGGCAGGTCGGGCAGGGCAACGTCGTCGTCGACGATCACCATGTTGACCTTCAGGCCGAAGGCCCGCGCCCGCTCCACAGCGAGGCCGAAATTGAGGCGGTCGCCGGTATAGTTCTTGACGATGACGAGGCAGCCCGCCTTGCCGGTGACGGCCAGGATGCCGGCCAGAACCGCATCAACGGACGGCGAGGCGAACACTTCCCCGCACACCGCGGCTGTCAGCATGCCCTGGCCGACGAAACCCGCATGGCTGGGCTCATGGCCGGACCCGCCGCCGGACACGAGCGCCACCTTCGATTTGTCCCAGTCGGTTCGCACCACCACCTTGATATGCGGATATCCGTCCAGGCGCGCCAATCGGCCGCCTGCCGTACGCAAAGCACCGTCGATGGCTTCCGTGACCAGTGCTTCCTTTGAGTTGATGAACTGCTTCATGTTCCCTCTCCTCAGGTGATGCGGACGCCGCCGGCGTCAAAGAAAAGCGGATTGCGGGGTTGAATGGCGACGGTGTCGCCCGGTTCCAGGTCAGCATGTGCATCGGCGAGCGTGACGACGTCATGCCCTTCCAGCTTGAGATGCAGCCTGATCTGATCGCCGAGGTGCTCGACGCGCTTCACCGTCGAGCCCTTGCCCTCTCCTTGTTGGATGTGTTCGGGCCTGAGCCCGATTTGCGCTGCCCCGGCCGGCGCACCCGCGAACATGTCCGCGGGCAGAACGTTGATGCGCGGCTGCCCGAGCCGGCCGGCAACGTAAAGATTGACCGGGTTTTCATAGATTTCGCGCGGTGTGCCGAACTGCACCAGCTTGCCTTGATCCAGAACGCCGATATGGGTTGACATGGTCATCGCCTCGATCTGGTCGTGGGTGACGTAAAGCAGCGTCGCGCCGAGGCTTTCCTGGATCAAGGCAAGCTGGTGCAGTTCGGCACACCGCGCGAAATCTATGAAAACCCGGTCA
>JBCBUA010000222.1:0-9779 GCA_039818365.1 Pseudomonadota bacterium
ATGCTTGATCAGATTGCCGCCGCCATTGATCGCACCCCATTCCGACAGGGTCGTTTCCAGCGCCGCCTGATAGTCGACCGTGTTGGCGGCGCAAACGCCGGAAGAGCGGAAAGGCAGCCTGTAGCGTCGTGCCAGTTGCCCGCTGACAAGCGCGGCCTTCATGTATTCCGGGGTGCCAAAAGCCGGCGCGCCGGACTTCATGTCGACATTCGACGTGAAGCCTCCATAGATGACAGGTGCGCCCGGCCTTACGAGCTGCGCGAAGGCGATGCCTGCAAGGGCTTCCGCGTTTTGAAGTGTCAGTGCTCCGGCAACGGTGACGGGCGCCATCGCGCCGGCGAGCGTGAACGGGGTGACGACCGACACCTGGCCGGCCTTTGCCATTTCGATAATGCCCTGAAGCATGGGCGTATCGAGGCGCAGCGGCGACGAGGTGTTGATCACCGTCAACGTGCACGGCGTGTCGACCAGTTGCTCGTGTGTGAGCCCGTTGGCGATCCGGGCAAGCTCGATGCCGTCGTGATTGCGCTCCTTGCCGAGCGAATAAAGATGGAGGGCCTTGTCGGTCAGGCGGATCGCGTCGGCGATGCAGTCCAGGTGACGGATGGAGGCGTGAAGGTCGACGGGTTCGACAGGATAGCCGAGCGGCGCGTGAATGATGTTGAAGAACTGGCCGAGCTTCAAGAGCTTCTGGAAGTCTTCCCTGTTGCCGGGCCTGCGGCCGCCGTCACGATCAACGACATTGGGTGTGCTGGCAACGCATGAAAACACGATGGCGTCGCCGCCGATCTGCAGGTCGTGATGTCTGTTGCGGGCGCGAAGCGTGAATTCGGCCGGGGCTTTCGCCACCAGTTCCTCGACCATGGCGCGATCCATGCGCACGCGGTCTTCGCCCGGTTTCACATCGGCGCCGGCCGCCTTGAGCATGGCCTTTGCTTCCTCGTGGAGGAAGTCCATGCCGATCTCTTCCAGAACCCGCATGGAGGCATCGTGGATCGCTTCAAGTTCGTCCGCGGAGATTGCCTCGATCGGTTTGAAGATATGCCGCGGCTGCCTGAATGGTTTTTGCGGGAACAGGTCCGGTCCTGCCTTTTCGCCGCCTCCCCTGCGACGGCGCCCGCGCCGTGGGGGGGCTGTTTCTTTCAAGGCAACAGTGCCAAGGTCCTCTGTCATCCGATCCGCCATGGTTTCGCGATTTGCAGGCCCTGCGTCGCCGTGAGGGCTGGCCGACAAGATCGCAGGTTGGGATGACTTTAGCGGAGAGCCCTGTTTTTCCGGGCAGTCTCAGAACGACGGTCTTTGCTTCAACTCCGACATGCCCGGTGCGCAGCAGGGGCCGTCAACAGGCTTCTATGAAACTTCAGCTTGACGAACCGGAGCTTCGAAGCGATCAGAGGTCAGTCATATTGAATGTGGGTCCAACAGGCGTGAACGAACGGCTTTCCGATTCAGATCTTCTGGCCTTTCTCAAAGGCCTGCTTCCCGTCGAGGACTGGGGAAGCGCGCGGCTGCGTCCGCTTCCGGTCAACTACACCAGCCGTTTCTGGCGCCTCGACACGCCGGAACGGATTTTCGTGGTGAAGGAGTTTTTTCCCGGTGCGGAAGTCAATCCGCTCTACCCCACCTTGCCCGATCAGGAAGCCGAGGCGCTGAGTTTTCTGGCCAGATACGATCTTGCGCCGGCGCTTGAGACGTATACCCAAAGCCCGGCCGGGACGCCGCTGCTGGTCTACGGATACGGCCCGCCGGTGACGGACCAGATCGATGTCGGCGAAGCCGCCGAGCTGATCGGCAGGATTGCCGAACTCAAGGAACCCGTGCCAGGGCACCAGGAAGTGCCGGCCGGCTATCACGACGTTCTTGAGAACGGCGACGCGATGCTGGCTGCCATTCCGGACAGCCGAAAGGCCGCGAATCTCAAGCGGCTGAGGCCGAGCGACGATGCCGTTGCGCGGCGGAAGGTCAAGCGCGCGCTGGTTCACCGCAGCTTCTGCCTCGGGACAATCCAGTCGACCGCAGACGGGGCCCGCATGATCGACTGGCAATTCGCCGGGTATGGTGACCCGGTCGAGGACATTGCCGGGTTCGTGTCACCAGGCCTCCTCAAGCTCTACGGATTGCATCCCCTGGTCGCCTATGCGGAGGAAATGTTCCTGAAGCATTATCCGAACCAGGAGACCGCTGAAAGGTTCCTGGAGGAGCGGGGTGCCTATCACTGGCGGCTGGCGGCCTATTGCCTGTTCCGGCATGAAACACTCGGGCAGACCAATGCGCCGGCGGCACGTGCATATGGCCGCGCGCTTGAAGAAGAAGTCGATCTGCTGCTCCGGCTCAGAACCAAATAGCATTGCGGACAATTTGCCGTGTAATCTCCCTGTCATGGACAGAAGCTAACGCAAGGCATGTCCATTTCGGTGTCTTCCATTTCAAAATCATTCGGCCCGCACAGGGCTCTCGACGATGTGTCGCTGTCGATCGAGACGGGCACTTTCTTTGTTGTTCTCGGGCCTTCGGGGTGCGGAAAATCGACCCTGTTGCGGTCCATCGCCGGACTTGAACCGATCGATGCGGGGCGGATTGCGCTTGGTGGCACCGATGTCGCCCGTGACGGTTTCCACATGGCGCCGGAGGACCGGCGGGTTGGCGTCGTCTTCCAGTCCTATGCCTTGTGGCCGCATATGAGCGTGTCCGGCAATGTCGCCTTTCCGCTCGAAACGGCCGGACAGAAACGCAGCGACGTGTCTGCACGGGTT
Organism: Pseudomonadota bacterium; assembly: GCA_039818365.1. GTDB lineage: Bacteria > Pseudomonadota > Alphaproteobacteria > Rhizobiales > Stappiaceae > Roseibium. The sequence goes on from JBCBUA010000222.1 coordinate 2,754, forward strand.
TCGGACTGCCTGGCGACCGTGTCCCTGACCGCCTTTTCAGACCGGAAACCGGCGGAACTATCCGGTGGCCAGCGTCAACGGGTGGCGCTTGCCCGCTGTCTCGCCCAGGGCGCAAGAACCGTTTTGATGGATGAGCCGCTTGCCAATCTCGACCCGCATCTGCGCAGTGTCATGGAGGAAGAGCTGTCCGCTTTCCATGATGCGAGCGGTGCCACCACGGTGTTCATCACCCACGACCAGCGCGAGGCTATGGCGCTTGCCGACAAGGTCGCGGTGATGTGGGAGGGAAAGGTCCTGCAGGTCGACGAACCCGACACGATTTATCGTTGTCCGAATTCCCGGCGCGTTGCGGGGTTTGTCGGGCGCAGCAGCCTCGTTCCTGTTCGTACTGACAATGTGGAAGGTCAGAAGGCAAGCGTGGTGCTGGGGCAAAGGTCCATCGAAACGGAGTGTGCGGCGGGGACCCGTGGCGGACCCGCGACGCTGCTCATCCGGCCCGAGCACCTTGTCCCGGACGCCGAGAGCCCGGATCTGGAGGGAACGGTTGTTCGCACGGTCTATCGGGGCGGGTCCTGGGACGTCCACGTGGCTGTCGATGACATCGAAGACCCGCTGCTTGTGACGCTGCACCGAAGGGCGGACAAGGGCGACGTCCTGCCCCTTTCGGTCACGCGGAGCTGGGTCATTCCGGAGCAGAACCCGTAGTGGCTGTGATCAATCTTTCCAGGGGATTGTTCCGGCGGGAACGCGTTTTGAAAGTGCGTTCATCGCGAGCATGATCACGAGTGTCGCCGCAACCACGACCACGGACATGGCGGCAGCCAGAGTGGTGTAGCCGCCGTCTTCGTAGTTGAAGATGGTTGTTCCGATCGTCTCGTTTCCGGTCGACCAGAGCAGGGCGGAGACCGTGACTTCATTATAGGCCGTCAGAAAAACAAGAATAGCGCCGGAAGCAGCCGACGGGGCAGCCAGCGGCGTGAAGATCCGCCTGATCCGGACGAAGAACCCGGCGCCGGACACCCGCGCCGCGTCTTCCAGGGATCCGTCCATCTGGAGGAAGGCAGCCAGGACCGGCTTGAGCCCGACGGCGAGGAAAACCGAAACATAGGCGAGCAGGATGATCCACAGGGTGCCGTAGAGCGATACATTGAAGACAGGAAGCGGTCGGATGAACGCGAGGATGAAGGCAATCGACATCACCAGCCCCGGCACCGCGAACGCGATTTCGGACTGGGTCAGTGCAAGTCCGGCCCATCGGCGATGGGTCCCGTTCCTGTGTGTCAGAAAATAGCCGAGCAACAGGCTAGCCGCCGCGATGATCACGGCCGCAATGCCGGCAACCAGCGTGGAATTCGCAAAGGCCCTTAACGTGACCGACTGACGCCAGACGACTTCGGTGAAATTATCCAGGGTCAGCGTCTCCAACCCAAGCGGCAATCCGTAGGTCCTGACCAGGGAAGTCGCGATCAGCGAGACCGCGGGCAAAAGCAGCACCAGGGCAACAAAGCACCACAGCAGCGCTTCAACGTAAGGTCTTTTCCGGCCAAGAGAAATCGCAAGCGGGTCCTGCGGCAGCCCGATGAGGCTCGCACGCAGGCGCCGCTGCAACAGGCTTTGTGCCACGATGGCCACAAGGGCAACAAGTGCGAGAACAACCGAAATCACCGCGACATTCGGCAGGATGTCCGGGCCGAAACTGGCAAGACGGCGCCAGACCAGCACAGGCAGCGTCGTATAGCGGGCGGGGATGCCGATAAGGGCGTTGATGCCGAAGTTGCCGAGCGCTGCGACAAAGGCGAGCACGAAGCCGGCCAGCAACGAGGGGCCGAGGAGCGGCAGCGTGATCCGGCGCAACAGGGTCCAGCTTCCTGCTCCCGATATCCGGGCCGCGTCCGACAACTCGCGGGGAAACGATCTGAGCGCAGCCCGAACCAGAAGGAAGACGAGCGGGCTGTGCTGGAGCGAGAGCAGAAGCACAAGGCCTTCGCGAGAATAAAGCGGATGCGTGGACCCGAGTTCCGGAGCGATCCCAAGCCAGCGCAAGACCGGGCTTGCCGGCCCCAGCGCCTGGATCCATGCAACCGCGGTCACATGCGGCGGGATCATCATCGGCAAAAGCAGAAGAAAAACCAGCAGGCCTTTGGCGCGGATGTCGGTCAGGCCGACGAGGAGCGCCAGCAGGGTGCCGAGCATGGTCGCCGCGAGCGCCGAGAGGAAACTGCTTTCGATGGAATTCCAGAGCGCGCGCTGCACGGAGCGGTTCTGGACCGCTTCGAACAAGGGGGCGAGGTCCGGCCCTGTTTCTCCGGCAAGGCCGGTTTTGAAAAGCAGGAGAAGCGGCAATCCGCAGATCGCCGTTGCACCGGCGACGAGGGCAATCAGGGTTGCTTTTTCCGAGGGCGAAGACGTTTGCAAAGAGAACCGGCAGGATTGCGTGAAACAGAAAGGACGATAGCGCGGCCATGGCCGCGCTATCGATCAAGTGTTTGAGCGTGCGGAGATTAGCCGCCGAAGATCTCTGTAAACTTGATCTTGTTGGCCTGGTCCTGTTCCAGCGCCTCGGCCGGATCGAAGTCCATCAGCTTGATTTCTTCGCGGGCCGGGAAGCCTTCCGGTGCTGCGACCGCCGGATGCGCCGGCAGGTAGCCCTGTGAAGACGCGAGCTTCTGACCCTCTTCGGAAATCAGGAAGTCGACAAACGCCTTTGCGGCGTCCTGGTTCTGTGCCGTGGACAGGATCGCGACCGGTTCGGTGACCGCGGACACGCCTTCTTCCGGGAAGACGAATTCGACCGGAGCGCCCTTGAGTTTCTCGCGGATCGGCAGGAAATCGACAACGAAGCCGTAGAGCTTCTCACCACCTGCAATCGCCTTGTAGGTGCCGCCATTGCCGCCCTTGGGGTTCGCACCCTGATCGGCGAGCCCCTCGTAGTAGGCCCAGCCGAGATCCGGGTTGGAGGTCAGGGCCGCCATGTGGATGGTTGCCGCACCGGAGGTGAGCGGGGAGGGCATTGCCAGCTTGTCCTTGGCATCGGCCTTCAGCAGATCCTTGTAGGATGCCGGCTTCATCGGAGCGTTCGTGTTGTAGACGATGCCGCTGGTGATCAGCTTGGTGGAGAAATAGGTCTTGTCGGCATCCATGATGGCGGGATCGTAGGCGGAGACGTCGGCACCTTCGTGCGCCATCAGGCGGCCTTCCTTCTTGAGGCCTTCCATGGTGACCATGTCGGCAATCAGGAGCACGTCCGGCTAGGGTGCGCCGGCCTCGAATTCCGCACGCAGCTTTGCCATCATCTTGGTGGTGCCGTCGCGGACCCACTCCACTTCGACGCCCGGGTGCATTGCAGTGAATGCGTCAACGGTTGCCTGTGCATCGGCATTCGGTTGCGACGTGTAGAGCACCAGTTTTCCGGTGACATCGTCTGCGACTGCAGACGTGGCGGCCATGGCGAGAAGGCCGGCTGCGATCAACATGTTCTTCATCTGACTAATCCCTTGAGCAAAGCCGCTGGAGGAAGCGGGTGCACAGGTGGTTAGCAGGCTTATGTGACAGTAATTTTCGATTGAACGCGCGGATTGCGGAATTGAGCCGTTTTCTGAGTCCCTGTTTCAGGTTTTCGTGATTTGCGCGATATAAAGGGGGTCTCGGTCCTGATCCTCCCTTGCAGCCATTGCCCGGACGAGGCGGGTCGGCTATCACCTCGTAACGACACATTAAATCGATCTGAGAAAGGCTTCCTTGATGAGTTCAAACGGCGCTGTTGCGGAAATCGGCCTGATCGGCCTTGGCACGATGGGCGGAAACCTTGCTCTCAACATTGCCGAAAACGGGTTCCAGATCGCGGTCTATAACAGGACGACCGAAAAGACCGACCAGTTCATGGCGAAGGCGGGCGAGCTTGCCGGAAAACTCGTTCCCACCAAAACGCTTGAAGACTTTGTCGCTTCGATCAAGCCGCCACGCGCCGTCATCCTGATGGTGCCGGCCGGAGAGGCCGTGGATGCGCAGATCGAAGCTCTGCGGCCCTTGCTGGATGCTCAGGACCTCATCATCGATGCGGGCAACGCCAACTACCACGACACCAACCGGCGCGCGGCCGCATCCGCAGAGCACGGCCCCCGCTTCATGGGCATCGGCGTTTCGGGCGGTGAAGAAGGCGCGCGTTTCGGGCCGTCGATCATGGGCGGCGGTGCAAGTGATGCCTGGGACCAGGTCGGCCACATTCTGGAAGCCATTTCAGCCAAGCATGACGGTGACCCCTGTGCGGCCCATCTCGGCGAAGCCGGTGCCGGGCATCTGGTCAAGACGGTTCACAACGGCATCGAATATGCCGACATGCAGATGATCGCCGAAGTCTACGGTGTGATGCGTGACGGCTTCGGCATGCCCGCTGCCGAGATTGGCGCCGTCTTCGAAACGTGGAACCAGGGTATTCTGCAGTCCTACCTGATCGAGATTTCGGGCAAGGTTGCGACAACATCGGATCCGGACACGGGCCGGCCGATGCTTGACATCATCCTCGACCGCGCCGGACAGAAGGGAACCGGCCGCTGGACGGCCATCGAGGCCCTGATGCTGGGCACACCTGCAAGCACCATCGAAGCGGCGGTTGCCGTTCGCAACATGTCGTCGCGGCTCGAGGAGCGCAAAGCGGGAGAGGCCGAATTTGGCGCGGCACCGACGGGCCTTGGCCGGGATCTGATTGCCATCAATGCCCTGGAAGCTGCGCTGGTGGCCGGCAAGATCGTCTGTTATGCGCAGGGCTTCGGTCTCATTCTTGAGGCGGCGCGCCAATATGGCTGGGCCATGCCTCTGCCAAAGATCGCGAAGATCTGGCGCAATGGCTGCATCATCCGCTCCGCCATGCTGAACGACATGTCGGCCGCGCTCGCCGAGGATGCCGAGCGCAACCTGATGCTGGCACCGTTCTTCTCCGCCAAGCTGAAGGAAACCGAAGCCCATCTGAGACAGGTGGTGGCACAGGCCGCGCTGCACGGTCTGCCGGTTCCGGCGCTCTCTGCGGCGCTATCCTATTTCGATATCATGCGCACGGCACGCTCCACGGCGAACATGCTGCAGGGCCAGCGGGACTTCTTCGGCGCTCACGGTTTCGAGCGCACCGACAAGGACGGCGGCGGCTATCACGGCCCGTGGGCAATGGGCTGATCGACATAAAAAAGCCTCCGCGGGGAACCGCGGAGGCTTTTTCTTGATCGTATCAAACCGGTGACCGGCGGCCACGCTTCCCCAATTCCCGAGGAAGCCTGTGAACGCTGCTTCGAAAGTCGAGGCGACCGTTCAATTGGTGTCAGCTGCCGGCCTGCAAACCAGTGTCCAGCAGCGCCTTGATCTGCTGTTCGCTGGTACCGGCCACAATGCGGCCCAGCTCCTGGTCGCCTTTCAGCACGAGCAGCGTGGAACGGCGCGGAATTTTGCGCGACGTGGTGACTTCGTGACCACCATAGGCGTCCCAGTCGACGCGGACGAAGACCATCGTCTGATCGTAAGCCGGGTTGGCCTGGCGCAGGGCAGAGATCACTCGTTCCTGGCGTGCGCAGGTGCTGCACCAGGAGGCGGCATAGTCAACGAAGACGGTCTTGCCGGCGGCCAGATGTTTCTGGATAAGCCCTGGCGAATAATCGACCATTCCGTTTGCAAACGCGGTTGCGGGCAGCAGGGTCGCCGTGAGTGCGGCACCTGCAGTTGTCATAAGAAAGCGACGGCGGTTCATGTTCGTTCCTTTCCCTTCAAGATCAAAACCGGACTGAAAGATCCTGCAGCCAGATCGGCATCACGCTCAGGGCCCACGCATCGAACATCTTGTGGACATTGAGCAGCAACAGTACGCCGACTGCGATGAATACGACCCCCATCAGGGGTTTGGATTTCTCCGCCAGGCCGCGCAACCTGTCGGCCCTGCGGCGGATGGTTTCTCCCGCGCCAAGCCCAAGTCCGACGATGAACGTCGACACTCCGAGCGCGAAAAAGGACATGATGGCGGCGGCCCAGAACAGGCTCTGGCCCTGGGAGGCAAGGGCGATTGCGCCACCAAGCGTCGGGCCGATGCATGGCGACCAGACAGCGCCGAGGAGTGCACCGCCAAGAAACTGGCCACGCAGTCCGCTGGTGTCGGTGCTGTGCAGTCTTTGTCCGGCCGAACCGGACAGGCCGGCGGCGGCAAGTTCGAACCGCTGGCTGAAGGCAGGCACAAGCAGCACGAGACCGAAAGCGATCATCAAGGACGCGCCGATCCTTGCCATGACATCTTCCGTCAGGCCAATGGCATAGCCGAGGGTCGAGACCAGCATGCCGAAGGTGACGAAGGAAACGCTCATCCCGGCGGCCAGTGCGATGGGCGCGCGCCTGTCGGTATTGAGTGCCGATGCGAGCACGATTGGCAGCACCGGCAATACGCATGGATTAATCAGGGTCAGAAGACCGGCAAGATACGCGAGCGGCAGTTCAAGCATATTTGTCAGGACACCTTTGCAAGAGCTCGTTCCGGTCGAGGAACGCCGAAACACACCTCGTTTCCGACTGTAAGTAGGCAAAGGCTGCCCGACTGTCCGCTAACGCCTCTTCACAAATTTGTGGGGTCGGTTCCGGAGCGCAAAAAACGGCTCTATTGCGCCAGTCCGAGCGCGGCCATGTTTGCGATTGAAACCGGTACGTCAGCGTGGTCGCGGACCTCGATGATCAGCCGCGGATCGCTTTCGAGTTTCGACAATGCCTTGAAGACCGCATGCCAGTTGATGGTGCCCTCGCCGAGTGCCCAGTGACGGTCGGCATAGCCGTCGGCGTCCTGTAAATGGACGTGACGCAGGTCGTTGCCTGCTGCTTTCACGTAATAGTCGACCGGCGGTGCTCCTGCCGTTCCGTGGGCGTAGTGGGCGTGGCCCGTGTCGATCGAGACTTTCACCATTCTGGATCCGAAACTGTCTGCGAGTATCTTCCTCAGATGCGGATCCTTGTCCTCAATGTTTTCAATGACGAGTTCACATCCGATATTCTCTGCCCGCTTTACCG
>JBCBUA010000223.1:0-9713 GCA_039818365.1 Pseudomonadota bacterium
CGGCGATTGCCGGGTCCGAACCGATGCGCACCTCCGTGACCGCATTCCGTGTCGGCCTTGCGGCTTTCATCGTGCCTTACATGTTCTTCTATAGCCCCGGACTTCTGATGGAGGCGGGATGGCTCGAGATCATTCGCAACGCCACAACCGCAATCATTGGTGTCTACTTCCTGTCAGGCGCCGTGCAGGGTTACCTGATGGGTCCGCTTGGACCTATCTGGCGCGTTCTGTTGCTTGGAGCCGCGCTCTGCATGATTTCGGGGGACTGGCGGACGGATGTGATCGGCATTCTACTGGGAGCGGGCCTCTGGCTAAAGTCGCGGCGCGAGACGCCACTTTCGTCCGCAGCCTGACTGAATCAGGGTACGGATTTCGGCGCGGGTGTCCCCCGGTCCGGTGGTGGTGGTTCAAAACGTTCTCAGACACGCACCGCAGAAACCCTGAGAAGAGCTTCGCTAGCCCGCCTGCGCGACCTGCGCTTTCCCGCCCAGATCCGCCTCGGCACCGGTTTGCCTGGGGAAACGGGCGAGTGCGCTGAGCATCAGCCAGTCCGGCAAGGCGCGCCGGTATTTTTCCTGTCCGACGACAGTGATGTGTCCATGCGCAATTTCGCTGCGCAGGTCACGCATGCCGCGCCAGGCTTCGACGAACCGCCGGATATCGGACGAGATCGACAGATCTTCTTCAAAGCCCGGGTACTTCAGGCACATGTCGACCTCACCGTCCTCCACCACCAGCCAGAAACGGCTGAACCCCTTGTGGGTGCCGGAAAACGCAAATTCCATCACGATCCGTTCTTCGGGCATGGCATCCACGTTCAGCCTCGTGTGCATGCTCCACGCAAGGAAAGCGGGATCGAGATCTTCCGTTTCCATGTCCCGGGACCACTTCTGCCCCCAGACCGCCAGGCTCATGATGATCGGATCGAGATCCCGCCCGGCGTCGGTGAGTTCGTAGGCAAAGCCACGGCCGTTTTCGAGCGCGCGGCGGGTAATGAGCCCCGCGTGTTCCAGGCTCGACAGGCGCTGGCTCAAAAGCGTGGCGGAAATCTTCGGCACACCCCGGTGAATTTCATTGAAACGCGTGCAGCCATCAATCACCCGGCTGATGACAAGCAGCGTCCAGCGTTCGCAAAGGACTTCTGCAGCCAAGGCAAGCGGGCAGTACTGTCCATAACCCTTATACGGCATCCGGCTCTCCTCACATCTGGCGTCATATCGAAAAGACTACGGCGGGGTCTGATGCCGGACAACTCCAGAATCTGGAGTTACTGCACATTCATGAGTTTTTCGCGTCCGCAAATCCCGGCACGCTGCGGTAACGATCAATGCACACCAGACAGCGGATGGCGGTATGGACGAGCTTCTCATTTCCCGGTTGACGGACCGTCTTGGCCCCGTCGCCGTCTTTCCCGGCGATGACGGCTACGCCGAGCTAAGACAGGTTTGGAACGCGTCTATCGACCGGTCCCCGGCCGTTATCGTGCGCGCCGGGAAGCTTGACGATGTCCGCCACGCTGTCACGACCGCCGCTGCGTGCGGCCTCAATGTCTGTATCAAGGGCGGCGGCCACAACATTGCCGGGTCGGCGGTCGCCGACGGCGCTCTGATGATCGATATGTCGGGTCTGAATGGGATCGAGATCGACGCCGAACACTTGATTGCGCGCGTTGGCGGCGGTGCAACCTGGGCCGATTTCGATGCTGCCGCACAGGCCCACGGACTGGCGGCACCGGGTGGTGTCGTCTCCACGACCGGGGTCGCAGGTCTGACCCTTGGAGGCGGCTTCGGATGGCTGGCGCGGCGTCATGGTCTTGCCGTCGACAATCTGCTCTCGGCAGAGATCGTGCTGGCCGACGGCACGGTGGCCGTGTGCTCGCAGAGCGAACACCCGGATCTGTTCTGGGCGCTCCGCGGCGGCGGCGGCAATTTCGGTATCGTGACCGAATTCACCTTCAGACTGCATCCCGTCGGTCCCACTGTTCTCTTTGGCCCGACCTTCTTTTCACTAAAGGACGCACGGGCGGTTCTTTCCGCCTATGCAGAGCGGGCTCCGTCTCTGCCACGCACGGCCTGCGTCTGGGCGAACCTGATGACCGCACCGCCGGTGCCGGTTCTGCCCGAGACCGTCCACGGAACCAAGGTCCTGACCCTGATGCAGTTTCACGCGGGCACAGCGGAAGAAGCGAAGGCCGATCTGCAGTCCCTTTACGCAGGTGTCGAGCCGCTCGGAAGTGCACTTGCACCCAGGCTTTATACGGAGGCGCAAGGATTTCTCGACGCCGCCTATGACTTCGGCGCCCGCAACTACTGGCGCGCGCACAACCATCTCACCCTGTCACCCCGGTTGATCGATCTGCTCGTGGACCTGACTCCTGACCTGCCGACGCCGGAATCGGAACTCCTGATCTGCCTTCTAGGCGGTGCGGTTGCCGACGTCAGCGACGATGCCACGGCGTTCCCGCATCGCCGGATCCCGTTCATGACAACGCCCGGCGTACGCTGGCGCGACAAGACGGACGATGCCCGGTTGATCGCTTGGCTGAAGCAGGTTTCAGACAAGATCGCGGCGCATGCCGTGCCCGGGTCCTACGCCAATTTCATTTCCGAGACCGAAGACAACGCAGAGCGCGCCTATAGCCGTAACCTTGCCCGTCTTACCGCGGTCAAGCGCAAGTACGATCCGGGGAACCTTTTCAGATTCAATCAGAACATCGCGCCAGACGCCGTTTCCAACGGCTAGCGCGCATCTCTCCCGCTGACGACCCACGCTTGAAAGGACAAACCGATGTTGACTTTCTCCAGACTTGTCCGGCAGGCCTTCTTCGCCACAGCCGGCCTGACCGTTCTCGCAACAGCGACCCACGCCACCGAAGGGACGATGGTCTCACGAACCGTCGAACACATGGCAACGGCCGAGCAACCGGCAAAGCCGATCAAGGGCTCGCAAGCCCGGCTGTCGCGAACGGCCGGCGGTGCGACGATGACACTGCGCACATCCGAACTCGTTCCCGGCCATGTCACGACGGCCTGGTGGGTGATCATGACAAGACCTGAAAACTGTTCGGCAACGCCGTGCACGGCCGAAGACGTCATCGGACGGGCCGCAGAAGTCGGCACGCAGATCGTCTATGCCGACGGCGTCGTCAACGCTCCTGACGGGAGCGCGGACTTTGCCGCATATCTTCCCGCAGGCAGCGTTTCCGGCGGCTGGTACGCGCAGCGCTTCGATCGGCCCGAGACGAGCGAAATCCATCTGGTGTTGAACGATCATGGCCCGCTGCTGCCGGACATCGCTGCCTCGATGCTCACGAGTTATCGCGGCGGCTGCCGGGACGACAGCCTGCCGCCCCCATTCCCGGACACGGCGAAGGCCGACGGAACGGCCGGCCCCAATGCCTGCCGCCTGATCCAGGACGCCATTTTCACGGCACCGGCGTCCACGGAGAACTGAGTGCCATTGTTTTTCAAGAAGGAGTTTTTCAGATGTTGAGGACGTTTTTTACAACCGCCGCAATCTGGGCATTTTTGTCCGGTGCCGCACAGGCCGTTCCCGTCGCTGCGGGCGACACGGTCCGGGGAAGCTACGCATTTGCAACATTCGGCGCTCTGGAGCTTGAGCCGAACTCGCTGCTTTTGCGGCTCTCGCCGGCCGACCTGTTCGGAGGCCTTGATGCGGTCGGTGTCCGAATTCTGGATTCCAGCCTGACCCCGTTGCTCTTCACCCGCGTGGACGCCCTCACCACGGCGCAAGATGCGACCATCGGCCTCCCGACAGAGCGGTCGGATTTCCTGCCGGGGGTCCTCGGCCCATCCGATCCGGCCCGGGTCCCGCGCACGGGATTTGTCGAGATCACCGGTCTTGCCGGGTCATTCGACGTGGCATCCCTCACGTTCTCCGGCATTGAGGTAACAGGCGCGATCGGCATCACGCGGCAAGCACAAGTGACCGGGTTCGAACCCGTCACGACCCCGACGACACCGGTCCCGCTGCCCGCACCGGGCCTATTGCTTGCCGGTCTTCTCGGCAGCCTGTTCGGCCTCGGCGTTTTCAAACGGCGCAGCAGGGGCAAGCCCGAAACAGCCTGAGTGGCCGGGCGCGGTCAATACTCCCGCCGCCGCGCCCGCCAACAGTGCCAGGTAACAGAAACGTATCGCACAAGGGGTGGCCAATACCGGGCACTCGGCTAAAGTGAAGGCCTACCGTTTATCGTGAAGAGGGTCTCATGTCCGATCGTATCAACCCCGAAACACTCTATAACAGCGTCCAGTGGGGCTTCTCCCACGCAGCCGTTTCAGAGCCGGGCAGGCTCTTGCATCTTGCCGGGCAGGTCGCCTGGGACAAGGACTGCCAGCTGGTCGGCGGAGACGATCTCAACGCGCAGGCGCGGCAGTGCCTTGCCAATCTCAAGGCCGTGCTCGCAGACCAAGGTCTTGGCCCGCAGCATCTCATCCGGCTGAGAACCTATGTCGTGAACCACACACCGGAAAAGCTTGAGCCCGTGGGCATGGCACTCGGCGAATTCTGGGGCGACGTAACCCCGGCTCCGAACACGTGGCTCGGCGTGCAGTCGCTCGCCCTGCCGGAGTTTCTGGTCGAGATCGAGGGAACGGCTGTTCTGCCCTGAGGCGATACGGCCGGATTCCTTTGAAACCCCCGGCAGGACCGCGTCTGCCGCGGTCCCTGGTCAACTGCGGAGGTGTTAAAAGGCACCGTCATAGGCACGCCGTTCGATGCGGCAGGCGAGAATGGTGAAGCCGTTACGCTCCAGCGCGTCTTGTGCCTCCTGTCTCAGGTCGCCGGCGTTGTCGACCCAGACCCCGTGCCCGCCATAGGCGCGCGCAACGGCGGGGAAGTCCGTCTCACCGAAATCGACACCGACATTGGGTCTCTGGCTGCCGCGCTGTTTCAGCTCGATGAGCGCCAGGCTGGTGTCGACGAGGACGCAGATGATCACCGGGATCTTCAAATCCCTGAGGGTCGACAATTCGCCAAGGCACATTTCAAGGCCGGCATCGCCGACAAATGCGATCACCGGTGACGATCCCTCCACCAGCCTGTGGCCCATGGCCAGCGGCACGGCGCAGCCCATGGTGCAGAGCGCAGAGGACTGCAGCATCTGGCGCGGCATGGGGCAGCGCCAGATCTGGCTGACGAGAATGCGGTGGGCGCCGCTGTCTGCGGTGGCGACGGTTTCAGCAGGCATGACCTCCCGCAAGGTGTGAAAAACCGTCGCCGGTCCCCAGCCGTCCTTTTCCGGTGCAAAGCCTTCGGTGAGTTCTGCCCTGACCTTTTCCGGTTCTCCGCCCGGCCACGCGGCCTGCTCCGGTTTCCTGGCCGCGCTCAAGAGGTCCAGTGCAGGCGCCACCGCGCTGCGCAGGGTCGCGGAGACGCTGTGCATGCCATGTGTCCGGAGCACAGGCGTCACGTCGATGACCGATGCATCCGTGTTCCAGGGGTTGCGCCAGTTGATGCGCATTTCGATCGGGTCATAGCCGAGCAGCAGAATGCAGTCGCTCTGATTGATCAATGGCAGGAGATGCCCGTCGGCCTTTGGTGAAAGCCCCGCGCCGCCGAGCGCAAGCGGGTCGTTCTCATCCAAGAGGCCCTTGCCCTTGTAGCTGGTGACGAGCGGAATTTTGAACTCCTTGCAGAAATCGCCGATCGCTGCGGACGCGCCTTCGTTGACGGCATCGACACCTGCAATCGCGATCGGGCGCTCTGCGTTCGCAAACAGCGCCATCGCGGTATCCAGATCCGTGCCCGTCGCAGCCCTCGTCGCGACCGGCGCGGACAGGAACGACCGTGACCAGGCTTCTTGCGTTTCCGCTTCCGCGACCTTGATCGGCACATCGATATGGACCGGACCCGGCTGTCCGTCGAGCGAAATTGCCAGCGCCTTTTCCATCATGACATCGAGCGCGCCGAGACGGGCGGAAAAGCTCGCCTTGACGATGGGGCGCAGCAATTGCTGGTGATCGAAGACCTGGTGCGTGTAGCTTTCCGCCTCACCCTGGTCGACGCAGCCGGTCAGGAAGATCAGCGGCACCCGGTCCTGCCAGGCGTTGGCGACCACATTGACCGCATTCGCAGCGCCCGGGCCGATGGTTGCCAGGAGCACGCCGGGTGCGCCATCCGCGTGCCAGCCGCCTTCCGCCATGAAGCCGCCTGCATTCTCGTGCTTGACCAGAACGAATTTCATTCCGGCCTGATCAAGAGACTGCATCAGGGCCAGCACTTCGCCTCCGGGGATTCCGAAGGCATGACGGCAACCGGCAGCATGAAGCTTGCCGGCAATGATATCTGCGCCGGTGGTCATTTGGCGGTTTTTTCCTTGTGTTCTGGTGCGTTTGCGAGGCCGACAATGCCCTTGTCGGCCAGGGCATGCAACGCCTCTTCGGTCATGTCGAGGTGGCGCCGCAGGATGTCTGCGGTATCGGCTCCGAGCATCGGCGGCGCCTTGCAGTAGCTGACAGGTGTTTTTTCCAGATTGATCGGAGATCCGATCAGATCCACGGTCCCGCTGACAGGATGCGGCAGGGTGATACGCATCTTCCGTTCCAGGATCTGGGGATCTGCGAAGACCTGTCCGAGATCGTTCACCGGGCCGCAGGGCACGCCGGCATTTTCCAGCTCGGCGATCCAGTCGGCAGCGGTCTTTTCGATAGTCAAACGGCGGAGCAGCGGGATCAGCTGCTTGCGGTTTCGCACGCGGTCGGCGTTCTTTGCATAAAGCGGATCAGCCGCAAGTTCGGGCGCACCCGCCACCGCGCAGAATTTCTGAAACTGCGTGTCATTGCCGACAGCGATGATGAAGGACTGGTCCGCCGCCGGGAAGGTTTCATAGGGCACGATCGTCGGGTGGCCGTTGCCCAGCCGTCCGGGCACGTTGCCGGACACGAGATAGGCAACGCCCTGGTTGATCAGCCAGGACACCTGTGCATCGAGCAGCGAAACATCGACATGCTGTCCTTCGCCGGTCGCATGGCGGTGGTTGAGCGCGGCCAGGATCGACACGGTTGCGTACATGCCGCACATCACGTCGGCAATGCCGACACCGCACTTGGTTTCCGTTCCGCCCTCGTCATCGGGAAAGCCGGTGAGCGACATGATCCCGCCCATGCCCTGGATCAGGAAGTCGTAGCCTGCCCGGTGCGCATAAGGACCGGTCTGGCCGAAACCCGATATCGAACAGTAGATCAGCCCGGGATTGAGCGCTTTGAGTGTTTCGTAATCAAGACCACGCCGCTTGAGGTCGCCGACCTTGAAGTTCTCGACCAGAATGTCCGCCTTGACCGCAAGATCGGCGATCAGCTTCTGGCCTTCCGGCGTTGCCAGGTCGATGGCGACCGACGACTTGTTCCGGTTCGACGACAGATAGTAGGCGCTTTCCACCGTGTCTTTGCCTGCGGCATCCTTCAGGAAGGGCGGCCCCCAGCCGCGGGTGTCGTCGCCGCGGCCCGGCCGCTCGATCTTGATAACCTCCGCTCCCAGATCGCCGAGGACCTGGGTACAGGTCGGCCCGGCCAGAATGCGTGAGAGATCGAGGACAACGAGACCGGTGAGGGCACCGGCTTTGGGGGCGGACTGGGACACGCAACACCTTTTGACTGACGTTTCAACGGGACATGGACACATAGGCCCTTCCCCGTCAACTCCGGTCGGATTGCGCGTGCAACACCTTGCCTCACATTCCCGTTAATGCGATGTGAGTGTTCAGCTTTTCCGGTCCCAGCCCCGGATCGCGCCGAGCTCGGTCCAGGCGCGTTCGATCCACTTGGCCTCGACGCTGTGGCCGCCATCGTGAAGGCAGAGTTCAAACAGTCCGCCCTCGGGCGCCCAGCGCTCGCATTCCAGATTGCCGTCCGTCAGTTTTTCAGAGCTTGCCTCGGACAGGCCGTTCTGGCGACGCCAGACATCGAAACTTTCGAAAACATCGCCCTGCTTCCATTGTCCGCCGCCAAGCCAGCGCCCGGCCAGCGGCACAACCTTATCGCTGGTTCCGTGGACGTGAAACAGATAGGGATTGTCGGTCGGGCAATTGTCCGGCAGCGGTTCCCAGAACGCTCCGGCAATCGGCGCGTATCCCGAGAAGCGGCCGGAATTCTCGCAGGCAAGGTACCAGGTCATGAAACCGCCCGACGAGAACCCGGACAGCAGCGTCTTGTCCCGTTCGATACCGAACCGGTCTTCCAGATCGCTCAGGACAGCGTCGAAAAAGGCCGGCTCGTCGCGCAGGTTTCGCGGCGCAGTCGGAAATGACCACGTCCCGTTGACGCCCTGCACGGCGACGAAAGCAACACCAAGCTTGTCCGCCATGCGCTGAAAGCCCTGGTTGCGAATGGCATTGACCGCCTTGCCACGATGTCCGTGCAGGTAAAAGATCGCGCCCAGCGGCTCGTCCCCGGCCCGGGCCTTCGGCAAGTGAATGTAATAGTCGCCGCCGTCCAGGATGCATGGTGTCTCGCCGCCGCACTCTGCCTTTCCGTCAGCGGAAGCCGGGCCGGCAAGGAAGATCGATGCCAGCAAGGTGGTGCAGGCGGCGGAAGAAAACGTTTTTGAAATCAAGATCGGCTCCTGTCACGCACGTCCCGCTCGCAGGTTGGAGCGGCCGACCCGAAGAGAAGGGCGTCGGAATCTGTTTGTCCAGCTTCGCCTCATCACAAGTCAGCGAGACAGGCGTCCGGTCAGTCCCATGCCCCTTCCGTCGGGATGTTCAGCATACGTCCGCAGTGCTTGCAGTGGATTGCATCCGTGTCGTGGCGGTTCAGGCCGCAATCGGGGCAGCTGACCTGCGCCTTTGACGGCCGGAAGATGGTTTGAACCAGCCTCAGAAACAGGGCCACGCCGAAAATCATGATGAGAACCGTCATCAGACGTCCGACGCTGTCGGTCATTGTGATGTCGCCGAAACCCGTCGTCGTCAGGGTCGTCACCGTGAAATAGAGCGCGTCGAGATAGTTGTTGATGTTCGGGTTCCGGTCGTCCTCGATCACGAAGACAATCGCGGTCACGACAAAGATAAAGACAACGAGGTTGACCGCCGACTGCAGGATGTCCTCGTTTCTGCGGAACCAGCTCGACGCCTCGCGCAGTTCCTTCAGCAGATGATAGGAGCGCAGCAGCCGGAGCATCCTGACGACGCGCAGAAAAGCGAAATTCTCCAGGAAGACCGGGGCAAGAAGCGAGGCAATGACCACGAGATCGGCGAGAGACGTAAAGCTGAACAGGTACCGTGCGGGCGTTGCGGAGGCAATCAGGCGTGCGATGTAGTCCAGAGACAGGACACCGGCGAGTATGAAGTCCAGCGTATGAAAATGCCGCTCCGGATCCATGACGGAGGAAACGATAAAATATCCGATCGTGAGGATGTCGAACGCCAGAAGGGTGAACCTGAAGACCCGCGCCCGCGTCGAATGACCGAAATAGAGCTGACGGAGCCCCGTCTGCAGCGCGGATTTTTCTGCAGCCATCAATCAGACCTTGTCATTGTCGGCCCCGTTGGCAAGGCCGGCGGGCAGGATTGGAAACCCTTAAACTACATCGTTCAGGCATTCGTGTAATTCCTGCATGATGTTACTGCAAACGAACTGTTTATTCTGCGGCTTTCTCACACTAAGTTTGCGCCAAGCTCAACGCGGCCCCGAAGGGCCCGCACATTTCAGGAACGTTTTATGTTTGATTTGTCTGGACAAGTTGCCTTGGTGACAGGC
>JBCBUA010000224.1:0-9670 GCA_039818365.1 Pseudomonadota bacterium
GTAAGCTCGTCGCAGGTCTGGAGCACGCCGGTGTGGCACCGGAAGACGTGACCCATGTCGTTTTCACCCACGCACACCCGGATCATATCTGGGGGCTGCTGGACGAGTTCGACGATCCTCTCTTTGCCGATGCGGCCTACCTGATCGGCGGGACCGAATGGGACTACTGGTGGAACCCGGACACCGTCGACACGATTGGCGAAGCCCGGGCAGCGATGGCCGTTGGCGCAAAACGCAGGCTGGAGGCCATCGAGGACAAAGTTGAGTTTTTCACCGGCGGCCAGGAAATCCTGCCGGGCATCCTCGCCGTTTCAACGCCCGGCCACACACCCGGTCACATGAGCTTCGAGGTGCGCAGCGGCTCGGATGCGGCCCTTGTCATCGGGGACGCCATCGGCAACCACCACATTGCCTTCATGCGGCCGGCCTGGCCGAGCGGATCGGACCAGGATGCGGAGGTCGCCGCCTCGACGCGCCTTGCGCTTCTTGACCGGATCCTTGCCGATGACCTGAAGGTCGCAGGCTTTCATTTGCCCGGTGGCGGCGTCGGGCGCGTCGAACGTTCGGGCGATGCGTTCCGTTTTCTTCCGGAGGTATCGTGATGCGTCTTTTCGGTCTGATCTTCTGCGTTTGTCTGACCCTTTCCGTTTGTCTGGCCATCCCGGTAGAGGCGAGTGAAGACATCGCGGACCAGTATCCGGGCTCCGCGCTTTATTCCAAACCGGTGGAGGTCATCCCGCATGTCTGGTCGGCGATCGGCGCTACGGCACCGCCGACGTATGAAAACACGGGCCACAACAACAATCTCAGCTTCATCGTGACCGGGGACGGCGTCGTCGTGATCAACGGCGGCGCGGCCTACATCCTGGCAAAGGCGCTTCACGAGGAAATCAGGGCGGTCACCGATCAGCCCGTCAGGCTCGTGATTGACGAGAACGGCCAGGGACACGCGATGCTCGGCAATTCCTATTGGGCAGAGCAAGGTGTGCCGATCCTGGCCCATGCCGATGCCGCGCGTGAAATCGAAGAGCGCGGCAACCAGATCCTTCAGGCCATGAAACGGTACAACCGGGACAAGGCGGAAGGCACCTTTGTCGCCCCGCCGACCCAGACCTTCGAGGACCTGCATGTCATCGAGATGGGCGATTTCCGCATTGAAGTTCTGCATCTCGGACCGGCCCATGGCCCCGGCGACACGCAGATCTGGCTGCCGGACCAAAGCCTGGTGATCGCGGGCGACATGGCCTTTCACGAGCGCATGCTGCCGATCTTCGAGGATACGATTGTCGCCGACTGGCTGGAGACGTGGGAGACCGGTTTTGAAACCCTGAAGGCGACCTACGTCATTCCCGGCCATGGCCACCCGACCAACATGGCGCAGGTGCGCCGCTACACGCGCGACTACCTGCTCTATCTGCGCGAAAAGATCGGGGCGCATCTTGAAAGCGGCGGAGACCTCGCCGACGCCTACTATGTCGACCAGTCGCCTTACGCCCACCTCGACACGTTCGAAGAACTGGCCACAAGGAATGCAGGCCGGGTCTACGAGCAGATGGAGTTCGAATAATCCCGCCGTCCCGGCGGCGTCCGCACCCGCGAAGCGCCTGCATCCCCCCGGTCACGTTCGTGTCCGCCGCGCGCGTGATGGGAACGCGGCGCTCCCGCTCCAACCTTCCGGGGTGTGTCAGTTTCCGATGGCTTCGGCGACGATCTGCTGCATCAGGTTCTCGACCGCCTGCATCGATCCGTCGGGATAATCCTTGTGCCCTATGGTGACGCCGTCATCCGTTTCCATGACAAAAATGCCGTACGGACAATGCGTGATGTTCATCGGGTCCTGTTCCATGACCTGCCGCGAGACCACGGCGGAGCAGAACAGAAAAATGTCCGCATTCGTGAAGATCATCGCATCGCTGCCGACGTCGGAACCGGTCCGGTTGAGCATCTCGCCCACATGGCTGACAAAGTCTATGACCAGCCCCTGCCCGACAATCGCGCTTTCGACCGCGAAGGTCGCATCCTCGAAGGATCCGTCGAACGCATAGGTGAAAGGCTTTTCGGCAAGGGCAGGAGAGCCAAGGGCAATTCCAAGCACTGCAGCAAGTAGAACGGGTTTCATTGACTGATCCTCCATCAAACCGAAAAAGCGTCTCATGTTGCCGCACCCCGGGCACTGATCCAGACCCAGGCCGGGGCGCGGAAACCGCTGTTATCCGAGCATGTCCGTGGTGATGCCGGTGTACCAGCCCTCGGATTCCTCGTAGGTTGCCTTGCGCAGGTCCGCGCTTTCTCCGGTCTGGGAGATGAAGCCGTCTACCTTGGCGATTTTCTCCGGCGTTGCCTCGTAGGTGGCCCCGACCTTGACCCCGTCATTCGGTGCGATCAGCGACCAGCACGTATTGGAGAACTTCGCCGGGAAGACCTTGGAGCCCGTCAGCGCGCCGCGCACCGCATTGGCGCAGACCTTGGCCTGCGAGTTCGCCGAGAACCCCGACTTGGGCATGTCGCCCTGGCTCGAGGCATCACCGAGAACATAGATATCCGCGTCGGCCTTTGTCGACATGTCCGCGGCGTTCACCGGCGCCCAGTTGCCATCCGTTACTTCGGCAAGATCGGCAATACGGCCCGCCTTCATGGCCGGGATCACGTTGCAGACGTCGACTTTTGTCTCCTCGCCGTCGATCGTGACCGTCATTGCCCCCGGGTCGACCGAAACGTTGCCGCCGCCAAAGTCCTCGCCGATCCAGTCGACCATGCCTTCATAGTGGTTCGCCCAGCCTTCCTGGAAGAGGCCCATCTTGGAGAATTTCGGCTTCGGGTCGGCCACGATGATCTTCGCTGTCGGATTGTTCTGCTTCAGGAAATGCGCAACCATCGACACCCGCTCATAGGGCCCGGGAGGGCAGCGATAGGGATTTGGCGGCGCGACCATCGCAAAGACGCCACCTTCCGGCATCGCCATCAGCTGTGCCTTCAGGAGTTCCGACTGGGAACCGGCCTTATAGGCGTGCGGCATCGCGTTTTGCGCGCCCAGGCCCCAGCCCTCCACGGCGCCTTCGACAAAGTCGATGCCCGGGCTCAGGATCAGCTTGTCGTAGGGCACCGAACCGCCGCCCGCCAGGGCCACGGTCTTGGCGTCGCGGTCGACACCGATGGCCCAGTCGTGGACGACATTGACGCCGCCTGCGGCAAGTCCGCCATAGGTATGGCCGATATCCTCGATTTCCTTGAAGCCGCCGAGGTAAAGGTTGGAGAAGAAGCAGGTGTAGTACTTCCGCGTCGGCTCGATCAGGGTGACGTCGATCGCGCCCTTGCTGTCCTTGGCGATATAGCGCGCCGCGGTCGCACCGCCGGCACCGCCGCCAACGACAACAACGCGTGGTGTTCCTTGCGCCTTGACCACGGGAGCGGACAAAACCGCTGCCATTGCAGCCGACGTGCCGATGAATTGCCGTCTATTCAGTGTCATTTCTTCCTCCCTAAATGCACCGTCATTGTTCGAGCGCCGCAAAATAGGCTGCGAGCGCCGCTATCTCTTCCGCGTTCAGCCGTCCGGCCATCATCTGCATGACCGGGTGGGCGCGTTTCTTGTTCTTGTAGGCATGCATGGCGACCACGAAATCTTCTTCCGGCCACAACACGATCGACGGGATGCCGTCATCCGCCCCGTCTGCCTGATGACAGGTCGTACATTCACTGCTGAGATATTCGCCATATTCCGGATCGCCCTTGAGCGCGAGAATGGCCGGATGAAGGTCATGGTCGGTCGGCGTCGCGGTCGGGTCCGCCTCGGGTATATTGGCCGGGTCATCGGAAAACGCGCGCAGGTAGGCGATCAGATTGAGGCGGTCTTCCGGCTTTCTCAGACCTGAAAAACTCATGCGCGTCCCGCTTGCCAGCGCTCGCGGTTTTTCCAAAAACGCATCCAGCGTGTCGGCATGCCACTCAAGCCCGCCGGTCCCGGCCCGAACCAGCGCCTTGGAATACCGGAAATTCTCATGCGTTCCCGCCTGCCGGCCAAAGATGCCGTTGAGATGCGGTCCGATGCGATGCTTTGCGCCCTCCCCCACCATATGGCAGCTCCTGCACTTTTTGAAAACCGCCTCGCCGGCGACAGGATCGCCGAAATCATCGGCGGCAGCCCCCGAGCAGAACAGCGACACTGCAAGTGCCGGCAGGAGTTTGGCGAGGCGCATTTTCCCTCACTCTCCAACCGACTTCAGATACGCCGTGATCGCATCCAGGTCGTCTTGTTTCCTGAGCCCCGAGAAGGCCATTTTCGTGCCTTTCATGTAGGATCTCGGCTTGGCCAGAAACTCTGCCAGCGCCACCTCGTCCCAGACGCGGCCTTCTTCCTGTGCGGCCACGAAGACCTTGGAATACTTGAACCCGTCCACGGAGCCCATCTGGCGGCCGAACAGGCCGTTGAGATGCGGCCCGGACTTGTTTTTGGCGCCCGCGCCAACCGCATGACAGGCCCCGCATTTCTTGAAGACCTTTTCACCGGACGCCACCAGAGCGGGATCGAGGGAAGCAGAAGCCGCAACGGCCGGAGCGTCTTCTGCGGCGGCTTCATCTGTTCCGGCGGAAGCTGCAGCGGCGACGAAGGTCGGCGTGTCATCCGCCGTTGCGTGGTTCATCACCGACTCGCCGCCGTCTTCCGGCGTCACGTCGAGGAATGTCGCGCGCATGGTAATCTCAACGCTTGGCTTGCAGTTTTCCATGCAGGGCTCGGCGCGCCACTTCGCATACTCCAACGCCGGACGGTCATCGATCACGAAACCACCCTTGTTGTACATCTCGAACGCGGCGAAATTCTCGTGGCTGAGTTCGAAGTCGTCGTCCACGAGATCGTTCGAATAAAGGATGTAGGCAACGATCGCATAGGTCTCGTCCGCTGTCAGCGTCTGCGCTTCGCCGAAGGGCATGGAGCGGTGCACATAGTCAAAGACCGTCGAGAGGTAAGGCCAGTAGGACCCCACGGTTTTCACCGGGTCCTTGTCGCCAAGCGTGTCGAACCCGCCGGCAAGAACGGGCCAGTTGTCCACGCCCTCGGCAAAGTCTCCGTGACAGGAGGCGCATTTTTCCGCAAAGACTTCCTCGCCCCAATAGGCGTCCCCCTTGCCCTCGGGCAGGCCCCGTCCGTCGGGCAGAACGTCGACATCCCAGGCCGCGATTTCTTCCGGCTTCGCCGTGCGGCCGAGGCCGAATTTATCGCCGCTTTCCGGTGCGCGTTCCGTCAGATCGCCGCCGCGCGCCGCGCGCGCTTCCGCCGCGGCCTGGATCTCGGCAATCTTTTCTTTCAGGTCCGAAACGGCTGCCGCCTCGTCGTCGGCGCGCCTGTTCGCCGTTTCCGCCTGAAGGGAAACCTGCTCGACACGTTGTTCCAGCGCCCCGATCTTCTTTTGCCCATAGTCCAGATTGGCGAACAAAAGCGCGGCCGAAAGCGCAAGTGCGGTGCCGCCGGCAACGGGGAGAACAATCTGGTTAAGAGACTTCGACATTCTCGGCGACCCCGTTTTCATCCACGAACCAGGTCTGGATGCAGTTGTTGTGATAGACGGCGTTTTCACCGCGCATGGCGCGAAGCTGTTCCTTGGTCGGCTGGACGTATCCGGTTTCATCCATGGCCCGCGACTGCAGCAGCATCGGGTTTCCGTCCCAGTCGATGTCGAGATAGAACCGGGTCAGGGCCTTGGTGTCCCCCTGCTTGCCAAGACGGGCCGTTTCCCAGGTAATGCCGCCGTCTCTCGAAACGTCGACCCGCGTGATCTTGCCGTGGCCGGACCAGGCAAGCCCGGAAATCACCAGCGGCCCCTTTCCGTGCGGAATGGGCATTTGCGGGCTTGGCGAGGTAATGACCGATTTCGCGTCCATCACCCAAGTCCATTTCCGCGCGGTGCCATCTTCGTAGACATCGGTGTATTTCGACGTTTCCTCGCGGCTTTCCACCGCCATGTCGGTGACCTCGATACGGCGCAGCCACTTCACCCACAAGTTGCCTTCCCAGCCCGGCACGACCAGGCGAACAGGATAGCCGTGCTCCATGCGCAACGCTTCGCCATTGGCCTTGAACGCCACAAGCACATCGTCCAGGGCTTTTTCCATCGGGATCGAGCGGCCATTGGAAGAGGCATCCGCCCCTTCGACATAGACCCACTTGTCTTTGAGCTCGCCCGCAGCGGCAAGACCTGCCTCGTTCAGGAGCGTGCGGAGCGGAACACCGGTATATTCCATATTGTGGATCATGCCGTGCGTGAACTGCGCCCCGTTCAGCTGAGCGCCCGCCCACTCCATGCCGGTATTGGCGGCACATTCGCAGAAATAGACATGGTTCTCCCGCGGGAACCGCTCCAGGTCAGCGTAGTGAAACACCAGCGGCGTGTCGACCAGCCCGTTGATCATCAGACGGTAGTCTTCCTTGCGAAGCTCGATCGCACCGGAATGGTGGCGTTCGAACGCGCAGCCCTGCGGCGTGATCGTGCCGTCGAGCGCATGAATAGGTGTGAAATTGATCGAGGAAATCGGCGACGCCGTCAGCCATTCAACGTTGCGGCGGACCACGTCCTTCTCGAAGCTGATCGGCAGTCCATAGGGCGTTTCGTCAACGCCGGCACCGGTGATCGACGCCCAGTCCTGAACGTCTGTGATCAGCGGATCGGCTTCGCTGGCGCTTGCTGCCCCGGCGACGGATGCGCCTGCAATCGCAACGCTGCCTTTGAGAAAGGACCTTCGGGATGTTCCGGTTTTCGCATCCATCAAAGAGGACTCCTTGCCTAAACTATGCACCAACAACTTCAACGCTGTTGCTCGGCTGTGTCGTCACCGTGCCGAGTTTGCGAATGTGGTTTTCAACGACGTCCCAGATCTGCGGACCTTCCGTGCCCTCGTTCACGCTGGCCCATCCGGCCACCACGTAGGAGCGCGACGGATCAATCGCCTCGCCGGTCTTCAGGAGCGTCATGTTCGAAATGCGGCTGCCCTGGGGCTGGGCGATATCGATCCTGTAGCCAAGCCCGCCAGTGCGCACCATGTCGCCGCCCTGCTGGTAATAGGGATCCGGATTGAAGATGTTGTCCGCGACGTCTTCCAGCACGACCTTCAGGAACTCACCTGTCATTTCCGTACGGTAGGCCTTGCCGTAGGTCATCGAGGTGACATTGAAGATGTCTTCGCGTGTGATCTCCTGGCCCGGGATCAGCGACGGTCCCCAGCGCACACCGGGACTGAGCGCAATCTCGGCGTCCCGTTCGGACAGCAGTGCGTCACAGATCAGATCGTCCCAGGTGCCGTTGAAGTTGCCCCGGCGGTAAAGCAGGCTGTCGGTCTTGCCGATGACCTCCGAAAGCTCGGCGAGATAGGGCGCACGCTGCTCATCAATGAGAGCGGCAACGTCCGCATCCGGTTCGATAACGTCGGAGAAAACCGGAATGAGCTTGTGCCGATAGCCCATAAGCTGGCCGTTGCGGATATCCAGATCGACCCGGCTGACGAATTTCCCGTTTGAGCCCGACGGAACGATGATCGTCTTGCCCGAAAGGACCGGCTCCGGCAGTGCATCGTGGGTGTGGCCGGACAGGATCACGTCGATCCCGCTGACGACGGTCGCCATCTTCTTGTCGACATCGAACCCGTTGTGACTGAGAACCACGACGCACTCCGCACCTTCTGCGCGCACTTCGTCGACCATCGCCTGCATGTTTTCATCGCGGATGCCGAAGGCGAATTCGGGGAACATCCAGCCCGGGTTGGCGATCGGCATATAGGGAAATGCCTGCCCGATGACCGCGACCTTGGTGCCGCCGCGCTCGAACATCTTGTAGGGCGGGAAGAGCTCCGTCGGCTCGTCCCACTCTACATCGAAGATGTTCTGGCCAAGCGCTGCGAAGGGAAGGTTTTCGACGATCTCGGTGACGCGGTCGCTGCCAAGAGTGAACTCCCAATGGAACGTCATCGCGTCCGGATTGAGCGCATTCATCACGTTGACCATGTCCTGCCCGGCCGTCTTGTAGCAGGTGTAGGAGCCGTGCCAGGTATCGCCGCCGTCCAGAAGGATCGCGTCGGGACGGTCGGCGCGAATGGCCTTGATCACGGTTGCAACACGGTCCAGTCCGCCAACGCGCCCATAGCCTTTCGCCAGAGACGAGAAGTCGCCGGAGCTCAAGGCATAGTGGCTCGGGCTGCCGTCGGCGATGCCGTAGAGCTTGCGGAACTGCGCGCCGGTGACATGCGGCACGGCGCCCCGGTTGTCACCGACCCCGATGTTTTCGGACGGCTCCCGGAAGTAGACTGGTTTCAGCTGCGCATGAATATCAGTGATGTGAATGAGCGAGACATTTCCGAACGTGTCGAATTCCAGGAGCTGGTCCTGGGTCAGCGCCTGCTGCGCAGCCAGGCGCGCCCAGTTGCCGAAGCCCGACGCTCCGACGACCGCGGATGCGGCCATGCCGACCTGGAGAAAATCGCGACGCGAGATCATATTCCTGTTCGCTCCTCAAAACATATGCGCATAAGTGAATATATTACCTGAAGAAAAGGGTCCCGACCCAAAGCCGGGACCCTGACGTGTCATCAGTTGCGGACGGACGGACCTTCGACGCTCAGGCCGTTTCCGCGCGAGGCGACATAAAGCTCAAGAGCGATGAACTCGGGCGACCCAGGCTTGTAGGTCTGCGCGCGCGTATCGCGAACACATCCCTTGAACCGTGCATGCACCGAATTGAGCTTGGTGTTTTTCAGCCTGTAGGTCGGAAACCCGTTGATCTGGCCCTGGCTCAAATGGTCCGCGCGGATCATCAGGCCATAGCTGTCTTCATGGCAATTCGCACAGGAAAGTTCGAGCTGACCGGTGCGCGTGTAGTAGAGTTCCTTGCCCTTCTCCCAGGTTTCCTTCGCCGGCCCGTCAATCGCAACATTGACCGGCATGCCACGCGAGACGGAAGAAATCAGGGCGACCATGTCGGTCATGTCGCCGCCGGTATATTTCCACTTCTCGGCACCCATGTGCGTCGTGCGGCAATCATTGATCTCCATTGCAAGGGTGGTCACCTTGCCTTTTTTGTCATTCCACTTCGGATAAACGGCCCGGACACCGGCCATCGTTTCGGGACCTTCGTGGCAGCTTGCGCATGATTTGCCTGCACTCCCGTCGATCGTGTCCCAATTGACCATCGCGTTTTCGACACCGATCATGCCCGGATTGTCGAAATCATCCATCTGGAAGGCCTGGGTTTCGTCGGACCGGAAGCGCCAGCCGGAATAGATCGTCGAGAGATTTTCCGTGTGTGCCGGCGCATCGGTCTCCGTCACGATCGAAATGTCGCCATTGATCGTCAGGCTGTCTTCATCCGGATCGGACTTCGCCAGACCCGGCATCAAGACCAGTGCAGCCACGGACCCGATTGCTAGTGTCGTTTTCTTCACGCCTTCCTCCCTCAACCAGACGCTCGTCATCAACGGTCAGCTGACCGTAATTTTCTTGGTCGTGTCGTAGACGGAGCCGTCATCGTCGTACCAGGTGAACTTGAATTCTCCCGATTCCGGCACGACCGCCTCGAACTGGAAATAGGGGTTGGTCGATATGGCCGGCTCAAGCGTCACGTCGATCACGTTCTGGCCGTTAAAGTCGGCTGTGAAGCGATTGATGATCGAGCGCGGAATGACGTTGCCG
>JBCBUA010000225.1:0-9622 GCA_039818365.1 Pseudomonadota bacterium
GGAGCAGGCGGGTAGTAGGTGGCCGGCGGAGGCGGCGGTCCGGCATAGGCCGGGCGGTTGGCCGCGCCGAGCAGGATCGCGCCTGCGGCGAGACCGATGACACCGGCGGCGACGGCTGCGCCGACATTGTTGTTGTTTCTGTGGCGCTTGTGATTGTGGTGGTAACCGCCGTGGTGGTGGCCCTGCCACCCCCGTTTCGGGCCGGCTTCGGCTGTTGCAATTGTCGGAACGAGAAGGGCGCCGGACAGGGCGACAGCAATCAGGCGTTTGCTCAAGGTTTTCATCGTTTTCTTCTCCAGGTGCCTGCGCCTCTTTTGTCCGGCGCTGTATCTGATGACAGGACATTCGCATACCGGCCCTGAACGGGTTCTGAGATGCCCGTTCATCTTGCGTTCAGGTTCGCGCTGTGGTGTTTCTTTCCTTGCAAAGAACAGTCAGCTGCCAGGAAACCCCCGGGAGACAGGTGTGAACACGCGCAACGAGAATGCCAAGGAACCGATGTCGCCCATTCGCGAGACCGACGACCCCTCCCGCCGTATGGCGAAGGACCTGATCCGGAAGGCGCGCTTCGGTGCACTCGCGGCAATCGAGGCCGGCACCGGTCATCCGCTCGCCAGCCGCGTGGCACTCGCCACGGATCTTGACGGCACGCCGATCGGCGTGCCGTCAAGATCCGTGGCGAGTGCCACGCGGCTGGCGAGCGGATGACCGGTGCCGGCCTCGATTGCCGCGAGTGCACCGAAGCGCGCCTTCCGGATCAGGTCCTTCGCCATACGGCGGGAGGGGTCGTCGGTCTCGCGAATGGGCGACATCGGTTCCTTGGCATTCTCGTTGCGCGTGTTCACACCTGTCTCCCGGGGGTTTCCTGGCAGCTGACTGTTCTTTGCAAGGAAAGAAACACCACAGCGCGAACCTGAACGCAAGATGAACGGGCATCTCAGAACCCGTTCAGGGCCGGTATGCGAATGTCCTGTCATCAGATACAGCGCCGGACAAAAGAGGCGCAGGCACCTGGAGAAGAAAACGATGAAAACCTTGAGCAAACGCCTGATTGCTGTCGCCCTGTCCGGCGCCCTTCTCGTTCCGACAATTGCAACAGCCGAAGCCGGCCCGAAACGGGGGTGGCAGGGCCACCACCACGGCGGTTACCACCACAATCACAAGCGCCACAGAAACAACAACAATGTCGGCGCAGCCGTCGCCGCCGGTGTCATCGGTCTCGCCGCAGGCGCGATCCTGCTCGGCGCGGCCAACCGCCCGGCCTATGCCGGACCGCCGCCTCCGCCGGCCACCTACTACCCGCCTGCTCCCTACCCGGGACAGGTTCACGGCGCAGTCGGATACCAGCCTTGGAGCCCGGCCTGGTACCAGTACTGCTCTTCGAAATTCCGGTCGTTCAATCCCTCGACCGGTACCTACACCACGTATCGGGGCGAGCAGCGTTTCTGCCAGTAACTTTCCGAGTTCGCCCCGCACCTTCCGGCAGCAGGCATTCCGTCAGCCGAACTGACTTCCACCTGCTGCCGCTTTTTTCCCAAAGGTTCAGTTCCCCCCGAAGGCCTCCTGAAACTCCGGAGGGCGGAAAACCAGGTCACACGTTTGATCACAGTGCCCAAGCCTCTGATACCACACCGGGTTCGTTCGGATGCCCAATCTTCACGGACCCAAGATGGGCACTGTGACCGCCCTGCGTCCGATTTGTCGTGAAACTCCAATCAGGTCATATGCCTTGGCTGGCACTTGAACCGCATCCGCTGCGCGTGACGTCAGCCCCGTGGTCTGTTCGCCAGGAACACCAGAAACGGCAAGACCATGGCAAAGCCGACAGCAAGGAAGTAAAAAAGGTGCGCGTTTTCGGGGCTGAACAGATCATGGCGACTGGATTGGAACAAGTAAGCCCCGTACCAGAAAGTTGCAACGGTGCCGAATACCGGTCCCAGCAAAAGCCAGCCATATGCTTTTCCGGACTTCTTTCTAAGCCAGATATAGACCGCGTTCGCAGCGAATGGCCCGACAATGAACGGCGTGAAAAATGCCAGTCCGAAAGGTTCCTCGTATAGGTGTGAACACCGGTTCCAGCAGGCAAAAACCGTGATTGTCCAATACGCCCCGTAGGCATAAACGATGCTTGCGAGGAGGGAGATGATGACCAGGACTTGAATAACGCTACTCCTACGGAAAACTTCTGGACGGAGATCTTCTTTGTGACGCAACGTCTTGCAGACCGGGACGATGCGTCAGCCGCTTTTCAGAAACCCCGCGTGGTCACCGCCACTTCAAATCGAACGCTGAAATCCGAAAACGGATTGCACCACTCATGTAATACAATCTGAGGTTCATTCAAGTTGCTTGATGGTTGCCGATCCACGGAGCCACAGCTCATGACAAAACTACTGGCAGATCAGGTATGTACAGGTCTTGCCGTGGCAACCGATATCGACATGCAGGTGGGATTTGTGGAATTCATCGCCTTCCGGACTGAGAACCGTCGTGAACCGCGCGCACGCACTTTTGTGGATGTCCTCCAGGAAACGGCCTTGCGGCGTATTCTTCCCCCAGTCCGTCTCAACTGAGACCGAGGCCCCTTCCTCCATCGAAAAGCCGGAGATATCGACCGCCTTGCCCAGCGCATGTTCGGACAGTTTGCCGTCCGGCTGGTTGTTGCGCCGTCGGCACTGATATCCGGGTCCCGTGGCGATCGACTTAATGCCGCCATCGAAGTGTTTTTCAGCCGCGGGCAGCACATCGCTTTGCAGCCACTCAGAAAAGGTTTTCGCGAACTCACAGGAGACGGTAACCGACCCCTTGAGGGCAACCGGCGCGCTTTCACGTTCAAATCCCGTTATCCTGACGGGAGTTTCGATGCCGCAGCCGGCATCCCCGGAAAACTCGCCGCGAACCGGTGGAATCTGTTCAAAATCGACGCCGGAGAGATCACAGGACGCGATTTCGACCGACTTTGAACCGGCCTCTTCCCGAGTTTGTGCCTGCTTTGGCTTCGGAAGGGGCGTCGAGACTGCCCCTTTGGAAGCCTTCTGATCCGGTAGGGCAAGCGGCTTGGGCGCAGGTACTGGCTCGGCGGCCGGTGCAAGAACCGAAGAACTGATCAAAAAGACAATTGCCGAAAACCCAAAGCGCAGCGTCTTGTGCATTCGCCCCTCTTGACTTGCAGGCTTGATTCATATGTGGCTGACTGCCGGTCAGCATCCCTCACCGCTTATCGAATGTCGAGACACCCGCATGACACTTGAACTCTATTCTGCCTATGTGGTGGCAACGCTTATCGTCCTGGCGATCCCCGGGCCAACGATCATGCTCGTCGTGAGCTATGCCCTGACCCAGGGAAGACGGTCGGCTCTTGCAAGCGTCGTGGGCGTCGGCCTGGGCGATGCGACCGCCGCAGCGGTATCATTGTTGGGCCTGGGAGCGATACTGGCCGCCTCCGCAACCGCATTTTCGGTTCTCAAATGGGTTGGCGCGGCCTATCTGGTTTGGCTCGGCATCAAGATGTGGCGCAGCCGCCCGGCGGTTCAGAACGTGCATGAGATGGAGCATATTTCTGCACGGAAGATCTTCTGGCACGCCTATGTCGTGACATCGCTGAACCCCAAGGGCATCGTGTTCTTCATGGCGTTTCTGCCGCATTTCATTGCGCCGCAGTCAGCTGTCGCCCCGCAGCTGTTCCTGCTTGGAACGACTTTCGTGGTGCTGGGGATCCTGAATGCGGCCGTCTATGCGTTCGCGGCGGCAGCCGTCGGGCGGAAACTCAGAAGCCCGTCCCTGCTTCGGCTGGTCAACAGGATTGGTGGAGGCTTTTTGATTTCAGCTGCGGCCATGACGGCAACACTGCAAAGGTCGACGGGTTAGGCAGACAAGACGCTAGCGGCTGGCCGCAAACGCCGTCGCGCGTTTGACCTTCGCCTTTGGCCGTTTTCTGCCCGTCTCTTCGGTCTTCAATCCGAAAGATGTGCCCGATTTCTTGAGCGTTTCCAGCGATCGTTTGGCGCCTTCCTCGCTAAGCGCTGAGTAGCGCTGGATGGCCGCGTTGAGTTCCAGACCGCCGATGCGAAGCCGGCGCGCACGCATCGTCAGGATGTCCTTGTAGGCCTCGGCGGTCACGCCATTGGCTTTGCACAGGATGATCAACGGTTTGTCGCTTGCGCTGAACAACAGCTGAGAGACCGCTGCAGGTGGCAAATCACTGACCCTCGCCAGCAGCATACCGAGTTCTGCTGTCCGGTCTGCACGGGCAAAGGATGTCACCGCATCGTCGATCCGGGTCTTGTTACCCAGGACATCGTTGATAAGCGCATTTGACTCTTCGCGTGCATCATCCAGCTTGTGCGCGCGTGCGGCCACCTCTGTTGCTGCGCGCTGCGCCAGCAGGTTGACCAGCGTGTTGTCCGCGCCGAGCGCGGTGATGCGCTCCTTCAATGCGTCGGTAAGGAAAGGCAGCAACGCGTGTGCTGCTTCTTCCGGCAGATCCGGCCGGTTGACCAGCGCCGACTGTATGGACTCGTCGGAGCGCGCTTTTTCGACCAGCTTCAGAAACGAAGATTCGGCAAATTCAGCGCCTTCATTCTCCGCAACCCTCTTCAGAACCTTGCTGTCTCCACGATCGACGAGAACCGTTGTGACTGCCTTGTCGACGGTTTTCCGTCCGGCAATCGCCCCCAGATGCGCCATCGAAGCGTTTGAAGCGACATCAACAAGATCGTCGGTCGTCAGCGCCGGAGAATGCTCAAGCACAGGTTCGGCCACGGAAATGGAGTCATTGGCCAGCTTCACCATCAGTTCGTGAGGCGCGTCTTTTTCATGGCAAACGCGCTTTGCAAGGATCATGCGGGTCTCTTCTTCAAGCTGCCCGAGAACCTTCAAAACGATGTCGCCGAAGAGAAGGCTGATCTGCTCATCCCGTTCCTTGCCGGCACCAACAAACATATCCGTCAGCGCACCGATGAGGCCTTTGCGCCCGGTGGCACTGGAATCCTTTGCCAGCTCCGCAAGTTTCGACAGATTGATCATTGCTTCTCCGAAGCGCACGACACGCCTTTGCGGACGGTACCAAAAGCTTCTTAACAGGACGCTACTGGTTTTTGCGGATGCCAGGTCGAGCCGCGAGACACAACGGTGATGCGTGATATCGATAACAGGCTGTCAAGGCGATTGGCGAAATCAAAAAAGTTTTGGCGCACACAAAAAAACATCGTCTCATTTTTTTGACATCGAGTCGTTCGTTATCAAGGCGTTAAGGAGAGGATCTGCCCAAAACACAACCATTGGATGCATTTCCCTCGCCGCAATGCAGCATCTTTTTTGCTTCGTTTCCACGATTCACTATCTTAGTATCAGCAGGTCAACGTGAGGTAATCGGGAGCGAACAGATGA
Organism: Pseudomonadota bacterium; assembly: GCA_039818365.1. Taxonomy (GTDB): domain Bacteria; phylum Pseudomonadota; class Alphaproteobacteria; order Rhizobiales; family Stappiaceae; genus Roseibium. Next base: position 5,389 of record JBCBUA010000225.1, read on the forward strand.
CTCTAGCGCGGAACCTGAACAGGATTGCCTTTATCGCAGCATTTGTTTTTCTAGCTGCAATTGTTGTCGGGATCATCTGATCCGGCATCAGAAAACGAGTAAAAACAACGCCGTAGAGCGAAACTCGGGAATGTGTTGATAGACAATTTTGACAGTGACTGACATTCGAGCCTGCCGCACCAGAAGGTGCCGGCCGGCGCCGATTGTCTGTGACCAACCAACCTTCAAAAAATACGCGCCGGGCATCTTGTCCGACGCGATGGGAAGAGCGAATTGCACGGAGCGCCAAAGCGGCAAACGCCTCCTTACAATTAATGAGTGCACTTATCTCACTCAGTGAGACGCCCTTTATCCTTTTTCCACATACCACCCGGCCTGGAAGCCGGATCAGGCAGCAAGTTCTAGGGTTTGTGCCAGGGCGTTATCTTTTTTGGAAGGATCGGCCATAAGCTGGTCCGCTGCGATAATCGTCACATCCTTGATGCCGACAAAACCGAGCACATGCTTTAGATAGGTCACTGCGAAATCGATCTCGGACCCGACCTTCGTTCCTCCCGATGCGACAAGCACATAGGCTTTCTTGCCCTCAAGCAAACCGACGGGGCCGTTTTCGGTATATCTGAATGTCTCGCGTGCGCGTGCAATCTGATCGATCCAGGCTTTCAATGCTGCCGGAACTGAAAAATTGTAAATCGGCGTCCCGATCACGATCGTATCGGCGGATTTCAGCTCTTCGACCAGGGTGTCTGATAGGGAGAGCTTCGCCTGTTGCGCCGCGTTTCTCTCGGCGGGATCGGTGAAATTTGCTCCGACCCATTCTTCATCAAGGAAGGGTAGACCCGCCGAAACATCACGGGTCAGGACCCTTGCATTCGGGTCCTTTTCAGTCAGGCGGTTGACCAGCGCGCTGGTAAGCTCCCGTGTCACCGAGTTGGTCTTGCGGGCGGAAGCGTCGATATGAAGAATGGTATTGGCGTTGGGCGACATGTTCGTTCTCCTGTTCGAGACAGACAAAACTGTTTGTTCTCAATTCGGAGATAATGAGACAGAATAAACAAAACTAGATCATTTTTTGTGAACAGTCTGTTGACACAAAGCGCCGTGATGTCTCGCGAGACATTTTCCGCACAACCGGCGGGGCGCACGCAGGTCCGCAAGGCCGTTAGCCCCGTTGCCCGACATACCGCTGCGCGCCCTCCGGCATTCCCATGTGCGCATGCTTCTCAGCGTATTGACGCAGCTTCTCGGCAACTTCAGCCCCCGGCAAGGAGCTGCCACGCGTTTTGAGATCAACATGCAGAAGGAATGTTTCCACGGTTGCGACCGTCGTACCATCGGCCTTTCTCAGGAAATGGAAGAGGTGCAGCTTCTTGCCCTCCCCTTGCAAAACCTGGGTCGTGACGATGAGGCGCTCGCCTGCCAGCATCTCGTCCAGATGACGGATATGGGTTTCGACCGTGAAATAGCTGCGGCCAGATGCAATATACGCCGCATCTGCACCGATCATTTCCATGAAGCGGTCGGTGGCAGCCGCTCCCGCTTCCAGATAGTGGGTCTCGTTCATGTGGCCGTTGTAGTCGACCCAGCTCTGCGGGACATGCCTGCTGCCGGTCACTGGCAAGACGGGATCCTCTTGCGCGGACAAGGCAGCTTCATGCCGATTGATTACGCCCCCGGCACCACTGTCCGTTTTTTTCAGCGCGCGCAAGATGCCGACAAGATTGTCGTCACGCTTGCGTTCAAGCTCACGAATGGTCATGTGACCCGACTGCGCATCGGACTGGCCGGCGATCAGGTCGACCAGCTCTTCCGTGAATTCCGGAACATCCATCAGTTTCGTCCACGGCCACTCGAGAGCGGGGCCGAACTGAGCCATGAAGTGCTTCATGCCGGCCTCTCCGCCGGCAATCCTGTAGGTCTCGAACATTCCCATTTGCGCCCAGCGAATGCCGAAGGCCATGCGAATGGCTTCATCGATTTCTTCGGTTGTCGCGACCCCGTCCTTGACAAGCCAGAGGCTTTCGCGCCAGACCGCTTCCAGCAGCCGGTCGGCAATGTGCGCATCGATTTCTTTGCGCAGGACAAGCGGAAACATTCCCAGGTCGCGCAGGATACCGGCAGCCTTTGCCGTGGTTGCGCGATCGCCCACCAGTTCCACGAGCGGCAGCAGGTAAACCGGGTTGAAGGGATGTGCCACGATTGCCCGCGCACCTTGACTGTTCAATTCCGACGGTTTGAAACCGGACGTAGACGAGCCGAGCACCGCACTTTCGGACGCCAGAGCGCCTATCTCGCCAAGCACCTTGTGCTTGAGCTCAATCCTTTCCGGGATGCTTTCCTGGATCCAATCGGCGTTTTTGACGGCAGCGACAAGGCTGTCATGAAATGTCAACTGTCCTTCAGGTGGCAACAGCCAGTCGTACAGGGACGGGAGACTTCTTCGCGCATTGTCCAGGACCTCGTTGATCTTGCGCTCGGCCTCGGGGTCGGGATCATACACCGCGACATCCCAGCCATTGAGCAAAAAGCGCGCAGCCCAGCCGCCACCGATCACACCGCCGCCGACAATGCAGGCCTTCATCTCGGCGCCCTCTTCGTCAGCCCGAGTTGGGAACGCACGTCTTCGGGACCCATGATCTTCGCGCCCATACCCTCGATCACCTTGACCGCTTTTTCAACCAGCTGCGCATTGGTTGCAAGAACACCTTTTTCCAGGAAAAGATTGTCTTCAAGACCCACACGGACGTTTCCGCCGGCAAGAACGGCAGCAGCCGCGTAGGGCATTTGATCGCGCCCTAGGCTGAATGCGGACCACGCCCAGTCTTCAGGTATGGCATTCACCATCGCCATGAGCGTGTTCAGATCGTTCGGGGCGCCCCAGGGAACGCCCATGCACAATTGCACCAGCGCGGGAGAAGCCAGCGTGCCTTCGCTGACCAGTTGCTTAGCGAACCACAAATGCCCGGTGTCAAACGCCTCGATCTCCGGTTTGACGCCGAGTTCCGTCATCATGGAGCCCATCGCCCGCAACATGCCGGGGGTGTTGGTCATGACATAGTCTGCTTCGGCGAAGTTCATGGTCCCGCAATCAAGCGTACAGATTTCCGGAAGGCATTCGGCAATGTGCGCCATGCGCTCAGTCGCACCGATCATGTCCGTTCCGGCCGTATTGACCGGAAGCGGCGCCTCCGTCGAACCGAAAACAATATCGCCGCCCATGCCGGCGGTCAGATTGAGCACGACATCGACGTCGGCAGCCCGGATACGGTCGGTCACCTCGCGGTAAAGCTCCAGGCGCCTCGAAGGAGCGCCTGTCTCCGGATCTCGAACGTGGCAATGAACGATGGCAGCGCCTGCCTTTGCCGCATCGATCGCGCTGTCGGCAATCTCTTTCGGGCTGCGCGGAACATGCGGTGACTTGTCCTGGGTCGATCCGGAGCCCGTAACGGCACAGGTGATGAAAACGTTCCGGTTCATTTGTAGCGGCATTGTTTGTCTCCTAGCGGCCTTTCCAGACCGGATCTCGTTTTTCTGCAAAGGCCCGGGCGCCTTCAAGCTGGTCCTCGGAGCGGTACAGCGTTTCGACGGTCTCGAACTGGCTTTTGGTGATGCGGTTCATCGCGTCCTGGAAGGTCATGGCCTCCGCCTCCCTGACAACTTCCTTGATTGCGGCATAGACCAGCGGCGGACCCGACGCGAGCAATCGGGCGAGGGTCCATGCTTCCTGCATAAGTTGATCGGCAGGATAGACATGATTGATCAGCCCCCAACGCGCTGCTTCTTGCGTATCGATCCAACGACCGGTCAACAGCATTTCCATGGCTATGTGGTAGGGTATCCTTTTGGGAAGCTTGATGCTGGCGGCATCGGCCACTGTCCCGGAACGGATTTCAGGCAACGCAAACTCCGCATGCTCTGCGGCCAGGATGATGTCCGCCGACAAAGCCAATTCAAGCCCGCCGCCGCAACAGATACCGTTGACCGCAGCAATGACGGGCTTGTTGAGACCGCGCAATTCCTGCAAGCCTCCAAACCCGCCTTTGCCGTAGTCCCCGTCGACGGCGTCGCCATCCGCGGCGGCCTTCAAATCCCATCCGGGACAAAAAAACTTTTCCCCTGCACCGGTGATGATGGCGACGCGCAGATCCGGATCGTCACGAAACTCCGTGAAGACATCTCCCATCAGACGGCTCGTCTTCAGGTCAATCGCGTTGGCCTTTGGCCGGTCAAGTAT
>JBCBUA010000226.1:0-9509 GCA_039818365.1 Pseudomonadota bacterium
GTCCGGATGTTGAAGTGCCGCCGCCTGCGCCGCGAGGAGATGCGAGGCGCAGACTGATGCGTGGCCTGTTGCGCACCGCAGCGTTTGCCGGTGTCACCTTTGTTGTCGCCGTGGTGTTGTTCGTGCCCGTGCTTGCCTACAATCTGAGCCGTGTCGAGGCTCTTGAGATTGCAGGACAGCACATCCCTGTTTCCGTCTTCATTGACGAACTGGGCGCCTTGTTCTGGGGCACGGCGATCATCGCGCTTTCCTTTACAAGTCTGATGTCCGGCCTGTTCTTCATGACCGCCGAGACCGTCATTCGTCCGCGTGCACAAACGATCGGCAGCCGGGATGCCATGGCGCATCTGACCGTGCTACGTTTGAGCCGCTCTGAGAGGTAGTCATGTTTGACCGTTTCGAAAAGCTCGTCGATCCTTTTGAAAAGACCGAGCTCGACGTTCCGCCAAGCGGGTTCTGGGCATTTTGCTGGTATTACACCAAGCCCGTTTGGCCAATCCTGCTCGTTGTTTCCGTTCTGGGAGCGCTGATCGCTGTTCTCGAAGTGATGATCTTCACGTTTCTTGGAGAGCTGGTGACCTGGCTCAGCACCGAGAACGCGGAGACGTTCTTCCAGGACAATTGGGGTCAGCTCGTCTGGATGGGGATTGTCGTGCTTATTCTGCTGCCCGGGATTGCCGCCATCTGGGAGATGCTGTTTCACCAGGGCCTCATGGGCACTTATCCGATGTCGGTGCGATGGCGCGTCCACCGCTACCTGCTGCGGCAAAGCATCTCGTTCTACCAGAACGATTTCGCCGGCCGCATCGCCAACAAGCTGATGCAGACGGCCCTCGCGGTGCGCGAGGTTGTCACGCGGATCGCGGATATCCTGGTCTATGTCGTGGTCTATTTCGTCGCGGCGCTGTTCGTGGTCGCGGAGGCCAGCATCTATTTCGCGATCCCGTTCATGGCGTGGCTCGGCTGCTACCTGATCACCATGCGTGTGTTCATTCCGCGGCTCAAGGACGTGTCCCGGGAGCAAGCCGATGCGCGTTCCGTGATGACGGGCCACGTGGTGGATGCCTACACGAACATATCGACGGTGAAGCTGTTTTCCCACGCGGAGCGTGAAGAAGACTATGCCAGGTCATCCATGACCTCGTTCCTGAAGACGGTGTTCCTGCAGATGCGGCTGGTGACCGGCATGAACATCACGCTGACGACGCTCAACATGGTGTTGCTGTTTGCCGTTGCTGGCATGTCCATCGTGCTCTGGCAGGCAGGCAATGTGACCACTGGGGAGATCGCCGTTGCGGTTGCGCTCGTTCTGCGGTTCCAGGGCATGTCGCAATGGATTCTCTGGGAAGTATCGGGCCTGTTTGAAAACATCGGCACCGTGCAGGACGGTATCAACACGATCTCGCGCGAGCGGGATGTGGTGGACGTCCCCGATGCTCAGCCGCTTTCCGTGCCCAAGGGCGAGATCCGTTTTGACGGGATCGGCTTTCACTACGGCAAGAAATCCGGCGTGATCGAGGATCTGGACCTGACGATCGCTCCCGGAGAGAAAATCGGACTGATCGGGCGCTCAGGCGCCGGCAAGTCGACCATCGTCAACCTGCTGCTGCGCTTTTATGACCTGGAACGCGGGCGGATCCGGATCGACGGCCAGGACATTGCCGGTGTGCGGCAGGACGATATCCGGGCGAATGTGGGTGTTGTCACGCAGGACACATCGCTTCTGCACCGGTCGATCTTCGAAAACGTTGCCTATGGCAAGCCGGATGTCGATCGGGCGGAGGTCGAAGCGGCGCTTGAAAAGGCGCATGCGATGGACTTTGTGAAAGGCCTGACGGATCTGAACGGCCGCACGGGACTTGATGCGCATGTCGGTGAGCGCGGTGTCAAGCTGTCGGGCGGCCAGCGGCAGAGGATTGCGATTGCCAGGGTCCTGCTCAAGGATGCGCCCATACTTGTGCTGGACGAGGCGACATCTGCGCTGGATTCGGAAGTCGAGCTTGCCATTCAGGAGAGCCTTTTCGAACTCATGAAGGGCAAGACCGTGATCGCGATTGCTCACAGGCTGTCGACAATCGCGGCCCTGGATCGCCTGATCGTCATGGATCAGGGTCGAATCATCGAGGAAGGCTCACACCAGGAGCTTCTGGATGCCAACGGCCTTTATGCGCAGCTTTGGCAGCACCAGTCAGGCGGCTTCCTGGCGCCCGTGCAGGCAGCATAATTCACAAAACGAAATGGCAGGATCGGGATTCATACGAATTCCGATCTTGCGCTTGTTTGCTAAAAAAGGGCAGAAAAGCGGCATGGCGGTTGTTTTGCCTGCGACATATGCGTTTTGAGGCGTTTGTTTGTCTGGACAAGCGTATCGAAGGGTGCAAAAAGACAAGCCGCTTGGCCGGTGCGGTAATGTGCCGTACCCGGTCACCGTTGAGCCCGGCATGGTTCCCACTATCCTTCTTCCCAGGATAGCGGCGGAACATGATGCGGGCTATCGGTACAGGTAGAACTTTTGAGGGGACGCGACCTTGGCATACAACACGGATGCGGAAGAACCGAACCGCCGTGACTTTCTCTACATCGCGACCGGTGCAATGGGCGTTGTCGGCGCCGGCGCGTTGGTATGGCCGTTCATTGACCAGATGAACCCGGATGCATCGGCTCTTGCGCTGGCGTCCATCGAGGTGGATGTGTCTGCCGTTGAGGAAGGGCAGTCAATCACAGTCAAATGGCGCGGTAAGCCGGTGTTCATCCGCAACCGCACGGAAACGGAAGTGACCGAAGCCACGGACGTGCCGATTGCCGATCTGCCCGACAAACTGGCCCGAAACGCCAATCTCCCCGCAGACGCCGAGGCAACCGACCCGAACCGGGGCGTCAAGGACAAGGAAAACTGGCTCGTGCAGATCGGTATCTGTACGCACCTTGGGTGTGTGCCCATCGGCGATGCCGGTGAGTTTGGCGGATGGTTCTGCCCCTGCCACGGCTCGCACTACGATACGGCCGGCCGCATTCGTAAAGGCCCGGCTCCCGAGAATTTGCTGATTCCGCCGCTCGAATTCGTCAGCGACACGACAATCAAGATCGGTTAACGGCAGAAATTTTTAGGAGACAGCCATGGCTGGACATTCAAACTATGTACCGCAGAGCGCTGCGGCCAAGTGGCTCGAAAGCCGCCTGCCGGTTATTTCGCTCATGCGCGGATCCTTCGTGGACTTCCCGACACCGAAAAACCTGAACTACTGGTGGACGTTCGGCGGGATCCTGTTCTTCGTGCTGATCGCACAGATCCTCACCGGGATCGTTCTGGTGATGCACTACACACCCAGCACCGACGCCGCGTTCGACAGTGTCGAGCACATCATGCGCGACGTGAATTTCGGCTGGCTGCTGCGGTATCTCCATTCAAACGGCGCGTCGATGTTCTTCATCGCGGTCTATATCCACATTTTCCGCGGTCTCTACTACGGTTCCTACAAGGCGCCGCGCGAAATTTCGTGGATCCTTGGCGTGATCATCTTCCTGATCATGATGGGAACGGCCTTCATGGGTTACGTTCTGCCGTGGGGCCAGATGTCCTTCTGGGGCGCGACCGTTATCACGAACCTGTTCTCGGCGATCCCGCTCGTGGGTGAAGCGATCGTAACATGGCTCTGGGGCGGTTTTGCCGTCGACAACCCGACGCTGAACCGGTTCTTCTCGCTCCACTACCTGCTGCCGTTCATGATCTTCGGCGTTGTCATCCTGCACGTGTGGGCGTTCCACACCACGGGTAACAACAACCCGACGGGCGTGCAGCCGAAGACCAAACAGGACACGCTGCCGTTCCACCCGTATTACACGGTGAAAGATCTGTTCGCGATTGTCGTGTTCATGATCTTCTTCTCCTGGTTCGCCTTCTACCTGCCCAACTACCTGGGCCACGCGGACAACTACATCGAAGCGAACCCGCTCGTGACGCCGGCCCATATCGTCCCTGAATGGTATTTCCTGCCATTCTACGCGATCCTGCGTGCCGTTCCGGACAAGCTCGGCGGTGTCGTTCTGATGTTCGGTGCCATCGCGGTACTGTTCATCCTGCCCTGGCTCGACACGTCGAAAGTCCGCTCCGGCACCTACCGTCCGCTGTTCAAGCAGTTCTTCTGGATCTTCGCCCTGACCTGCGTCGCTCTGGGATACCTGGGTGCGATGCCGGCGGAAGGCATTTACGTCACGCTGTCGCGTATCTTCACCGCCTACTACTTCGCTCACTTCCTGATCATCCTGCCGATGCTCGGTTTCCTCGAGAAACCGCGTCCGTTGCCGGCATCGATCTCCGAAGCCGTGCTGAAGGGTGGATCAGGGCAACCCGCCGGCGCAGCCGCCGCGCCGGAAACAAAATAACGCGAACCGGATCAGGAGTTATTTGAGACAATGAGCACCATGATCAATATGGTTCGTTCCCTCGTGGCGGTGGCATCGCTTGCCATCGCGACACCAGCGCTTGCCGCCGGTGCCAAGGTGGAAATCGACTATCAGAACTGGTCCTTCGCAGGACCATTCGGATCCTATGACCGCGGTCAGCTGCAACGCGGCTTCAAGGTCTACCGCGAGAACTGTTCAGCCTGTCACGGCCTGAGACTTGTCGCCTTCAGAAACCTGGCAGAGAACGGCGGGCCCAGCTTCACGGAAGACCAGGCCAAGGCAATCGCTGCCGAATACACCGTTGTCGACGGTCCGGACGATTTCGGCGACATGTATGACCGGCCCGCAATCCTGGCTGACCGCTTCCCGTCACCGTTCCCGAACGAGCAGGCCGCTCGTGCGGCGAATAACGGCGCATACCCGCCCGATTTCTCGCTGCTGGCAAAGGCACGCGCGGCACAGCGCGGCTTCCCGGCCTTCGTGTTCGACATCTTCACGCAGTACCAGGAAAACGGTCCCGACTACATCTACTCACTTCTGACCGGGTATGTGGATCCGCCAGAAGGCGTCGTTGTACCGGATGGCCAGTACTACAACCATTCGTTCCTGGCCGGTGAATTCATCTCAATGGCACCGCCGCTGTTCGACGAGGCCGTGGAATATACCGACGGTACGCCGATGACGATCGAGCAATACGCGAAAGACGTTTCCGCGTTCATGATGTGGGCCGCGGAGCCGCATCTGGAAGATCGCAAGAAGATCGGTTTCCGGGTGATGGTGTTTCTGATCGTGTTCGCGGGCCTGCTTTACTTCACCAAGAAGCAGCTCTGGCGCAACGCGGAACACTAATCCGCTCAAACACCGACAAGTCTCAGAAGGCGGGCCCAGGGCCCGCCTTTTTTGATGGCGCGCCTCGTGGGTCCGCAGCCCACCTACTTTGAGGCGCGGAGCCTCGAAAGATGGGCGGCGGTTTCTGGGCGGGCTGCGCCATCCTTCGAGACGGACCGTGCGGTCCTCCTCAGGATGAGGCCATGTCTGATGCGGCGCTGAGGAGCGCTCGACCCGCCTTTTTTGTTTTTTGACCTATTCAACGTTCCCGCTGCTTGTTAATCAGCTGACAGGACGGGTTCTTGTTTCAACTGGAGACATGGCAATGGCTGATGCGGTGCTTGGGATTATCGGCGGTTCGGGTATCTACGATCTTCCCGGGTTGGAGAATGCGGAATGGATCACCGTTGCCAGCCCCTGGGGAACGCCCTCGGATCAGGTCCGGATCGGTGAAATTGATGGGCTGAAAATCGTGTTTCTGCCGCGCCACGGCAGGGGACATGTCTACTCGCCGACAACCATCAATTACCGCGCGAATATCGACGTGATGAAGCGCTGCGGCGTGACCGATCTCCTGTCCGTTTCGGCCTGCGGTTCGCTCAAGGAAGAACACGCTCCGGGCACGTTCGTTCTGGTGGACCAGTTTATCGACCGGACGATTGCCCGTGAAAAGAGCTTCTTCGGCACCGGGTGCGTGGCCCATGTCTCCATGGCCACCCCGGTCAGCCCGAAACTGATCGAGGCCGTGGCCGCGGCCGCGGAAGCCGAAGGCCTCGCCTACGCGAAGGGGGGGACCTATCTGGCAATGGAAGGGCCGCAGTTCTCCTCGCTTGCCGAAAGCCATCTCTACCGGTCCTGGGAATGCGACGTTATTGGCATGACCAACATGCCGGAAGCCAAACTCGCGCGCGAAGCGGAGATCTGCTACGCGACGGTCGCAATGGTCACAGACTATGACAGCTGGCACCCTGATCACGGCGAAGTGGACATCCAGGCCATCATCAAGGTTCTGCATGACAATGCCGAGAACGCACAGCGCCTTGTTGCAAGGGTCGCCAGGGATCTTCCCCGGGAGCATCAGTCCTGCCCGGCCGGTTCCGACACGGCGCTGGAGTTTGCCTTCATGACTGCGCCTGAAAAACGCGACCCGGCGCTGGTGGCAAAACTCGATGCGGTCGCCGGGCGTGTCCTCAACCGCACTTCCTAGGTCCTGCCTCAACAAAGCAAGCCAAACCGGTTGTTACAACAAACAATGCAACATGCTGAAATTGCTTCGATAGAAGACGCAAACTTGTTATAAGCCTCGGTCGGGGCATGTGCCGGAACGATCAGCCGAAGAAAGAGATCTCGATGACCGAACAGACGATCCAGGATGAACTGGTCCATTCGATCCGCACGATCAAGGACTATCCGAAAGAGGGAATTCTGTTTCGCGACATCACGACGCTTCTGGGCAATGCGCGCGCGTTTCGCCGTGCCGTCGATGCGCTTGTCCAGCCGTGGGCGGGGTCGAAAGTCGACCAGATTGCCGGGATCGAGGCACGGGGTTTCATTCTCGGCGGCGCGGTGGCGCACCAGTTGTCGGCCGGTTTCGTTCCCATCCGCAAGAAAGGCAAACTGCCGCACGAAACGGTCCGGATCGCCTATTCTCTGGAATACGGTCTCGACGAGATGGAAATGCACAAGGACGCGATCCAGCCCGGTGACAGGGTGATTTTGGTTGATGACCTGATTGCGACCGGCGGCACCGCCGAAGCGGCCTGCAAGCTGCTCAAGTCCATGGGAGCCAATATCGAAGCCGCCTGTTTTATCGTCGATCTGCCGGACCTTGGCGGGCGTGAAAAGCTTGAAGCGCTCAATGTGCCCGTCCGCACGCTGGTGGAATTTCCCGGGCACTGACCTCATGCCTCCTCCTGCGGAAGGGCCGCGATTTTCCCTCCAGTTCCGGCAAGATTTCGAGACGTTGCTGAAATGGCGGCGCGATGTGCGCCGCTTTCGCACCGATCCCTTGCCGGACGGTCTGCTCGACCGCCTCCTGCATCTGGCCGATCTGGCACCTTCCGTCGGCAACAGTCAGCCCTGGCGGGTTGTCGTGGTGGAGAGCGCGGAAAAGCGGAACGGCGTGATCGCCAGTTTCGATACGGAAAACGAAGCCGCGGCGGAGCAGTATCCAGACGAGAAGGCAACACGGTACAGGCAGCTCAAGCTCGCCGGATTGCGGGAAGCGCCGGTACATCTGGCCATCTTCAGCGACACCGACCCCGAGCAGGGACATGGCCTTGGCCGCGCGACCATGCCGGAAATGCTGGCCTATTCCACGGTCAGCATGGTGCACACGTTCTGGCTCGCCGCCAGGGCGGAAGGTGTCGGCGCCGGGTGGGTCTCGATCCTGGATCCGGCAACGGTTTGCCAAATCCTTCAGGTTGACGGGAACTGGCGGCTCGTGGCTTATCTATGTGTTGGCTATCCTGAAGAAGAACATGTCGACCCGGAACTGGAACGTGCGCGGTGGCAGGCGCGCAGTCCGCTTTCAAACAGGGTTTTTCACCGGTAGGAGCGCTTAAATGCCTGTAGTCATTCGCCGAACGGAAGAAGGGGACTACCCCGCGGTGCGTCAGCTCTTGACCGAACGCTGGACCGCTCCGGAAATCATGCTGGACAACGAGATGGTCGATGCGTCCCGGCTGCCCGGCTATGTCGCCTTTGACGGAAACGATCTGGTGGGTCTTGTCACGCTGATCAAGCGGGACGGGGAGTGGGAGATCCTGACGCTGGATTCGATCAATCGCTGGGGTGGTGTCGGCAGTCAATTGCTGGATGCCGTCGTCACGGAGGCGCGCTCCCAGTCCGTTCCGCGTTTGACGGTGAGAACGTCCAACGACAATCTGGACGCTTTCCGCTTCTATCAGCGGCGGGGGTTCCGCTTCGAGCGGATCGGGCAGGGCGTCATCGATAAGGAGCGCGAACAGAAGCCCGGCATTCCGCTGCGTGGTGACTACGGGATCGAGATCCGCGACGAAATCCTGTTCGCGCGAACCCTTTAGGCACATTTGAATTCGATCCTCTGCAGGCAACGTGTTTCCAGTCCGTTGCCCTTTTGAGATTTGCCGCACCAAAACCTGTATGCTTCAGCGCAGGCGATACCTTTTACGGAGGATCGAACGCGCATGGCCCGGCAGTTGAGACGGCAAGAGAACCTGGTGACCGTTGCGCGCGCCTATGGCCCGATGGAATGGGCCTTGGCGGCATCGCTTCTGGAGAGCGCCAATATCCGTGTCTGGGCGTTTGATCAGGCGATTGCGTCGGTTGCCTGGGACAGGATGATTGCCTGGGGCGGCGTTTCCATCCGCGTGCCGGCATCGCAGGCCGATACGGCCACCGCACTTCTGGACGGGTTCTCGCCTGTGCGGACCAAGGGTGCTTTGGAAAAGGTGCTGGTCGCGATCCTCGTGTTCCTGCTTTTTCAGGTGCCGCCACCGCCTTCGGGTTTCTTTCCTCAACGCGCCCTGGCAGTTTCCGGCAAGGAAACGCAGGACACATCGCAAGACACGTGAGCGGCTACAGAAGTCGTCAGTCTGACCGGGCACCCAGCCTTTCGACAAAGACGGTCGCCTTGAACGAGAACACCAGCGTTCCGTCCTGATTGTGCGCCAGCATGTCGGAGTGAACGAGGCCCCATTCCGGCCTGCTGCGGCTTTCAGTCTTGCCGGTCACGATGCGGGTGTAGGTCAGGGTATCGCCGACGAATACCGGCTTGATCCATTTCAGATCCTCGAAGCCGGGCGAGGGGCCGATCCGGGCGACCGGGGTACCGGCTTTAAGCGCCTCTTCCTGCATCGCCTTCATTTTCGCGACGAAAAGCTTCATGAAGACGGAGGCCGTGTGCCAGCCGGAGGCGCACAGGCGTCCGAAATGGGTCCTTGCCGCCCCGTCTTCGCTCAGGTGAAAGGGCTGCGGATCGTATTTTTCCGCAAAGCGGATGATGTCGTCCTTCCGGAACGTGTGGCGCCCGAGTTCCAGCGTGCCGCCCTCGCGGATGTCTTCAAAAAACTCGATCATCAGGCCGGCTCCCGCCTTTCGAACAGGACGGGATTTTCCCAGTCGATGACATCCTTGCCTTTCTGGTTGGCGGCGCGGATGCGGATGAAAACAAGGCCGAGGCCGGGCTTGGAGCGCAGCGGTTTCGTGCCCAGGATCTCCGCATGCGCCGACAGGGTGTCGCCGGCAAAGACAGGGTGTTTCCATCTCAGCTTGCTGACACCGGGCGATCCGCGGCC
>JBCBUA010000227.1:0-9448 GCA_039818365.1 Pseudomonadota bacterium
CTGAAAAATAATAATATTTTTACATGATGAAAATAGAGTGATTGGATGAGTTGCTGTCATTTTCTGTAGTTGTCGGAATTTCTCTAGGGAAGATTTCGTTACGTTATTTTGATCGAAGGGTTCGGAGGGTGCTTTCTTGAGCGTAAAGAAGCGCAAGCACGGCCGGGCCGCCGTGCAAACGTCATTGAACGTCTTCCCACAAGGCCCGTTCCAGCAAACGCCGCAGCATCTCTTCGTCCTGCTTTGAAATCGGCGCAAGGATCTCGCCGATTGTTTCCGCGACCGCCTGCCGGAGTTCCCCGACCACCCTCTCCCCCTCATCCGTGAGGTGAACCAGGCTTACGCGGGCATCGTCCGGAGACGCCTTGCGCGCAACAAGACCCTTGGACTCCAGTGATCGGATCGTGCGGGTCATCTGAGACTTGTCGCGCGCAACGCGCCGGGTCAGTTCGTTCAGCCCGGGACAGCCCATATCGGCAAGTGTCAGAAGCACGATGCCGCCGCCCGGGCCGACCCGCTCCCTGTCAAAGGCATGCGCCTTGGACTGAAGGCCGAAGTGAATTTTCCGCATGAAGCGGTCAAGAAGGAGCGCCAGTTCGGTGTTTTGCATGGTCACAAGCTTGTTGACTTAGTCCACTAAATTGAAGTAGTGGATAAAGTCCACTAATTTCACTCCGCCCGGCCCTCAGGCCGACTCGGAACGGGAGGTTTTCAATGACCGTCAATCATAGCCATTTGCTCAAGGTCGCGGCAATCCTCTGGATCATCTGGGGACTGGTCCACATGTTCGCGGGTCTCATGACGATCGGGCAGGACACGTCGGAAGCGGTCGCCGGCATTGCCGACGCCGTCAATTCCTCCCTGCTGGAAAACGATTACCACCCTGCCGTTGGCGCACTCATAAACCAGCATGGCTTCAACCTGCTCTGGATCGGCGCATTTACGGTGGTTGGCGGTGTCTTTATCTGGCGCGGGTCGGTCACTGCGATTTTCATGACCGCCATAGTCGGATGGGTCACCGATGTCGGCTACTTCGTCTTCATGGACCTGGGTGGCTTCGTGCACTTTGTCCCGGGCACGGTCATGACGATCATTTCCTCGGCCGCTGTCGCGATCAGCCTGTGGGCCTATGCCACCGGCATGCGTCCGCAAAGCGATCCTGCGGCGTGAAGCAAAAACCCGCTTGATCGGCATCGCACTGCCGGGGATATCCGGGCACACAAGTGCGCCCGGATGAGAGAGCCTCTTCAGGCCTTTTTGGTGCGGCGACGTGCGACGAAGCCCATGGCACCCAGGCCGCCAAGCAGCAACGCGCCACCGGCAGGCAGCGGCACGGCCGTCGGCGATGCCTCAATGTCGATTGTGAAGAGAACGGTATCCGACGTGATCAGACCCGCGTTCGTCACGCCGAACAGCGCTTCAAGCGCATTGAAGCCATTGCCGCCGGAACCGTCGTCGATGTCGAGGAGACGCTGAATGACACCGCCTTCATCGTCGCCAGCCTGGATGTCCTGGCCCGGAAAGGCTGCTCCCAGCAACTGGTTCACTTCGGTTCCCGCGTCCCAGATGGAACTCCCCGTGATCTCGATCGTCTGTTCGATGACATTGCCGAACTCATCGAAAATCCGGTAGGCGAGCGGATTGTCATTCCCGAAAAACGTATCGTTTGACGGCACGAACATCGACAGGAAAGTCGCGTATTGGTTTGTGGACGGATCGGCGACATCGATGGTCAGTGTGCCGGATTCGCCATCCATGATCGGCCCGCCCGGACCGAATATGAAGCCGCCCTGGGAACCGGGATCGGCGGCAAGCCGCTCAGGCGCGATCTGATTGGGCGGATTGGGTGGAACCGGCACTTCCGCGACCTGCTCAATGCCCGCGCTTGCCGCCGAACCTGCGTCGAACGCGTCAAAATTGCCGGAATGGATGCCCGTATAGACAGGCGTCACCAGAAATCCGAACCCGTTTGAATTGTTGAACGTTATATCAATCGTCGCGGCCTGCGCCGTACTTGCCATGAGCAAGCCCATCACGCTTGCCCCAAGCAGCGTTTTCAGTGTTTTCATGTTGCCCTCCTGGTCAACCCGTTTGAAACGCACCCGTGATTGGATGCAGGCCGACCATGACCGCAACCGGCCGCCTGCGCATCTCACTTCGCCACACGCCACGCACACATTCACGCGAGACTCGACCTCACTCAAGCTATTGTGAATACTATTAAATTCTGGATCACTCGCTTGAAATTGATTTGATAGCAAGACGGTGTGAGCGGGGGCGTCTGACAAACTTGACGGGGCCTGTCGTGGAACCCGGCTGCATCGTGCGTCGGAAAGCACGGTCTGCCTTTTGCGGCACGAGTTTCCTAAAATGTACAGCCTCACGGTTGGGGCTGCACCCCAGTCCGGCACCCGGTTTTTTCTTGCGCTCCGTTTGCCCGGAGTGCGACGTTGACCGGCACGCAAATGGCCCGGAAGAGAATCAAATGGCGCAAAACAGCTGGAACATCGCAGTCATCCCCGGCGACGGCATTGGCAAGGAAACCGTCCCCGAAGGCGTGCGCGTCCTCACCGCAGCACAAAAGCGTTTCGACCTCGGGTTCGAGTTCACCGAACATGACTTCGCCTCCGCGGATTACTACGTGAAGCATGGCGAGATGCTGCCGCCCGACTGGAAAGACCGGCTGGGCACGAGCGATGCCCTTTTCTTCGGTGCAGTCGGGTGGCCGGACATTGTGCCCGACCACATTTCACTTTGGGGCTCACTGATCCAGTTCCGTCGGGAGTTCGATCAGTATGTAAGCCTGCGCCCGGCGCGCGCGATGCCCGGCGTGCCGCTGCCGCTGGCCAACCGCAAGCCCGGCGACATAGACATGATGATCGTGCGCGAGAATACCGAGGGCGAGTATTCCTCGATCGGCGGCAAGATGTTTGCCGGCACCGAGCGCGAAGTCGTCATGCAGGAAACCGTAATGACCCGCACGGGCGTCGACAGGATCCTGAAATATGCGTTCGACCTGGCACGTCAGCGCGGCGTGCATCTGACGTCCGCCACCAAGTCGAACGGCATTTCGATCACCAGGCCCTATTGGGACGAACGCGTTGCCGAAATGGCGCAGCACTATCCCGATGTAAAGGTCGACAAATACCACATCGACATCCTGACGGCCCAGTTCGTGCTGCACCCCGACTGGTTCGACGTTGTCGTTGCGTCGAACCTGTTTGGCGACATCCTGTCTGATCTCGGCCCCGCCTGCACCGGCACGATCGGCATCGCACCTTCGGGCAACATCAACCCGGAAGGTCAGTTTCCCTCTCTCTTCGAGCCGGTTCACGGCTCCGCACCGGACATAGCCGGAAAAGGCATCGCCAATCCGGTCGGCCAGATCTGGGCGGCGGCGATGATGCTCGATCACCTTGGAGCAACGCAGGCGAGCAAGGCGATCGTCGCGGCGATCGAACGGGTGCTGTCTGAAGACGCCCTCAGGACGCCAGACCTTGGCGGCCCGGCTGACACAAGGACATGCGGCGCCGCGATTGCCGACGCGGTTCTGGAAACCCCGTAGATGACCGCGTCTGCCTTCCTCAAGGGCTTCGCGGTTGAAAAGGCGGCTTTGCCTGAGGTTACGATCAATTATGCCTGCGCCGGCGAGGGCCCGCCCGTTCTTCTGCTTCATGGCCACCCGCAGACACACATTGTCTGGCGCAAGGTTGCCCCCCAACTCGCCGCCGCCGGGTTCCGGGTGATTGCCCCGGATCTGCGCGGCTATGGCGACAGCGGCAAGCCGCAAAGCGATGCGGAGCACCGGCCCTATTCCAAGCGGGTGATGGCTCAGGACCAGGTCGCGCTGATGACGGAGCTGGGCCACGAGCGTTTTGCCGTCGTCGGTCATGACCGGGGCGGCCGCGTCGCGCACCGGCTGGCACTGGATGTGCCGGACGCTGTCGAGCGTCTTGCCGTTCTCGACATTGCTCCCACGCGCACGATGTACGCGCGAACCGATCAGGAATTCGCCACGCGATACTTCTGGTGGTTTTTTCTGATCCAGCCCTTCGACTTTCCCGAAAAAATGATCGGTGCCGACCCGGAGTATTTTCTGCGGCGGCATATTTCCGGCCAGGTAAGGACCGAAGGCGCCGTTGGCGAAGACGCCATCGCCGAGTATCTGAGGACCTACCGGAACCCGGCGACGATCCACGCGATCTGCGAGGACTACCGCGCCTCCGCCGGGATCGACCTGGAACACGATGCCGACGACGAACACCGCCATATCTCCGCCCCTCTTCTGGCGATCTGGGGTGCACGAAGCGTTGTCGGCGATCTTTATGACGTCGTCGCAACCTGGCGGGAAAAGGCCGCTGACGTGACCGGCTTTCCCCTCGACTGCGGCCACGCGATCCCGGAGGAAGCACCGGAGGAGCTCACCGCAAAGCTGCTGGAGTTCCTCTCCGGTCAATAGACTTTCCGGCGCGGGAAGGACGGAACGGCAAGCTGGTAAGGACGACTGACCGCCGTCACCGGGACGACTTGATCGTGAATTCCCCGATTGAGACGGCTTCCAGAAGCGCGGCTTCGGCAGCGCTGACGAGGCTTGTCCTGGGCGAGTCTTCGCGGCTTGCCAGTCCAAGCACCCGGGACGGACTGGTATCGCCAAGAGACAGGGTTTTCAGCGGCAGATGACTGCTCTCCCGGATGCAGCGTTGCGGCACGATGGAGATGCCGAGTTCCGCCGCGACCATGCTGGAAATCGCTTCCAGACCTTCCAGTTCCATTGCGTCGTGCACCGGGATGCCGCTGTTCTGCAGCCAGGTCTCGATCTGCTTGCCCACGACCGCGTCCCTGTTGAAGCGGATGAACGGACGCGACCGCAACAGCTCCGCCGGCGAGAGGTCTTCCGTATTCTGCGAGACCAGCAGGACCAGCACTTCCTCCGCAAGCCTGGCAAAGCGCATGGATTTGGAAAGCATGTCGGGGCGCGAGAGGACCGCCGCGTGGATCTGGCCCCGTTCGATCTGGGAAAGCAGCTGGTTGGACAGGCCCGGTACAATGCGGACCCGAATACCCGGATGCCGTTTTTTCAGTTCCGAGAGCGCAAGCGGAACCAGGCCCGTGAGCGTCGTCGGCACCGCGCCCAGGATAAGCTCACCGGAGATCTCGTCCTTGGGCGACACACGGTCCGCAAGGCTGTCATAGGCGGCAATGATGGCTTCCGCCTCACCGACAAGTGCAAGACCCGTCTCGTTGAGTTTCGGGGTCCGCTGGGACCGTTCGAACAGGACAAGGTCCCACGTCTCCTCAAGCGTGCGCATCTGCAGGCTGACCGCGGACGGCGTCAGGTTCTCCGCCTCTGCCGCGGCCCGAAAGCTGCCATGCCGATGGATCGACAGGAGCGTGCGCAGGGCACGAATGCTCATGACAGGTCTCCTTGAGCCGGAAAAATCAATCATCTCTTATTAAATTTTTCTTGTCTTTCAATAAAGAAAAACTCGTTTTTATCAATTTGATTTTATGATTATGGTCGCGCCAGTCGCAAACATGCCGGATATTCACGAGGCTCCCGATGGTCGCTCCAAGAACAAACGATTACCAACTGATCACTGCCAAACCCTTTGCGCCGAACCTCGGCGCGGAGATTTACGGTGTCGACCTGAGCGAACCCGTGCCGGATGACCAGTTCGATGAAATCCGCGACGCCTTCTTCCGCTACCAGGTCCTGTTCTTCAAGGAGCAGAAGGAAATCCCGCCCGCGCGGCACATCGCGTTCGGCAAACGCTTCGGCCCGCTGCATGCACACCCGGCCGCACCGACCATGGAGGGCTATCCGGAGATCTTCGAAATCCACGCCACCAAGGACTCCAAGGTGGCGAACGGCGAGTTCTGGCATTCGGACGTCTCGTGCGACGAGACGCCTCCGCTCGGCACCATGCTGCAGATCAACATCATGCCGTCCTGCGGCGGCGACACCATGTTCAGCGACATGTACGCAGCCTATGATGATCTGTCCGACCCGGTAAAGCAGATGCTTGACGGACTGTCCGCGCTGCATAGCTCCGAACACATCTACAAGGGCCGTTACAGCGACCGGGGCCGCAAGGATGCAGACATCGAATGCCCCGAGGCGGTGCACCCGATCGTCCGCACCCATCCCGAGACGGGGCGCAAGTCGCTCTTCGTGAACAGGACCTTCACGACACGGATCATGGGCCTGTCGGACCATGAAAGCGACGCGATCCTGGAGATGCTCTTTCAGCATGCCGAGCACATCAATTACCAGATCCGCTTCCGCTGGTCGCTGAACGACATGGCCTTCTGGGACAACCGCTGCTGCATGCACCGCGCCATCTGGGACTACTGGCCGGAGGAGCGCAAGGGCCGGCGCGTCACCGTCAAGGGCGAGCGGCCGGTGTAAAGACCGGGCAGTACCAGGGAGGGCGGAATGCGCGCGGCAGTCGTTCGAACGTTCAATGAAGACCTCTCCATCGAGACAGTCGCCGATCCGGCCTGTCCGGACAATGGCGTGGTGCTGGAGGTTGCCGCCTGCGGCGTTTGTCGGTCGGACTATCACGGCTGGACGGGCGAACATCCGAAGGTTGTCAGCGGCTCGATCCTCGGCCACGAATATTGCGGCACCGTCGTCGAAGCAGGCCCGAACGCCCGGCACAAGGTCGGCGACCGGCTGATCGCCCCGTTCATCCTGAGCTGTGGCCGCTGTTCAGCGTGCCAGACGGGCGTTTCCAACACCTGCCCGGATCAGATCGTACCGGGTTTCGGCACGCCGGGCGCTTATGCCGAGTATGTCGCCGTGCCGTTCGATCACAACCTTGTGCCCCTTCCTGAGTGGCTGTCACCGGCACTGGCCGCCGGTCTCGGCTGCAGGGTGACGACCGCTTGGCACGCGCTGACCGACAGGGCCGCCGTCACTGCCGGCGAATGGGTCGCCGTTCACGGAACCGGCGGCATTGGCCTTTCCGTCCTGCTGCTGGCCAAGATGCTCGGCGCCCGGGTGGTCGTTGTCGATATTGTCGGCGAAAAGCTGGACTACGCCAGGCGGCACGGCGCGGATGCCACGGTGAATGCGTCCGAAGGTGATGTCGCGGAAAAGATCAGGGAGATCACGGGGGGAGGCGCGCAGGTCTCCATTGAGGCGCTCGGGATCGAGGCGACCACCAACGCGTCGGTCGAATGCCTCGCCATTCTCGGCCGCCACGTCCAGGTGGGAATGCCGTCGGGCGACGGCCGGATGGAGGTGAACATGCGCGCCATCTACACCAAGCAGCTCGCCTTTTACGGCACCCGCGGCATGCCGTCCTGGAAATACCCGCGCCTGCTCGACATGATCGAACGCGGCGCCGTCGACATCCGCCCGATCGTCGCAAGGGAGGTCCCCCTCTCCGCCGCGAGTGCGGAACTCCGCGCCATGACCGGCCCGACATCGCCGGGGACGGCGGTGATCACCAATTTTCTGGGTTAGGGCACGCTGTAGCCCGAGCGTCTATGGGCAGGCGGCTAGCATCCCGCCACACCGGTCTCTTCACGTGCCTCCACAAGCGCTTGCTCGGACGCGCGGATCATGGGCTTCCCGGACATGCGGGTTCCCAGCCAGCCGAACTCGGTGCCTGCATCGGCAATCGCGGGCAGGATCGGATCGGGCGGTATCTTCGTCGCCGTGCCATCTTCGTAATCCGCAATCGCAAACCGGAAGATGTAGGTTGGCGACAGGCCCAGGCGATAGTCCGAGGCGACAATCCTGCCATCGATGAGATCGGTTCTGACGAAACCGTCGCTGAACCAGATCATCTTCCGGTATTCCGGATCATCGGCAACGCACGACAGAAGCGACGCGTCATAGGCATGCGTATAGACAGCGGCGTCTTCGTCCTTGTCGAACAGCGATACATAAACATTGTGATAGCGACCGTCCGCCTGCCCGATAACCCGCCAGAGCAGCGTGTTGAAAGGCGTGACCACGGTCTTCACCGTTTTGATGTCCAGGCCTTTCTCGGCAAAGATGGCTTTCCCCCGGGCGTGAATATGACTTTGAACGGCGAGGCCCCACACCAGATAACCCGTGCTGAAGACAAGCGCGCCGGCAAGTATCCTGCCCAGTCGTTTCGACCACCGGGAACTGGCAATGGCCCAAACGACGGCGATGGCCAGGGGAACGGTGAACACGGGATCGATGATGAAAATCGAACCCGTCCCGACGGGATCTGGATGGAACGGCCAGAAAATCCGTGCGCCATAGGCATTCATGGCATCGAGCACCGCGTGCGTCGTCAGGCACAGGAAGACGGTCGCCCAGACAAGTGTGCGGTGATCCCTGAGAGTTTTGAAGGACCGAACGAGCACTTCACCGATGACCGGCGTTGCAATGATGTGAATGAGGAACGAATGCGACCAGCCCCGGTGATAGACATATTGATCGATCCGCGTCTCGAAAGGGATCAGGACATCAAGGTCCGGCAACGTTGCCAGCAGTCCCCCGACAAGCACGGCCTTGCGCGGCCCGATTTTCGAACCGAGACAGGCCGCGGAAATGGCCGCTCCGAGCGTAAACTGTGTCAGCGAATCCATTCTGTCTGCGCGCTCCGGGCGTATGATTAGAAAGGCGGATAGACGTTCCTCCGGTCAAGGGCGGCATTGCCCCCCCTGCCGCTTCGGGTTACCCGTGTTTGGGACCGTCAGTAACGTCAGATAATGGTTCTTTGTACCCGGATAATCCAAGCAATCGCGGAAACACTATTCCGAAAAATCAAATAATGGCAATCGGAATCAGATCTCGGCTTCCTATCCAGAAGTTTCCCTTGGGTGCCGCCGGGAAGACTAGCGCTTGGGCTGGAAATGCTGAAGCCGTTGACCACCATAGGCCGCTTCTGCGCGTGAAACCGCACGCATATGAAAAGAAAACCCGATCACGCATGCCCCAGGTCGGCAAGGGCAAGTATTCCACCAATTTGTCATCAACTCATTTGAGCACAATTGAGCGCGTCGCCGGAACGAGCCCATGTGGACCGTCGTTGTCGGGCGTGACGATCCCCCACTGTCATTCCAGACAAGTGAGGCGATGCCGAACGCTGATCTGGAATCCAGAAATCTGCGTGAGCGAAGCGAACACTCTTTGTTGATATGACAAGAATAGGCCGCGCCTTCGGCGCGAAATACATCTGGTTTCCGGATCGGCGCACAGCTGGCGCTGCACTTGTCCGGAATGACGGGGCCTTCCAGCCATTTGTCATCAGCTCATTGCCGCACAAGCTGCAAGACCAGGACCCAGTATTCAGCCTGGGTAGCGTTAAAAAACATCAGAGAAACAAAAGATTAGAGGAGACGACCTCTATCACCCGCCTGCTTCCCTGCCCTTCAGAAAACCCAGATCGACAAGTGCGACAACAAAGGCGAGAAGGGCGAGAATCATCAGCGTGCCGCCGAGCGCGGTCGGGGTTGAGAC
>JBCBUA010000228.1:0-9344 GCA_039818365.1 Pseudomonadota bacterium
CGGCACAAACAGGGCGGGAACTTTAATATTTGTCAAAGCCAATTGCTCTATCTTAGCTAAAATCTAATCAAATCCTGATTTCATCGACGGGGAACAAGGGGTCTACGCCGGGGCGACGTAAGGAGTAGGGATGGCAGCAGAGGGCGCACCTCCGTTTTTTGCAGAAGCAATCGTGTTTCTGGCAGCCACCTGCGTCGCCGTGCCGATTGCCAAGCGTCTCGGTCTCGGCTCCGTGGTTGGCTATCTGGCTGCCGGTGCTGCGATCGGTCCCCACGGTCTGCAACTGCTCGGCTCGGGCGAGGATGTCCTTCATGTCGCCGAACTGGGCGTTGTGCTGCTGCTGTTCGTGATCGGCCTTGAGCTCGATCCAAGCAAGCTCTGGCGCATGAAACGGGACATATTCGGGCTGGGAACCGCTCAGGTCGTCCTGACCGGGGCCAGCCTCTTCGCAGTTGCCACGCTGGTCGGCATGCCGTTTTCAACGGCCTTCGTGGCCGGGTTCGGCCTCGCCCTGTCGTCAACCGCATTTGCCCTTCAGATCCTGCAGGAGCGCGGACAGCTGTCGTCGCCCTATGGCCAGCGCGCCTTTGGTATTCTGCTGCTTCAGGATATCGCCATCGTGCCGCTGCTGGCGATGGTGGCGATCCTTGCACCGGGCGAGGGCCCGTCCACGGCCGCCGAAATCGTGACGGAAGTTCTGATCGTTCTGGGCGCGGTCGCGGCGGTGATCCTGACCGGCCGCTATCTCATTTCCCCGATTTTTCTCTTTCTCGCCGCCAGCCGGGCACGGGAAGTCATGCTCACGGCGGCCCTGCTGGTTGCACTCGGCAGCGCCGGGATCATGCATTCGGTGGGCCTGTCAATGGCGCTGGGTGCCTTTCTGGCCGGTGTGCTGCTGGCGGAATCGAGCTTCAGGCACACGCTTGAAGCGGATATCGAACCGTTCCGCTCGCTTCTCATGGGCCTCTTTTTCGTGGCAGTCGGGATGTCGCTCGACGTGACGCTCGTGATCGGCAACTGGCTTATCGTCGCGGCCGGCGTTGCCGTGGTCATGGGGCTCAAGGGCGTGTTTCTCTGGGGATTGTCCAGAGGCACGGGGTCGCCGAATTCGGACGCGATGCGGATCGCCGTGACGCTGCCGCAAGGCGGTGAATTCGCATTTGTGCTCTTCACCGCGGCCGTCAGCAACAGTCTTCTCGACTACCAGACCGCCAACCTCCTCAATGCCATCGTCATCCTCACGATGCTGCTGACACCACTCGCTTGCCTCGGACTTGACCGTCTGGCCGCCCGGGCCAAGGCACGCGGTGTCGAGAATCCGTCCATCGAGACCTTCGAGGAAGCGGCCCCGACGGTCCTTGTTATCGGTTTCGGCCGTTTCGGGATGGTTGTCGCGCAGATCCTGACGTCCGAGGGGCTGGAAATCACCGCGATCGACAATCGGCCGGATCGCATCGATTACGCGCGCAAGCAGGGCTACAAGGTGTATTACGGCGACGCCACCCGCGCAGATGTGCTGGCCGCCGCCGGCGCCGGCAAGGCGGCTCTCGTCGCCATGTGCATCGAAAACGACAAGATCATGGCCAGGGCCATCGACGAGATCCGCGAAGGCTTCCCCGACGCGCTTATCTTCTGCCGCGCGACCGACCGGGCGCATGTTCTGGATCTCACAAGACGGGGCGTTGATTACCAGATCCGCGAGACCTTCGAATCAAGCGTTGTCTTCGGACGCGCGGCGCTTGAAGCCCTGGGGACGCCGCTCGACCGGATCGACCAGATCGAGGAAGACGTGCGCGCCAGGGACCAGGAACGTCTTGCCGTTCAAATGCAGGAAGGCATGTTTGCCGGTTCGGACCGGCTCCACAAGGTGACCCCGCGGCGACGTGCCTCCGACAGGCGGGATGCGTCCGCTGAAGAAAGCGAAACGGCCTGACGGCCCTGCGTCACCGTCCGCGTGCGGCTGAAAGCCTCAGGGCAGGGTGTCGAAACCGTCCGAAAAGCCATTGAGCGAGATCGGTATGCCGATGCCTTCTTCAGGTGTCTGAAAGATGATGAAGGTCGCCTGTGCGCCGCCCTTGAGCTTCGTCAGCAGTTCGTCTTCCAGAATGACTTCGGCAATGCAGCCGTTCGGCAGGCAGCGCACGAAGCCGGCGCGCCCGATATCCGCATTGTCGACCCGGAGCCCGAGACCTGAGGGAAGCAGCACGCCCAGAGGGGCAAGAACGCGCAGGATCCGCGCCTGTTTGTCGGCGGTTTTCAGAACGATGACCGACAGGCCGACATTCTCGCGGTCCGAGGCCGTCACGTTCTGAATGAGGGCACATTGCTCGCTGGAGGCTCCCGGAGGCGTATCGCACCGCATTTGCCAGTCGCCGTGCGAGGAACGGATCTCTCCCTGGGCGCGGGCGGTCACAGTTCCCTGGACCAGGCCGCCGAAAACAAGGGCCGCAACGAGGCCGAATGCCGAAAAACGCTTGCCGGCTTTGCGGTCACGGCGCGGGAGTGAGGGCGGCTTTGTGTGTGTCGACAAGAAATCCTCCGGTCAATCATTCTCAGATTCCGCAGCAGTATCCTGACAAATCTCAGGGTGCCGGGCGAATCATGTTTGGGCCCGGCCAGACATTGCCGCATGATGGCGTGCGATTCCAGTCTCAGGCGGGCAGGGCGTGCGTTTAGCGGCAATTTTTGTCAAAAATCAGCGTGTCCTTGACATGTCTCAAGATGGTGCTGCGGCTGCGCGGCTGTGAAAAGTGGGAAATTCCGTTGCAGCGTGGCGTTTCTTGTGTTTTTTGTGCGGCACGAGGGTGTTGCGTGTGTGATGCGGCAGATCGCCGCTCTGGCAAACAGTAACCATCGCCCTTGATAGGTGTTTATGGTTATAGTTCCGGCGACCGGGCGACGTGGTTCGATGAATGGTTCCGGCAGATTCAGGCTTGCGAAGTTGCGCCAAGCCCTTTACTGCCCGACCGGATTGGACCAAAACGCGGGTCCGGAATGTATGCATGCGCCGCGAAGCTGCGGCTGAGGGAAGGGAGCGCAGACGTGAAGTCGATCTTCAAGCGTCTCATGACAATGGCCGGAATGGCGGCAACATTTGCAGGGGTGTCCACTGCAGCCCTGGCAGCCGAGTCCGGAATGTCCAACTGGCAGCTGGGTTTTCAGGAGTCGGTATCCGGCGTGATGGACGACATCACCTGGTTCAACACCTTCACGCTCGTGATCATTACGGTGATCACGCTGTTCGTCCTGGCCCTGCTGGTGATCTGCATCGTGAAGTACAGCGCCAAGGCCAATCCGGTGCCGTCGCGCACGTCACACAACACCATGATCGAAGTGGCCTGGACGGTAATCCCGATCCTGATCCTGGTTGTGATCGCTATTCCGTCTTTCCGGCTGCTCTACAAGCAGCTTGATATCCCGGAATACGAAATGACCGTGAAGGCGATCGGCTACAAGTGGTACTGGGGCTACGAATATACCGACGAAGGCATGGGCGACCTTTACTTCGACAGCTATATGATCGGTGACCCGACGGATGCGGCGAAAACGCTCGCGGACCGCGAAGCCTTTGCTGCGGAGCGCGGCGTGACGCTTGCCGAGGTCCCGCGCCTGCTCGCAGCCGATACGGAAATGGTCGTTCCGGTCGATACGACGGTTCGCGTTCAGGTAACCGCCGAAGACGTCATCCACGGTTTTGCAATGCCGTCCATGGGCCTCAAGATCGACGCGATCCCGGGACGCTTGAACGAGACCTGGTTCCGCGCTCGCACGGAAGGCGTCTACTATGGCCAGTGTTCGGAGCTGTGTGGTGTGAACCACGCCTTCATGCCGATCGTTATCAGGGTGGTGTCCAAGGAGCAGTATCAGGCGTGGGCCGCCGCTGCGCAGGACGACCTCGATGCGGCCAACAAGCAGCTGATGGCATCCATCAACGAAGAAAAGAAGCTTGCAGAAGGCAAGCGTGACGACATCTCCGTCGCCGCGAAGTAACGCGGCGGTCATCCGTTGACCGGCGAAGCGCGATGAGACGCTGCCTCGCCGAGAGAATTTAAAGAGGGAGCCCCAAATGGCTGCGAGCGAAGCACATGCGGCACACGACCATCCCTATGGATGGCGCCGATGGGTCTATTCGACCAACCACAAAGACATCGGTCTGATGTATCTCATGTTCGCGATCTTTGCCGGGATCGTGGGCGGCGCGCTCAGCGTCGGGATGCGGATGGAACTGCAGGATCCGGGGATGCAGATCTTCGGCAGCCCGCACATGTTCAACGTGTTCACCACCGCGCACGGTCTGATCATGATCTTCTTCATGGTCATGCCTGCGATGATCGGCGGATACGCCAACTACTTCGTGCCGATCATGATCGGTGCGCCCGACATGGCGTTCCCGCGCATGAACAACATTTCGTTCTGGCTGTTGCCGCCGGCGTTCCTCCTGCTCCTGCTGTCGCTTTTCGTCGAAGGCCCGAGCAACATGAACGGTGTTGGCGGTGGCTGGACGATCTACCCGCCGCTGTCCACATCCGGACAGCCTGGGCCGGCCATGGATCTCGCGATCCTGTCGCTCCACATTGCAGGTGCCTCGTCCATTCTGGGCGCGATCAACTTCATCACGACCATCTTCAACATGCGCGCGCCGGGCATGACCCTGCACAAGATGCCGCTGTTCGCGTGGTCGGTTCTGATCACCGCATTCCTGCTGCTCTTGTCCCTGCCGGTTCTGGCGGGCGCGATCACGATGCTTCTGACGGACCGCAACTTCGGCACGACGTTCTTCGATCCGGCCGGCGGCGGTGATCCGATCCTGTTCCAGCACCTGTTCTGGTTCTTCGGCCACCCGGAAGTGTACATCCTGATCCTCCCGGGCTTCGGTATCGTCAGCCACATCATCTCGACTTTCTCGCGCAAGCCGATTTTTGGCTACCTGGGCATGGCCTACGCCATGGTCGCGATTGGTGTTGTCGGCTTCATCGTGTGGGCGCACCACATGTACACGGTCGGCATGTCCTCCGAGACACAGGCCTACTTCGTGGCCGCAACGATGGTGATCGCCGTTCCGACCGGGGTGAAGATCTTCTCCTGGATCGCGACGATGTGGGGTGGATCGATCGAGTTCAAAACACCCATGGTGTGGGCGATCGGGTTCATCTTCCTGTTCACTGTCGGTGGCGTCACCGGGGTGCAGCTGGCCAATGCCGGTCTCGACCGTGCGTTCCATGACACCTACTACGTGGTTGCTCACTTCCACTACGTGCTGTCGCTTGGCGCCGTGTTCGCGATCTTCGCCGCCTGGTACTACTGGTTCCCGAAAATGTTCGGTTACATGTACAACGAGGCAATCGGCAAGGCGCATTTCTGGATCACCTTCATCGGTGTGAACCTGGTGTTCTTCCCGCAGCACTTCCTGGGCCTGAACGGCATGCCGCGCCGCTATGCCGACTACCCGGACGCGCTGGCCGGCTGGAACTTCGTGTCGTCCATCGGATCGTACATTTCCGCCTTCGCGGTTCTGGTCTTCCTGTATGGCATCTACGAAGCATTCGCCAAGAAGCGCGCTGTCGGCAACAACCCCTGGGGCGAAGGTGCGACGACCCTGGAGTGGACGCTGTCTTCTCCGCCGCCGTTCCACCAGTTCGAGACGCTTCCGCGGATCAAGTAATGATGTCCGGAGCCGTGGCTCCGGGTTGAAAATCGGCACCGCGCTGGCCGTCAGCGCGGTGCTCCTTTGAAAGACAGCTTGGACAAGACGTCCTGTCCCCCGCCAGATGGCGCGGCGAAGAAAACGATAAGTGAAGGGCATGCGCATGTCGCTCGTCGAGCGCCACGATACAATCGGTCAGGATGCCGCCTGGAATGGTGGAATGGGATCCGTGGGTGACTACGTGTCCCTCATGAAACCCCGCGTCATGTCGCTGGTGATCTTCACGGCGTTTGTCGGTCTGATGCTCGCTCCCGGGTCCGTTCACCCGATCCTCGGAGCTGTCGCGATCCTGTGCATTGCTATCGGTGCCGGAGCGTCTGGTGCGCTGAACATGTGGTACGACGCCGACATCGACGAAATCATGTCGCGGACACGCAAGCGCCCGATACCCGCCGGAAAGGTCTCCCGCGAAGAAGCGTTTGCGTTCGGCATGACACTGTCGATCGGGTCCGTCGTCACGCTCGGGCTGCTGGTCAACTGGTTCGCCGGGGCCTTCCTGGCCTTCACGATCTTCTTCTATGTCGTCGTCTACACGATGTGGCTGAAACGCTCGACGCCGCAGAATATCGTTATTGGCGGCGCTGCCGGCGCATTCCCGCCAATGATCGGCTGGGCATCCGTTACCGGCAGTGTCAGCCTCGAAAGCTTCGTTCTTTTCCTAATTATCTTCATGTGGACACCGCCGCACTTCTGGGCTCTCGCGCTGTTCAAGAGCGGCGACTACCGCTCGGCAGGGGTGCCGATGCTTCCGGTCGTTTCAGGTGAGACGAACACGCGGCACCAGATCCTTGTTTACTCGGTGCTCCTGGCACCGATCGGTGTCGCGCCTTACCTTCTTGGTTATGTCGGACCGGTATATGGTGCGGCGTCTGCCCTGCTCGGAGCGGTTTTCGTCGCGCTCGCAGCCGACGTCTGGCGCAAGCGCGAGGGAGACATCGCCCGTCAGGCGTGTGTGCGCCTGTTCAAGTTTTCCATCTTCTACCTTTTTATGCTGTTCGCCCTGTTGCTGGGCGAAAGCCTGATGACCGGGGTCTAGGATGATGGCGCAGGACGATCAGGGCATCAGGCTGACCGATGAACAGCAGAAAAAGCGCAGGTCGCGCTCCATTGCGATTGCGCTGGCGCTTCTGGCGCTCGTGGTGTTGTTTTACGTGGTCACCATCGTGAAGTTGGGACCGAGTGTCATGGACAGGGCTCTTTAGGGAAAATCGCGTGAGCAACGATCAGGACAGAAAAGCAACGATGGCCAGAAGCAACCGCAAGGTGGCTTTGGCGTGCGCGGGCATGTTCGGCCTGATGATCGGGGCGTCCTACGCCGCGGTTCCGCTTTACGATCTGTTCTGCCGCGTTACGGGTTTCGGTGGAACGCCGCAGATCGCCGAAAGCGAAAGCGACATGGTGATCGACCGCGCCATCACGGTTCGTTTCGACGGCAACGTCAACCAGTTGCCCTGGAAATTCAAACCCGAGCAGCGGTCCGTTACCCTGAAAATGGGTGAAAGCGCGCAGCTTGCCTATGTGGCAACCAACGTTGGCGAGAAGACCACGGTCGGGACATCGACATTCAATGTCTGGCCGCCGGCGGCCGGGGCCTATTTCAACAAGCTGGACTGTTTCTGCTTTACCGAGCAGCCGCTCGAAGTCGGCGAAACCGTCGAGATGCCAGTCGTGTTCTTTGTCGATCCGGAGATGGACAAGGATCCTGAATTGAAGCACGTGAAGGAAATCACTTTGTCCTACACGTTCTTCCCGGTAGAAGAACCGGAACAACCTGTTGCAGCGCGGGTCGAAGCGCCCGGTGCTGAAACGAAATTGTGAGACTTGCGCAAGGCGCGCATGAAATGACTGTGTTTGGGGAGCTTGCCGATGGCTGAGGCACATACCAAGAACCACGACTACCACCTGGTAGAGCCGAGCCCGTGGCCCTTCATCGGGTCGGTCGGCGCGTTCATCATGGCGATCGGTGCAATCGCCTGGATGAAAGCGGCCGGAGGCAACGATTTCACGCTGTTCGGCATGGACCTTGCCGGGACCAGCTGGATGCTGTTCGCTGTCGGCCTGCTGGTCGTTCTGTACGTCATGTACGGCTGGTGGAGCGACACCATCAAGGAATCGCAGGAAGGCTATCACACGCGCGTCGTGTCGTTGCACCTGCGTTACGGCATGCTCCTGTTCATCGCCTCCGAGGTGATGTTCTTCGTCGCCTGGTTCTGGGCCTATTTCGATGCCGCGCTTTTCGCCGGCGAGGCCATCCAGTTCAGCCGTGTCGAGGCAACCGGCGGTCATTGGCCGCCGGATGGAATCCTGACATTCGATCCCTGGCACCTGCCGCTTCTGAACACGCTGATCCTGCTGTGCTCGGGCACCACGGTTACCTGGGCGCACCACGCCCTGCTTCACAATGACCGCGAAGGTCTGAAATGGGGACTGGTTCTCACCGTTCTTCTCGGCGTCCTGTTCACGATCGTTCAGGCATACGAGTACGGCCATGCGGCCTTTACGTTCGATGGCAACATCTACGGCGCGACCTTCTACATGGCGACCGGCTTCCACGGGTTCCACGTGATCGTCGGAACGATCTTCCTGCTGGTGTGCCTGTTGCGTGCCCTTGCCGGCCAGTTCA
Source organism: Pseudomonadota bacterium (assembly GCA_039818365.1). Taxonomy (GTDB): domain Bacteria; phylum Pseudomonadota; class Alphaproteobacteria; order Rhizobiales; family Stappiaceae; genus Roseibium. The sequence goes on from JBCBUA010000228.1 coordinate 8,328, forward strand.
CGGTCGAGAAGCATTTCGGCTTCGAGGCAGCCGCCTGGTACTGGCACTTCGTCGATGTCGTCTGGCTGTTCCTGTTCGTCGCGATTTACATCTGGGGCGCTGGAACGCCTGCACCGCACTAAGCCGGTAAACCTGCTGAATTGGAAACGCCCGGTCTGCGCACAGCCCGGGCGTTTTTGCTTCAAGTGCCGAAAGAAGGTCCATGGAAGACAAAGCTCACTTTCCGTCAGTGAACCCGGTCTCGGCCGGGCTGTCCGGAAAATGCCCGCGCTGCGGACAGGGCCGGTTGTTCGACGGGTTTCTGAGCGTGAAGAAGTCCTGCGCCGCCTGCGGTCTGGACTATGCCTTTGCGGACAGCGGGGACGGCCCGGCTGTCTTCGTCATCATGATCGTCGGTTTCATCATCGTCGGGCTGGTTCTTTTTGTCGAACTGTCGTTTCAGCCACCCATATGGCTTCATCTGCTCTTGTGGCTGCCGCTGACGGTTGTTCTTGCCGCTTCCGTTTTGCGCCCGCTGAAGGGCCTGATGATCGCGTTGCAGTTCCGGCACAAGGCCGAGGAGGGTCGGTTGGACACGGCCGACGAAGAGTGAGTTTGCTGCGGCCCCTGAACTAAAGAGACAGAACCTGCCCATGGGTGGACTTAAGAAACTTGTCATTCCTGCAATAGCTGCCGCCATTGGCCTGGCGATCCTCCTCAATCTTGGTTTCTGGCAGCTCAACCGCCTGGAATGGAAGACTGACCTGATCGCACAGGTCGAGGAAGGCATCGGCAAGCCGCCGGTGGCCGCTCCGGGCCCCGCCGCATGGCAGGCCCTCGGGGAAGGCGACGACTATCGTCATGTGGCCCTGGAGGGGACGTTCCTGGAGGGAAACACCTTCTACTACACGGCCCTGTCGGACCCGGCCGGCCCGTTCGGCGGGCCAGGGGTGATGGTCTACGCGCCGTTCAGGACCGCGGACGGCTGGACGGTCTTCGTCAATCGGGGATTTCTGCCGCAGGAACTCGCTGAAGAGC
>JBCBUA010000229.1:0-9324 GCA_039818365.1 Pseudomonadota bacterium
TGATGATCGGATCGTTCGCGGCGCCCTTCAACCTGTCGCTCGGCACCGTGCCTGTCTGGCAGGGGCTGGCGCTCATCGTGACCGTCCTCGGCGCGACCTGGGCAACCACCGTGTGCCTGAACGGCGCCCGGCTGGGTACGATGAGCCGTTACGAGCGCGAGGTGATCTATATCCGTATCGCCAAGGGCGTCGGCTTTGTCATCTTCACGATCATCGTGGCGCTGCCTTTCTACGTCATGGTGATGACGTCGCTGAAGAGCCAGCAGACCCTTCTGGCCAATCCGCTGGATCTGTCCATCGATCTCTCGCAAGGCCTGGACGGACTGTTCCGTTCCTATGTCGAGCTGTTCACCCAGTTCAATTTCGGACGCTATCTCCTGGTCTCGGCCTATGTGAGTGTCGCGACCGTCATCCTGACACTGCTGTTCTCGGTGCCGGGTGCCTATGCGGTCTCAAGGCTGCGGTTTCCAGGGCAGGCGTTCCTGTCGCGGTCGGTGCTCCTGATCTACATGGTGCCGGCGATCGTGCTGGTGATCCCGCTCTATGCCGTGTTTTCGCAGCTCGGGCTGCGCAACACGCTGACGGGCCTTCTGATCGTCTATCCGGCGACGACAATTCCGGTCGCCCTCTACATGCTTCAGGGCTACTTCCGCGGTATCCCCTCGGAGCTGGAAGAAGCCGGGCTTATGGACGGGCTGACGCGGATCGGCGTGATCCTGAAGATAACCCTGCCGCTGTCGCTTCCGGCGCTCGCATCGGTGTCGCTCTACGTCTTCATGATCGCCTGGAACGAGTTCCTGTTCGCCTTCATGTTCCTGGACAATCCGGACATCTTCACGCTGTCGCGCGGGGTCGTGTCCCTGAATTCCTCCGAGGTGCCTCGTCAGCATCTCATGGCGGGCGCGGTGATCGCGACCGTGCCCGTCCTCGTCATCTTCCTCTGGTTCGAACGCTTCCTTGTGCAAGGCCTGACGGCCGGCAGCGTCAAGGGCTAGGGCAACGCTTGAAACGGCCGTGACGGCCAAGGAGACTTCTGTGTCAAACGCAGACTTAGATAACACAGCCAGAACCATCCTGATCGAGAACGATCAGGGCGGGTACACGGTGCCGACGAAGGGGCTCTATCCCTATCAGTGGAACTGGGATTCGGTTTTTGTCGCGCTGGGCTTTGCAACTTTCGACCAGGATCGCGCCTGGCGGGAGATCGAAATGCTGTTCGAGGGCCAGTGGCGGGACGGCATGGTGCCCCACATCCTCTTCAGAAAGGACGACCCGAGCTATTTTCCGGGTCCGAAGGTCTGGGGAACCGATGGCGGCCCGATCCCGAGTTCGGGACATTCACAGCCGCCAGTGGCGGCGACCGTGATCCGGGATCTTGTCGACAGGGACACAAGCGGCCAGGCGCTTGAACGCGCCGGCGCGCTGTTCCCGCAGCTGATGAACTGGCACCGCTGGTACCTCTCCTACCGGGACCCGGACAATCTCGGTGTCCTGGCGATCATACATCCCTGGGAATCGGGGCGGGACAATCTGCCCGACTGGGATGACGCCCTGCGGGCCGTCGAAGTCAAGGATATCGAGCCGTACGAGCGCAAGGACACCTCGCATGTCGACCCGGCGATGCGGCCGCACAAGGAGGACTATGACCGGTATCTGAGCATCATGGCGGCCTGCCGGAGTGTCGGCTGGGATCCGGCTGAAGTCGCCCGGACGTGCCCGTTCTTTGTCGCCGATCCGGGCGTTACCTTCATTTTTCTGCGCGCATCGCGCGACCTGCTTGCTCTCGCCGAAAAACTCGGCAAGGCGGTGGAGGCCGATGAGATCAGGGGCTGGATTTCGCACATGGAAAAAGGTGCGAACACCCTCTGGAGCGAAGCGTTGAAGGCGCATGTTGCATTCGACCGCAGAACCGGCAAGCACACGGACGGGATATCGAGCATGTCGTTCCTAGCGCCTTATGCAGGTCTCGCCGATGCGACGACACTGTCCGCGCTGCAAGGTCACTTCGACCGCATCGCCGCGAAGGTGCGTTACACGATGCCGTCCTACGATCCCGACCATCCCAGCTTCGAACCGCTCAGATACTGGCGTGGTCCGGTGTGGGCGATGGTCAACTACATGATCGCCCGCGGCTTTGCCGAGGCGGGCGATACCATGCGCGCCGAGAAACTGAGAAGCGACACGGCGCAACTGGTCGAAACGAGCGGCTTTGCCGAATATTTCAGCCCGGAAACCGCGGCAGGTGCAGGTGGTGGCACCTTCTCGTGGACCGCAGCCATCTGGCTGACCTGGGCATCCCCGACACATGTGAAACAAGCAGCGTAGAAAGCCGGAGGACTGAGGACATGGGAGCAATTCAGCTCAACAAGGTCGAAAAATGGTTCGGCGAACTCCAGGTGATCAAGGGCATTGACCTGGATATTCAGGACGGTGAATTCGTCATTTTTGTCGGGCCCTCCGGCTGCGGGAAATCAACCCTTTTGCGATTGATCTCGGGGCTGGAGGAAACGAGCCGCGGTTCGATCGAGATCGATGCCAAGGACGTGACGGCGTTGCCGCCGTCCGGGCGCGGACTGTCGATGGTGTTCCAGTCCTATGCGCTCTATCCGCACATGTCCGTGCGCGAGAATGTCGGCTTCGGGCTGAAGACCGCCGGTGTTCCGAAGCCTGAAATCGAGAGCAAGGTGAACGCGGCGGCGGAAGTTTTAAAGCTGGACGACTACCTTGATCGCAGGCCGAAAGCCCTGTCCGGCGGCCAGCGCCAGCGCGTTGCCATCGGCCGCGCGATCGTACGCGAACCGAGCGCGTTCCTGTTTGACGAACCCCTGTCGAACCTTGATGCGGCCTTGCGCGTGGAGATGCGGTTCGAGGTTGCGCGTCTGCACAAGAGCCTGGGAACAACCATGATCTACGTGACCCACGACCAGGTCGAGGCGATGACGCTCGCCGACAAGATCGTGGTGCTGCAGGCCGGACAGATCGAGCAGGTCGGTTCGCCGCGCGAACTTTACGAGCGGCCCGACAATCTCTTCGTTGCGCAGTTCATCGGATCGCCGAAAATGAACGTGCTGCCCTGTTCCGTCGAGGGAGACCAGTTCTCGCTCCAGGGGCATGGCGGCGGCCACTATCCGCATGCGGAGCAGCCGCAAAAACCGCACAAGCTCGGCATCCGGCCCGAACACATGACGATCGTGGGTGAAGGCGAGGGCCATTGCAGCGGGACGGTTGAGGTCGCCGAGTATCTCGGCGCCGACATCTTCCTCTATGTGGCGCTGGACGGTCTTGAAACCATTCTCGTCAGGATCAGCGGCAGCGAGTCAATCGAGGAGGGCGCGCGGATCGGGCTGAAGTTCGACGAGGCACGGATGCATTTCTTCGACGGCGACGACAAGGCGATCCGCTAAGCAGTCCGGTTCAACGCCAAGTCGGAATGTTGATTTGTTTCCCGGGTTTGTCGTCCCGGTTTGCGGCGTGAGCGGCAAGATCGGGAGCCGGTAGTCTCTTTGGCTGGAACTTGAAAGACTTGAAGGCATTTGCCGGAGTTCAAACGGGCCTTTTGATCGCCGGGCGCTGGTCACCTCTCCCATCGGGAGAGGTCGGCGCGACTGCGCCGGGTGAGGGGATAAACCACGGAGAGACATGCAAGCGTCTGATCCTTCACCCTCACCCTGACCCTCTCCCAGCGGGAGAGGGGACTATTGACGCGGCCCCTGCGTAACATCTCTCTATCGTCACCCCTATCTTTGCTCCGCAGCATCCGGATGACGAGATCAGAAATGGGCAGGTACCGTTTTACATCCTCATCCTGAGGAGGACCGTCAGGTCCGTCTCGAAGGATCGGCCACTGGGTCTGAACAAGCCGCGCTTCCTCAGGATGAGGCTTTTGCGCTTGGCCTTTCCCATGATTGCAGGGTCCGCCCCACTGCCGTCCGCTATAGACAGTGTCGCCGGGCTTATGCCGCTGAACAGCTGATGTAATCCCGTCCATCGCCGCGTGTGGATACGAACGTGTTTCCCGGGTTTGTCGTGCCGGTTTGCGGCGTAAGCGGCAAGATCGGGAGCCGGTATTCTCTTTGGCCGGAATTGGAAAAGACCGAAAGACTTTTGCATGGGGTCAAACGGGCTGTTAGGTCGTCAGGTGTCTGTCACCTCTCCCGGTGGGAGAGGTCGGCGCGACTGCGCCGGGTGAGGGGATAAATCACGATGAGACGTGTAGACGTCTGATCCCTCACCCTAACCCTCTCCCAGCGGGAGAGGGGACGTTTGCTTCGACTGTGTGCACCAGTTCTGCCCGACGATTCGCTGACCGGCGCTACCTTGGGATGACGTCGACCTTGTGACCCGTGGTCTGGGTGCCGGCGGTGCGCAGGACGCCCTTTACGGGCGCTGTATCGCCGTAGTCCCGGCCGCGGGCAACGACGATATGATCCTGGCCGACGCGCAGCGCGTTGGTGGGATCATATTCGATCCAGCCGCTTTCAATACCGCACCAGGCGCGTACCCAGGCATGCATGGCATCCGCGCCTTCAAGCCGCTGCTGACCTTCCGGCGGGATCGTTCTCAGGAAACCGCTGACATATCCGGCAGGAATGCCGATGCTCCTGAGACAGGCGATCATGATGTGCGAGAAGTCCTGACACACGCCGTGCCGGCGCTCGAACGCATCAATTGCCGGAGTGTCGACGGTGGTGGCATCAGCATCGAAATCCATGTCCTGATGCAAGGCCTTGCCAATCGCTTCGACCGCTGCAACCGCGCTCATGTCCGGGCTGGTGTGCTCCTGGGCGTAGACGGCAAAGGCCGGCGCCAGCGGGAGGCGCGGGGACGCCGCCAGAAAATGGACGGGCTCGTCGGGGCCCATGCCCTGAATGCCCGCCAATTCCTTTTTCAGGAGAGGCAGTGGCGGCGAGATGTCGAGTTCGTGCGGCACCGAGGTGCGGTCGATCCGGGCCGTCAGCCGGAAGGCAAGCTCGCTGTGTGCCCGGCGGAAGACCACATCGGTCACGGCATTGCCGAAAAAGTCCGTTCTGTTCCGCCGTTCCGTCGGACCCGGAGAGAGCCTGACACTCGACGACACAAGCCGCTGCTCGCCGGGGATCGTTGCCGGAACGAGGCGCAGCGAATGCCGCCCCGAATTGGCGGGACTGGCATAGTCATAGGTGATTTCAAGGTTCACGTCGTAAAGCACGGTGCAGTCTCAAATCTGTTTTTCGGACTGTGGCGCCGAATGCTAGCGGATATAGGCATCTGACAGCTCCACCGACAGGAATGCAATCTGGTCCCTGAGCTCTCCCAGGGTTTCCTGGGTCAGCGTCTCGGGGGTCGCAACGGCAAGGCTGGTGTGGATCTGCAGCACCGCGCGGGCGAGGTCGGAGAGGTAGCCGTTTTCCGACGCGCCCGGCAAGACGTCGATATGCTCTTTCATGTCGGTGAGCTGATACATGACGGAACGCGGGTTTTTCGGATCCATGGCGAGCAGATCAAGCACTGTCGCGTGGCTCAGCGATACCGCGTAGCGGCGGCTCATGGACATGGCGCTGTCGCCGACTTCCAGAAGTAGTTCCAGCGCGCCGTCCGGTGCATCCGGGCCGGTGAAGACGGACAGAAGGTCGGCCATCCTGTTGGCGCGCTCGAGCGCACGGCCGATGCTCAGGAAACGCCAGCCGGTAAACCGGTACATGTTTTCATGAACCAGTCCCGAAAATCCCGTGATCTTGCGGAGCAGCAGGCTCATGGCCCGTGGCACGTCCGCATCGTCCTTCATGACGCGGCGGGCCCCGTTCGCGGTTTGTGCAAGGTCATTGAGCGCCAGCCAGCCATCGACGGAGAACCGGTCCCGGACCTTGCCGGCACTGTTCACCGCCGATTGCAGCATGGAGCAGAGCCCCTCGGGGATCGGGCTTTCCGGCGCGACACCGATGTCGTCGAGATATTCGGCAGTGCGCGCGACCAGGGGGGCCTCGGGATCGGCGGTTTCCAGAAGGCGCGCGTGGTAGGCGCGCAGGAGACGCACGGCGCCTTCGGCGCGTTCGACGTAGCGGCCGAGCCAGAAGAGATTGTCCGCGGCGCGCGAGGGCAGGGCTCCGGATTGCGACTTGAAGAAGGGCGATTCGCTCTGGTGCAGCAACGTGTCCATTGCCAGCTTGCGCGTGCCGACGATCCAGACGTCGGCGGCCGAGCCGCCCGACTGCATGGCAATCGCACTGGCACTCGGCTCCTTCCCGATCCGTGCGAAGCCACCGGACATGACTTCCCAGCCATTGTGCGTGCGTGCGAGGAAGACCCGCAGGCTCATCGGACGGGGGACCAGGGACCCCTCGTGATAGGCGGGAGTGGTCGACAGGGTAACGGCTTCCTGGGCGACCAGCCGTCCTTTCTCCGTATCGATCCAGTTTTCCAGAATGCCCTTGTGGAACTTCTCCGAATCCTTGCCAAGAAAATCGGTGTGCCCTGAGGTGAAAGGCAGCGCGGTGGACAAGGCCGGACTGAACATCATGGCCGCGGCATTGTCCTTCACATAGGTCCGCGTTGCTTCCTCGCCGCACCACCAGGTTGCCACGTTGGGCAGCTTCAGGGAGGTTCCGAGAAAGTGCTCGCAGATGCGCGGCAGGAAAGCCAGCAAGGCGCGTGTTTCAAGGATGCCGGTGCCGAGCGCGTTGACCATGGTCACGGTGCCCTCGCGCACCGCTTCCACCATGCCGGGCGTTCCGATATGCGATTCCTCGTTCAGCTCCACCGGATCGGTCCAGGCCGCGTCCAGCCGCCGCCACAGGACGCTGATCGGCTTCAGGCCCGCCACCGTGCGCACCATCAGACGGCCGTTCGCGACCGTCAGGTCTTCGCCCTCGAGCAACATGAAACCCAGATAGCGGGCGATGTAGGCGTGCTCGAAATAGGTGTCGTTGAGCGGGCCCGGGGTCAGGATGGAAACCCGGCTGTCCTGTTCTCCGCGAAGGTCCAGAAGATGGTCGCGAAATCGTCGGAAGAAACCGGCAAGCCGGTGAACGTTGGCCTTTGCGAAAAACTCGTTGAAGATCCGTCCGGTGGCGACACGGTTTTCCAGGGCGAACCCGGCACCCGATGGGGCCTGCGCCCGGTCCGACAGCACCCACCAGGTTCCATCCGGCCCACGGCCGATTTCAAAGGCAAGGAAGTGCAGGAAGTAGCCCGACCGCGGGGTGACACTGACCAGAGGGCGCTGCCATTCGGGGCTCTCGGCGATCAGGCTGGCGGGCAGATAACCGTCGGACACGAGCCGGTTCTCGCCGTAGATGTCGCCGACGACCTTTTCCAGAAGCTCCGCGCGCTGAACCAGCCCATCGGCGATGGCCTGCCAGTCGCTTTCGCTGATGACGACGGGTATGTGGCTGAGCGGCCATTCCCGCTCCAGGGCACCGTCCTGACCGTATTGGCGAAAATAGACGCCTGCATCGTTGAGATACTGGTTGCCGCGCGCAAAGCGGTCGTTGATGTCGTCCGTCGAGAGCGAGGACAGGTGGTCAAGAAAGGGCTGCCAGACAGGCCGGACATTGCCGGCCGGATCAAGGAGCTCGTCCGATACGCCCGGAAACGGCCGGTAGGATTTCAACAAACCGTATCCCTGGCCGCCGCTTTCTGCCGTTTCGTCCAAACTCATTCCGTGATTCCCATGCCGGGCCTTTCAAAGCCGAAAGAGCCTTATACACCCACAGGGCGTCTGAGGTCCAAGGTCAAAGGAAACTCCGGGTGCGGGTGTTCTGTTTGCGGCGTGTACAGCCCGGGTGTGTGCCCGTGCGGCTCGAAGCGCGAGAGCCGGCGGGCTTCCGCCTCGTTTCCGTTGACGGGGAACGTGTCATAGTTGCGGCCGCCCGGGTGCGCGACATGATAGACGCAGCCGCCGATGGCACGTCCGCTCCAGCGATCGAAAATATCGAATGTCAGCGGCGCATCGACCGGATGAACGGGGTGGAGCGCCATGGCCGGCTGCCAGGCCTTGTAGCGGACGCCGCCAACCGCAATGCCGTTGGTCTCCGTTTTCGTGAGCGGGATCAGCCTGCGATTGCAGGTTACGGCGTAGCGTTCCTGGTCGCTCGCCGACAGCTTGACCTGAAGCCGCTCCGTTGAGCTGTCCGTGTAGCGGACGGTGCCCCCGATTGCTCCGGTCTCGCCGAGAACGTGCCAGGGCTCCAGTGCCTGACGCAGTTCAAGCTGGACGCCCTCAACCTCGATTTCCCCGCAGAAGGGAAAGCGGAATTCGCATTGGGCCTCGAACCATTCCGGACGCATCGCAAAGCCGTGGTGCTCAAGATCGCGGAGCACATCCATGAAGTCCGCCCACACGAAATGCGGCAGCATGAAGCGGTCGTGCAGCGTGGTGCCCCATCGCGTGAGATTGCCTGAGAGCGGGTGCTGCCACAGCCGGGCGACCAGCGCGCGCAGCAGCAGTTGCTGCGCCAGGCTCATGCGCGGATCCGGCGGCATTTCAAAACCCCTGAACTCGACAAGGCCGAGGCGGCCCGTCGGGCCATCGGGGGAATAGAGCTTGTCGATGCAGATTTCAGCCCGGTGGGTGTTGCCGGTGACATCAACCAAAAGGTTGCGCAGCAGCCGGTCGAGAAGCCAGGGAAACGGGGCGTCGCCTTCGCCGGGACGGTGGATCTGGGACAGGGCGACCTCCAGCTCGTAGAGCCCGTCGTGCCGGGCCTCGTCCACGCGCGGGGCCTGCGAGGTCGGCCCGATAAAGAGACCGGAAAAGAGATAGGACAGGCTCGGGTGGCGCTGCCAGTGGAGCACGAGGCTTCTGAGCAGGTCGGGACGCCGGAGGAACGGGCTGTCGAGCGGCGTCGCGCCACCGATCACCACGTGGTTGCCGCCGCCGGTGCCGGTATGCTTGCCGTCAATCATGAACTTGTCGGCACCGAGGCGGCTCTGTCTTGCTTCCTCGTAGACACCTTCGGTGATGGCAACACACTCCTTCCAGCTGCCGGCCGGATGAATGTTGACTTCGATGACGCCCGGGTCCGGTGCGACACGGATGACGTTCATGCGCGGATCGGGCGGCGGCGGGTAGCCTTCGATATGGACGGGTAGGTTCAGGTCCGCCGCGGCAGCTTCGGCAACGGCAATCAGTTCCAGATAGTCTTCGAGGCGCTCGACCGGTGGCATGAATACACAAAGCCGCCCGTCGCGCGGTTCGACGGACAGGGCCGTTCTGACCAGCGCATCACCCAGTTCTCCGCCCTCTTGACCCTGTTCACGTCTGTCCTGGGTTTGTCCGCCGGACGTGAAGTGGGCGACCTCCTGGCGTCTTTGCGAACGCGGTTCGACGTCAAAATCCGGAAGTGG
>JBCBUA010000230.1:0-5625 GCA_039818365.1 Pseudomonadota bacterium
ACGTCGGGTCGATGTCCAGCTGAAGCGTGTCGCCTTCCGCACCATACGTGGAGCGGGTGGTAAATTCGGTACCATCGGTCATGACGACCTTGATGGTGTGGTAGTCGGGATGAATATCCGCTTTCATGACCGGTCCTTTCAGGCGCCAAGGCGTGCTTATTCGGGAAAGCGTCACCTGCCGGCGCAAAACGAGATAAAGGGCCGCCGATCCGGATGCGGACGCCGCCCTCAGAAACTGAGGCGGGGATATACCCCAAGGCGGCAGGCAAGACAAGAGGCAAATTCCTGTATTCGGGCTTTGGCTTTGATCAAGGACGCCGGCCCGGCTTTGCGGCGAATTGCGTGGCGCGCATCAATGTAACAGGCATTGTACGCGCGAAAGAACATGCTAAAGACAGGGTGGGCCGCGCCGGATGGCGCAGGCAAGGAGGAGAAGCCGGTTGGCGGACGCGATTGCATCAGAGCTTGAGGAAAACGAGAAAAGAGCCCGGCGCTCGCTGAGGCCTCTCACGCGCCTTTTGCCTTATCTCACCAAGCACAGGGGTATGGTGGCAGCCGCCATTGCGGCTCTGTTCTCGGCCGCCGTGATCACGCTTGTGCTTCCGGCTGCCGTTCGCCGGATGATCGACTACGGCTTCGGGGCAGACGATCCCGCCCTGGTCAATTCCTATTTTGCCGTCCTGATCGGTGTCGTCTGCGCGCTGGCGACGGCAAGCTCCATCCGGTATTTCCTGGTGATGTGGCTCGGTGAGCGTGTCGTCGCCGAGGTCAGGTCGGACGTCTTCGACCATATGACCCGCCTGAGCCCATCCTTTTACGACAGCGCGAAATCCGGTGAAATCCTGTCACGCCTGACGGCCGACACCACCCAGATCAAGGCCGCCTTCGGCGCAAGCGCGTCGCTCGCCATGCGCAACCTGATCATGTTTGCCGGCGCATCCGTCATGATGGTCGTCACCAGCCCGCGCCTTTCGATTTTTGTGCTGGCCGCCATCCCCATCATTCTGGTTCCGGTGCTCGGGTTCGGCAGAAAGGTGCGCAAACGCTCGCGCTTCGCCCAGGACACGCTTGCAGATGCGTCGGCCTATGCCAGTGAAATGCTGGGCTCCGTTCGCACGATACAGGCCTTCACTCATGAACAGCGCAGCGCAAACCGCTACACCTCCGCGGTTGAGGCGGCCTTCACAGCGGCGCGCCAGGCCATCGTCGCACGGGCCGCCCTCACCGGCTTTGCCATTTTTGTCATCGGCTCCAGCATCGTCGCCGTGTTGTGGATCGGCGCCAGCGACGTGTTCGCAGGCCGGATCACCGGTGGCGAACTCAGTCAGTTCCTGCTCTATTCCATCCTGGCCGCAGGGTCTCTGGCCGCCCTTTCCGAAGTCTGGGGAGAATTGTCCCAGGCCGCCGGCGCGGCGGAACGCCTGTCGGAACTTCTCGAGATCGAGCCCGAGATCAAGGCCCCTGCCGTGCCCGCGAAGCTGCCGGAAACAAAACGGGGTGCAATCGCCTTCCAGGACGTTTCCTTCGCCTATCGCAGCAGCGAGACCATGCCCGTGGTGCGGGATCTGACCCTTGAGGTCTCCCCGGGAGAGACCGTCGCGGTCGTCGGCCCGTCCGGTGCTGGAAAATCGACCCTCTTCAGCTTGCTCATGCGATATTACGACCCGACATCAGGCGTTATCCGCCTGAACGGCGTCGCGCTGCAGGAACTCGACCCGGTGGATCTGCGCAGCCATATCGCGCTGGTTCCGCAGGACACCGCGATCTTCGGCGCGTCGGTTGCCGAAAACATCGCCTATGGCCGGCCCGACGCCTCGCGCGACGAAATTGTTGCCGCCGCCAACGCCGCCCTGGCCGCGCCCTTTATCGAGAACATGAGCGACGGCTACGATACCCTCGTCGGCGAACGCGGCATCACGCTCTCCGGCGGTCAGCGCCAGCGGATCGCGATTGCCCGCGCGGTTTTGAGAAACGCCCCCGTTTTGTTGCTGGACGAGGCAACCAGCGCGCTTGATGCCGAAAGTGAAAACCTGGTCCAGAAAGCCCTCGAACGGCTGATGGAAGGCCGCACCACGCTTGTGATTGCCCATCGCCTTGCCACCGTTTTGAAGGCCGACCGGATCGTGGTCATGGAAGACGGGCGCATTGTTGAAGCGGGAACCCATGCGGAACTGAGCGCTGCCGGCGGTCTTTATGCCAAGCTTGCGCGCCTTCAGTTCGGCGCGGAAACGCAAAAGCAACCGGCCTGAAGATCTTTCCTGGCTCAGATCGGGTTTCAGGCTTCCCAGACAGGGGGCTTGCCGATCTTCTCGATCAGGAAATCGATAAAGACGCGGACCTTCGCGGTGAGCACGTTCGAGCGCGGATAGACCAGCCAGATGGCGGATCCGTCGCGGACTTCGTATTCCGGCAGGACACGAACCAGGCTCCCTTTCCTGATTTCCTCATGGACGCTCCAGACCGAATTCATCGAGATCCCCGCTCCGTTGACGGTCGCGACACGCATGCAGGTACCATCGTCGAAAACCAGCCGGTTTTGAGACCCGGGCGGGGGAAACATCGCGGCTGCCCCGGTTTCCTGCGCTTCCAGTTTCCTGGGCGGACCGTCCCGGAACACCAGCAGACGATGGCCGCGAAGGTCATCGGGGGCCACCGGAACCGCGTGATTTGAAAGATAGCCGGGAGCCGCGCACAGGATGCGCCGATCCTCCGCCAGCTTGCGTGCCCTCAGGCTGCTGTCCTCGATCGCATAGTTGCGCAGCGCCAGATCGAACGCACCTTCGATCAGGTCCATCTGCGTATCGGAGAGCCGCAGCTGAAGATCGATCTTCGGATACCGGTCGAGAAACTCGCCAAGGACCGGCGCTATGAAAAGCTGCGCGAACGAACTGGGCGCTGCGAAGCGCAAGGTTCCCTTGATCTCCTCGCCGTGATGGCCCTGCGCCGCAAGGAAGGCATCTTCCTGGGCGAGTATCTCCCTGGCAAAGGGGAGAAACTCGGCCCCTTCCAGCGACAGGGACACCTTGCGGGTCGAGCGGTGCAAAAGGTCGGAGCCGACCTGCTTTTCCAGCTTGGACAAACGGGCACTTGCCACCGCCTGCGCCAATCCGAGTTCGCGCCCCGCCGCGCTGATGTTCAGCATGTCCGCCGCGAGGACGAAAAGCCGAATGCAATCCGTATCCATCAGCTCTGTCCCTTTTCGGTTTCGTTCGACGGTTCCTCGGAGCTTCACCACGGAAACCGCTGAATTCAGCGCTTGTCTGCGTTCTGGGATCGGGATTGAGCCGATTGGCTGTTGCCGGCATCCGGCTGCCCTGCGCACCCAAGCCGCTTATTCATAACAAAACCCGTTTTCTGAAACCAGTTTTTGCCGGATTAAATCCGAAAACTAGTTGACTTAAATGTTGTGGCGTGACGCGCCAAGTCCTTCCCTGGCGCCAAGCCGTCCTGGATCAGACTGCCGGGAACGAACTCACTCATCGCTATTTGGACAAGGATCGTCTCGATGAAATACGACAATTTCACAACCTTCGACGTGAAGGTGGAAAATGCAATCGCAACGGTGACCTTCGACTTCGGCACCGTGAACGTGCAGGGTCAGGAGATGCTGGCCGACCTGAACAGTCTGGCCATGCGGCTTGAGAGAGACCGGGAAACGAAGGTGGTCGTTTTCCAGTCGGCCAACCCCGAGATCTGGGTCTGCCACTACGACACGGAACTCTTGAAGGACATGTCGACCGAAGCCGTGTCCCGCGATGAAGCCCAGCTTCTGGATCTTCAGGCGGTGTGCGAGCGCATCAGCAAGGTTCCGCAGGCGACCATCGCCAAGCTGGAAGGGTTCGCACGTGGCGGCGGTCATGAATTGGCGCTTGCCCTCGACATGCGCTTTGCCGCACGTGGCAAGTTCAAGTTCATGCAGATGGAAGTCGGCATGGGCATCCTGCCCTGCGGCGGCGGCGCTTCGCGCATGGCACGCCAGACAGGCCTCGGCCGCGCCCTGGAAATCATCCTCAGCGCCCGCGACTTCGACGCCGATGAAGCCGAGGCAATGGGCACGATCAACAAGGCGCTGGACCCCGATGAAATCGGTGCCTACGTCGACAATCTTGCAAAACGCATCGCCAGTTTCCCCGCCGAGTCCATCAACGCGTGCAAGCAGATGGTCTATGAATCCATCGACCGGCCGATCCAGGACGCACTCAAGGCGGAAGCCTACTGGCTCTATCAGGCAACCAGCAAGACACCCGCCGTCAAGCGGTTCACCATCGCCGATGAGCAGGGTCTCGAACACGACATCGAGAACCAGCGCAACTGGCCCGAACTGGTCATGAAGGTTCAGGAGATCAACTGACCGGCCTGGATTTCAGACCCGGCCCCGAACAGGAAATGGCCGCCGGCAGACGCCGGCGGCCATTGCACAAATATCTTCGTTGCCTGTGGCGGCAAGAATTGCGCTTCAGTCGTCGTCAGGAACCGCAACGGTGTAGTTGAGCGGCATCCTGCCGCCATCGGCCATGATCGTCTGGCCCGTGACGTAACTGGCGTCGCGCGACGCGAGAAACGCTGCGACACCGGCAATTTCGGAAGGCTCGCCAATGCGCTGGAGCGGCGTCCGCGACATGACCCGTTTCTTGGCAGCCGGATCGCTGTTCACCGCGGCCAACATATCCGTCATGATCGACCCCGGTCCAATGGCATTGACCCGGATCCCGTGGGGAGCCAGCGCCAGCGCCGTTACCTTGGTCAGTTGTGACACCCCGCCCTTGGAAACGCAGTAGGGAATCTGGTTCGGGATCGCGAGCACCGAGTTGATGGACGACATGTTGATGATGCAGCCGGGTTCGCCGCCGTTTTCAACCTTCTCGACCATGTGCCGGGCGACGGCCTGTGAGCACAGGAACGCGCCCTTCAGATTGACCGAGAGAATCCGGTCGAAATCCTCTTCTTCCAGTTCCAGGAAGTCGGCCCCGCCGACAATGCCGGCGTTATTGACGAGAACATCGATATCGCCATACCCGTTGAGCGTCTCGGCGACCATGTTGCGAACGTCCAGGCGCTCGCCGACATTGCAGTGGATGTATGTCACATCCCCGAGGCTACCGAGATCCTCGACCGCCTCTTCTCCCGCCGCGTCGTCAATGTCCGCAACGACCACCTTGGCCCCGTCGCTCACAAAGCGTTTGGCGATGGCGAAACCGATCCCTCTGGCTCCACCGGTAACGATCGCAACCTTATTTTCCAAAGACACGAAAAACCTCACGGTTTACTGACTGAATGCCGCCCCAAACCGGGCGCGCGCCGGCCCGACCATAAGTCTCAAAACCGGCGCTGTCGATGGCAGATCCGGGCCTCCAGTAAGGGAACTTTCGTTTCTCAGGCGGAAATCCCGTGTGATTTCAATGCGTCAGTTATCTCATCGAGGATTGCCGGATCATCGATCGTCGCCGGCATCTTGTAGCTTTCACCATCAGCAATCTGGCGCATCGTTCCGCGCAGGATCTTGCCGGACCGCGTCTTCGGCAGCCGCTCCACCGTGATGGCGATCTTGAAGGCCGCGACCGGACCGATCTTTTCGCGCACCAGTTTCACAAGCTCTTTTTCGATATCCGCATGCTCGCGGTCGAC
>JBCBUA010000230.1:5723-9308 GCA_039818365.1 Pseudomonadota bacterium
CTCCCGATTTCAACACCACGAACCCGCAGGGCAGCTGCCCTTTCAGCTTGTCCGCGATCCCGATGACAGCGCATTCGGCGACATCGGGATGGGTCGCCAGAACTTCCTCCATGCCACCGGTGGACAGGCGGTGTCCGGCCACGTTGATGATGTCGTCGGTCCGCGCCATGATCGACAGATAGCCGTCGTCGTCGATGATCCCGGCATCGGATGTCTTGTAGTAGCCCGGGAACTCGGCAAGATAGGCATCGAAGAAGCGCTGGTCGGCGTTCCAGAGCGTCGGCAGAACGCTTGGTGGAAGCGGCAGTTTCACGACGATATTGCCCAGCGTGTTCGCGCCCAGCGGATGACCGGCATCGTCGAGCACCTGGACGTCGTAGCCCGGCATCGGAACGGTCGGCGATCCCGGCTTGACCGGCAACTGGCCAAGACCGAGCGGATTGCCGACGATGCACCACCCCGTTTCTGTCTGCCACCAGTGGTCGATCACCGGCACCTGCAGCTGATCTATCGCCCAGTTGACCGTCTCCGGATCGGCCCGCTCGCCCGCAAGGAACAGGGATCTGAATTGCGAGAGATCGTGTTTCTTGATGAACGCGCCCTCAGGATCTTCCTTGCGGATCGCGCGGAAGGCGGTTGGTGCCGTGAACAGCGACACGACGTTGTGTTCCGTGATGACGCGCCAGAAGACGCCCGCGTCCGGCGTGCCGACCGGTTTGCCTTCGAACAGCACCGTCGTGCACCCATGCAGCAGCGGCGCGTAACAGATATAGGAGTGGCCGACGACCCAGCCCACATCCGATGCTGCCCAGAACACCTCGCCGGGCTGAATGTCGTAGAGATTGCTCATCGACCACTTCAGGGCAACCATGTGGCCGCCATTGTCCCGGACGACCCCTTTCGGCTGCCCGGTCGTACCCGACGTGTAAAGGATGTAAAGCGGATCCGTTGCCTTGACCGGCACCGGTGCGACTGTCCGTCCCGCCGCCCTGGCTTCGTCCATCAGGTGTCCGAGATCGTGATCCCGGCCCTCTGTCATCTCCGCAGCGAGTTCCTCGCGCTGAAACACGAAACAGGATTCCGGCTTGTGAGTGGACAGTTCGATCGCCTTGTCGACAAGCGGCTTGTAGGCAATCACGCGCCCGGGTTCGATGCCGCAGGACGCCGCGATGATCGCCTTGGGAGAGGCATCGTCGATCCGTGTCGCCAGCTCGTTGGCCGCAAACCC
Source organism: Pseudomonadota bacterium (assembly GCA_039818365.1). Classification (GTDB taxonomy): domain Bacteria; phylum Pseudomonadota; class Alphaproteobacteria; order Rhizobiales; family Stappiaceae; genus Roseibium. Next base: position 6,952 of record JBCBUA010000230.1, read on the forward strand.
GCCGAAGACGACGGAATGTATGACGCCAAGGCGTGCACAGGCGAGCATGGCCATTACCGCCTGCGGGATCATCGGCATGTAGATGATGGCGCGGTCGCCCTTGGTCAGTCCCTTGTCGGCAAGGACGGCTGAGAAGGCCTCGACCTCGTCGAGCAGTTCCTCGAATGTGTAGGTTGCCTGTCTGCCGGTGATCGGGCTGTCATAGATCAGCGCGGGTTGGCCGGGCCGTCCGCGTTGCACGTGCCTGTCGAGACAGTTGTAACAGGTGTTGCACTCCCAATCCGGGTACCATCTTCCGTACTGTCCCTGGTCCGGGTCGAACACCTTGTCCGTAGTGGAAATCCAGTCGATTTCGGCGGCCGCCGCCTTCCAGAACCCCTGCGGATCGTCTTTCCAGTTCTGGTAGACCTCGTGATACCGGCTTGCCATGTCAAATCCTCCCAAACAGCCGCCTCGGCAATTTGTGACTACACTGCTGTAAGACAATGCGGAAATGCAAGTGTGCTGGCGTAAGCAATTAGGTGGTCGGGTCTTTACGTAATCTCTCAGGCGTGCTTGTTTCCGGCCTCCGATCCAGTCACCGAGACAGTCTTTCCATCAAATGCTCCCCATTGCCGATCCCTGGTTCTATATCGCCGCGTTTCCAGCCGTCATCCTTGTTGGCCTCTCCAAGGGCGGCTTCGGCGGCACGCTGGCGATGCTGGCGGTTCCGATCCTGACCCTGGTGATCTCTCCCATCCAGGCGGCCGGGATCATGTTGCCGATCCTCCTCTTGATGGACGTCGTCGCGCTGCTCGCCTACCGGGGCCGAGCGGACTGGACCTGCCTCGCGATCATGCTGCCCGCCGCCGTCGTCGGCATCGTCGTCGGCTGGGCTGCGGCGGCCTGGGTCAACGACAATTTCATCACGCTCCTGGTGGGCGTGACCTCACTGGCCTTTGTTGCAGACTATGTTTTCAAGCGGCGCAAGCAGGAAACGGCAAGCGGGCACAAGCCGGTCTGGGGTTTCTTCTGGGGCGGCGTCGCCGGGTTCACCAGCTTCATCAGCCACACCGGCGGGCCACCGTATCAGATGTACACGGTCCCGCTCCGGATGCCGAAGCTGCTGTTTGCGGGTACGGCTGTGATCTTCTTCGCGACAGTCAACGCCATCAAGGTGGTCCCCTATTTCTTTCTCGGACAGTTCGACACGACGAACCTGGCCACATCGGCCGTACTCATGCCGCTGGCCCTGGTCGCGACCCTTGCGGGCGTGCGTCTGATCAAGATCATCAATGCCGACACGTTCTACAAACTCATCTACGTGTTCATGGGCCTGATCGGCGCCAAGCTGACCTTTGATGGTCTTACGAACCTGTTCGCCTAGGGTGAGGACCCATGAATGAAGCCGATTTGGCCCTTTTGGCCATCTGCCACGTTGCGAAAGGCTTGAAAATGAACCGCATTTCCTGCGCTTTCGCTTCTCGCAGCTGGTCAAAACGATACAAACCAAATTGACTTCTTTTATGAGTCCGTACCCTAGCTCGCTTCCAACTCAAACGGGAGATTGCGCGAAACGGCGTTTCCGGATTTGATAGTCAAAACAGCAAAATAGCTGGGAGGATAGTTATGGATGCCGGCCTCAGCCCCTTCGAACAGGGGCTCGACAAGAACACCGCAAACTTCGCCGCGCTGAGCCCGCTCAGTTTTCTGGCACGCGCGGCCGACGTCTTTCCGGAAAAGATCGCTATCGTTCATGGCAAGCAGCGGACGGATTACCGGACCTTCTACCGCCGCGCGCGCCAGCTTGCTTCGTCCCTGTCGAAACTTGGCATCGGCAAGAACGACACGGTCAGCGTGATGCTCTCCAACGTCCCGCCGATGCTCGAGGCCCATTACGGCGTCCCGATGACCAGGGCGGTGCTGCATTCGATGAACACGCGGCTGGACGCGGCCATCATTGCGTTTCAACTGGACCATGCCGACTGCAAGGTTCTGATCACGGACCGCGAATATGCAGCCGTCATGAAGGAAGCCCTCTCGATTGCCACCGTCAAACCGGTGGTCATCGATTACTCCGACCCGGAATTTCCGCAAGACGGCGAGCGTCTGGGAACACTGGACTACGAAGACTTCGTGCAATCGGGAGACCCGGAATATGACTGGTCGCTGCCGGACGACGAATGGGACGCGATTACGCTCAACTACACGTCCGGAACGACTGGCAATCCGAAGGGGGTTGTCTATCACCACCGGGGTGCGTATCTGCTTGCACAGGCCAACGTGATCACCGCGTCGATGGCGAAACATCCGGTCTATCTTTGGACACTGCCGATGTTTCACTGCAACGGCTGGTGTTTTCCCTGGTCGATCTCAAT
>JBCBUA010000231.1:0-9225 GCA_039818365.1 Pseudomonadota bacterium
ATGTGCCAGCAGGCCCAGGCCATGGGCGCAAATGCGGTCATCGGGGTGGATCTCGATTACGAGACGGTCGGCCAGAACGGATCGATGCTCATGGTCAGCGCCACCGGCACGGCGGTCTGGATTCGCTGACCGGCGTCATGCCTCTCGACTTCAAGGTTCAAACGGGTTTTCCGGACGGGCAGCGCCCCGCCTCGGCCAGGCTGTTCTGGTCCGCGTTCCGCGGAAAGCTGGAAAAGATCATGGCGCCGGAGACAAGGGCCCTGGCTTTCCTTGAAGACGCACTCGATCCCGCGTTTGCCCTCAGCGCGGTCTCGCATGATGGTGCGCTTCTTGGTCTGGCGGGTTTCAAGACCAATGACGGCGCTTTCGTTGCCGGTACGCTTGCCCGGATGACAGAGGTTTATGGTCTTTTCGGCGGGCTCTGGCGCGCGGTGCTGCTGGACCTGCTCGAACGCGAGCCGGAACCCGGTTCCCTGTTGATGGATGGAATTTTCGTGAGCGAGGCGGCGCGCGGCAAGGGAGTCGGGACCGCACTGTTGCAGGCGATATTCAGAAAAGCCGCCGAAGACGGTCTGAACCGGGTCCGTCTTGATGTCATCGACCGGAATGTCCGGGCGCGGTCGCTTTATGAACGCGTGGGTTTTCGCGCCGTTTCAGAGGAACACACAGGCGTTTTGAAACACGTTTTCGGGTTTTCCTCCGCGACCCGCATGGAAAAGCCGATCCCCTGAATTCGCGTTGGCGAACTGGCGGCATTCGCTGCTCTCCTTCGACCGGCACTTTCGCACATGTTGTGCGCCCGCCATCTGTCGCGCTATCGTTAGACGCAATGCCAAGGGAGGATGGCATGCGCGACGCAGAACATGTCAGCGAAATCGACCGGGTCCTGAAAGGACAGGAGACCGGCAGGGATGAGCTTGTGTCGGAAAGCTGGAGGCGCTGTGTCCAGACCTATGGCATGGACCCAACGCGGCCGGACGGGCCGCATGTGGTCACCGAGCAGCAGCTGAAAGAACACCAGGAACAGTCCGAACGCCTGATCGCGACGGCGCGCTCCGGCCTCCAGACCCTGTTCAAACAGGTCGCCGGCCACAATTACGTCCTGCTTCTGGCGGACGCAAAGGGCATCAGTGTCGATTTTTTCGGCGATCTCCGGTTCGAGGAAGAACTCCGCCGCGCCGGTCTTTATCTCGGGTCCGACTGGTCCGAAGACCTCGCCGGCACCTGCGGCGTCGGCTCCTGCATCGTGACCGGCGAAGCGGTCACCATTCACCAGGGCGATCATTTCGGACTGTCACACACGCCCCTGTCCTGCACCGCCGCACCGATTTTCGACACAAGCGGCAAGCTTGCCGCGGTGCTGGATATTTCGCTTTTGCGCTCGCCCAGCCCCAAATCGAGCCAGAACCTGGCGATGAACCTCGTGAAAGCATCCGCCCGCCGTGTGGAAATGGCCAACCTGATGGCCATGACCCGCCGCGAATGGGTCCTGCGGTTCTCGACATCTTCGGAGTTTCTGGAAGTCGATCCCGAAGCGGCCGTCGCACTCGACGAAGGCGGCCACATTACCGGCATGACCCGAGGCGCGCTGGACTTTCTCGCGCCTGGAGATGCGTCCAAGCTCATCGGCAGCCGCATCGACATGCACATGGATCTGGAGATCGACGATCTGCCGGAATTCATGCGCGGACGGCCCACCGAGGAGCGGGTGCTCAGGCTGCGCGATGGCCGCGGGCTTTACGGTCACGCAATCGCGCCGCAGACATCCCGCGTTTCGAGGCCGCTTGCAATCGGGGCCCTGTCCGGTCCCTTGCGCAGTTTCTGCGGTCCCGACCCGGCCCTGATCCAGCTGGCCGGAAAGGTGGAAAAGCTGGCTGCGACACAGGTCCCGATCCTGCTCTCCGGCGAAACAGGGACAGGCAAGGAAACCCTTGCAAGGGCCGTTCATGTTCTTGGACCGGCGAACCGCTCCTTTCACACGCTCTGCTGCTCCGATCTGCGCAAGGAGAAGATCGATGCGATCGCGGACGGCGCGGCGGGAACGCTGTTTCTGCGCGGTATCGAACGCCTGGACGAAGATGGTCAGGCCGTCTTGCTGGCTCTTCTGGAGGCGCGCAGCGATCTGAGGGTCGTTGCCACGGCGCGCCAGGACGAAAGCAATCCGGACGGTCTCAAGGCGATCAGGCCCGAACTCTATTTCAGGCTTGCCGGTGCGTTGATTTCCGTCCCGCCGTTAAGACACCGCAAGGATTTCGACTGGCTCACGGACCGTCTGCTGCGGCGTTCGCCGAAGGATTTCCGGCTGTCGCCCGCCGCGCGGGCCGAACTCAACAGCCGCCACTGGCCAGGAAACATCCGGGAGCTTTCCACCACGCTCGAGGTTGCGATGGCGTTGACGGACGGGTCCGTGATCGATCTGCCGGACCTGCCGCCGCCGGCCATGTCCGGGCACACGACACCCGATCCGGCAGACGATCTCGAAGCCCTGCTTGAGGCTTGCGGAGGCAACATGTCGCTGGTCGCGCGGCGGCTCGGAGTAAACAGGTCGACGGTGCTGCGCCGGATGCGCAAGGCCGGGCTCGCCCGTCCGAACTGAGAGCCTTCAGCACGCCCCTCACCGATCTTGTCGCGTTGCGCCTTGTTGCGCGCGCAACAACAAACCGGTTTTGTGACACGTCCTCGGCCAAACTGACAGGTGCGCCGTGGCGCAAACCCTGTCGGCTCTGCAATTCTTGCCTCCATGAATGAACGGGAGGAATGAAATGCTAGACACACCATTGGTTCACCAGACCGAAACCTTTCTCAAATCTTTCGGCGATGCGCTGGCAAGCGGCGATGTCGATGCGGCGGTTAGCCTGTTTCAGGATGACTGTTACTGGCGGGATCTCGTAGCCTTCACCTGGAACCTCAAGACCGTCGAGGGAAAGGACCAGGTCCGGGACATGCTGACCAGCCAGCTCGGCGCGATCAGCCCGAGCAACTGGACGCTGGCCGAAGGGGAGGTTCCGACCGAGGAAGGCGGCGTGATCACGGCATGGATCCAGTTCGAGACGAAACTGGCGCGTTGTTTCGGCCTGATCCGGTTGAAGGATGACAAGATCTGGACGTTGCTGACAACCATGGTGGAACTCAAGGGCCACGAGGAACCGAAGGGATTCCAGCGGCCGCTCGGCGCGAAACACGGCGCCGGCAAGCATCGCACCACCTGGAAGGAGGAGCGCGAGAAGGAAGACGCGGAGCTGGGTTACACCAGGCAGCCCTACTGCGTGATCATCGGCGGCGGCCAGGGCGGCATCGCTCTCGGGGCGCGCCTGCGTCAGCTTGGTGTTCCGACCATCATCGTGGAAAAGAACGACCGCCCCGGCGACAGCTGGCGCAACCGGTACAAGTCCCTGTGCCTCCACGATCCGGTCTGGTACGACCACCTGCCCTACATCAAGTTTCCTGAAAACTGGCCGATCTTCAGCCCCAAGGACAAGATCGGCGACTGGCTTGAAATGTACACCAAGGTCATGGAGCTGAATTACTGGACCCGGTCCGTCGCCAAGTCCGCCAAGTATGACGACGCCACCGGCGAATGGACGATTGTCGTCGACCGGGACGGTGAGGAAGTTGTCCTGCGTCCGAAACAGCTTGTCATGGCAACCGGCATGTCCGGCAAGGCAAATGTTCCGGCATTTCCCGGCATGGCGAAGTTCCAGGGCGACCAGCACCATTCCTCCAGGCACCCGGGCCCCGACGCCTATCGCGGCAAGAAGGCCGTCGTTGTCGGTTCGAACAATTCCGCCCACGACATCTGCGCCGCGCTCTGGGAAAACGATGTGGATGTCACGATGGTCCAGCGGTCCTCGACGCATATCGTGCGCTCCGACACGCTGATGGATGTCGGGCTCGGCGCGCTCTATTCCGAAGAGGCGGTCAACGCCGGCATGACGACGGAAAAGGCGGATCTCATCTTTGCCTCGCTGCCTTACCGCATTCTTCATCAGTTCCAGATCCCCGCTTATGCGGAAATGAAGAAACGCGACGCGGATTTCTATGACGGGCTCGAAAAAGCCGGTTTCTGGCTGGACTGGGGCGACGACGACAGCGGCCTCTTCATGAAATACCTGCGCCGCGGCTCCGGGTATTACATCGATATCGGTGCAAGCCAGCTCATCATCGACGGTGACATCAAGCTGAAGCACGGCCAGGTCACCGAAGTCGTGGAAGACGGCGTGGTGCTGGATGACGGCAGCAAGCTGGAGGCGGACGTTATCGTTTATGCGACCGGCTATGGCTCGATGAACGGCTGGGTTGCCGATCTGATGGGCCAGGACATGGCCGACAGGGTCGGAAAGGTCTGGGGTCTTGGCTCGGACACGACCAAGGATCCCGGTCCCTGGGAAGGCGAGCAGCGCAACATGTGGAAACCGACCCAGCAACAGGCGCTGTGGTTCCACGGCGGCAACCTGCACCAGTCACGGCACTATTCGCAGTTCCTGTCACTCCAGCTGAAAGCGCGGATGGAGGGCCTCGACACACCGGTCTACGGCCTTCAAGAGGTCCATCACCTCTCGTAAAGGACCGTCCGTGTGCTCCGGTATCGACGGGTACCTGACCTGGAAGGCGAGGGCGCGCCCCTCGTCTTCTTTTCGTTGATCTGAGGCGCCTGGAAACTCAGAGCCCTTCAAACAGCGCTGTGGAGAGGTAGCGTTCGGCGAAAGACGGGATGATGACGACGATGGTCTTGCCGTCCATGCCCGCGTCCTGGCCGATCCTGATTGCCGCGGTCAGCGCCGCCCCGGATGAAATGCCGACGGGAATACCCTCGGTTCGCGCCACGTCCCGCGCCATGGCAAAGGCGTCCTCGTTGGAGACGGTGCAGACCGTGTCATAGGCCCCGGTGTCAAGCACCCCGGGCACGAACCCGGCACCGATGCCCTGGATCTTGTGCGGGCCAGGCTCTCCGCCGGACAGGATCGGGCTGTCGGAGGGCTCGACCGCAACCACGTGCAAGTCCGGCTTCCGTGCCTTGAGGACGTCCGAAACGCCCGTGATCGTGCCGCCGGTGCCGATCCCCGAAACAAACACATCGATCCTGCCGTCAGTGTCGTTCCAGATCTCCTCAGCGGTCGTGTTGCGGTGGATCTCCGGATTGGCGGGATTGTTGAACTGTTGCGGCATCACCGCGCCGTCGATCTCACCGAGCAGTTCCTGCGCGCGGGCGATCGCGCCTTTCATGCCCAGCGGCCCGTCGGTCAGCTCCAGTTCCGCACCCAGAATCTTGAGCATCTTCCGCCGTTCCACGGACATGGTCTCCGGCATCACGAGGATCAGCCTGTATCCCTTGGCCGCCGCCACGAAGGCGAGCGCGATGCCGGTGTTACCCGATGTCGGCTCGATAAGCGTCGATCTGTCTGGGGAGATATGTCCGTCCTGTTCCATCGCCTCGATCATGGCAACGCCGATCCGGTCCTTGACACTGGCAATCGGATTGAAGAACTCCAGCTTGGCAAGAAGGTTGCCCCTGACATCATGCGCTTTCGCAAGCCGGTCCAGCCGGACAAGCGGCGTGTCCCCGATCGTGTCGGTGATCGACGAATAAATTTTGCCGCGCCCGTGTGTTTTTCTCGTCATGAAGCCTCTCCCTGGCCGGACTTTTCGTTGTCCTTACCTCCGTCCTATTCGCTTTTCGGCAATCGGTCATCCCTAAATCTTGGCGTGGCCCGTTGCATCGAGCCGGACATGTCAGACCTTACCAAACAGCAAATCCGGGAGCTGATCCATGCGCTCGATGAGAACCGCGCCGGCAGCAGCAAGCGCCTCGCGGTCGCAGACAGGGTCATCAACATAGGCAAAGACCCGCATCCCTGCCGCTCTTGCCGCCATCACGCCGGGCAGGCTGTCCTCGATCACCACGCAGTCTGCCGGGCGATGACCCATGGATTTTGCCGCGAGCAGGAAAACATCCGGCGCAGGTTTGCCTTTCTCGCAATCCTGCGAGGAATAGAGCCTGTCCTTCAGCCGCGGCAGCAACCCGGCACTGCCGAGCGTCGAATGCATTTTTTCATATTTTCCAGACGATCCGACACAGTAGGGGATGCCGCGCTGGTCGAGCTGGTCCATTACATCGGAGACGCCGGGTATGGGCGCGACACCCGCCTTGAAGCTTTCAATATCGCGGGCCCGGAGCTGCTGGAGCCAATCGGTGGGTAGTTTTCTGCCAAGCTCCTGTTCGACGATCTCCTGCACGGCTTCAAGCGTCCGGCCCATGAACCGTCTCTGGCATTCCGGACCTGTGATCGGATAGCCGCAGTCGGTCAGAAGCTCCGCCATTGTCCGGTTGGTGAGGCGTTCGGTATCCACCAGTACGCCGTCACAATCAAAAATCACGAGTTTCGGGGTCATTTTGCGGCTCGCCGTCACGCGCGTCCGGTCGATCCGAAGCCGCCGGCCCCGCGCTGCGTTTCGGAAAGCGTCTCGACCTCGGTTATGACGGCCTGGAGGACCGGCGCAATCACCATCTGGGCAATCCTCTCGCCGCGGACAATCTCGAAAGGCGCATCCCCGAGATTGATCAGGATGACTTTCACCTCGCCCCGGTAATCCGCGTCGATCGTCCCGGGCGTGTTCAGAACGGTAAGGCCGTGTTTGGCTGCAAGACCCGACCGTGGCCGGACCTGGGCTTCAAAGCCTGCCGGCAGCGCCATGGCAAGCCCGGTCGGAACGAGGGCGCGCGCTCCCGGTGCCAGCTGAACCGGGGTGTCAACCGCCGCGATAAGGTCAAGACCGGCCGCAAGATCCGACTGGTAGGCGGGCAACGGCAGGCCCCTGGCATGGTCAAGCTGTTTGAGTTCCAGTGTCACTTGCATCTTCGGGATCCTTGTTCGCGCTGCCCGGGAGGGGCGATATTTGATGTGACTTGTCAAGAATAGCAATGGCTTGATTTACAACTCAATATTTTTGGCTAACGTCTTGAAGTTTAGGCAATGTCCTGAAACACTTTGGCCCATCGTAGTGTTGCCAAGGTTGGGAGATTTGCAACATGAGACGTATGATTTTTGCGTTCGCCACAGGTATCCTGCTTGTGTCCACACCGGCGGCTTTCGCCCAGACGGTCGGCTTCGCCGAAGCCATCAAGATCCTGTCGGCAAGCTGCGGAGCCGACATCAACAAGTACTGCAAATCCGCAACCCTTGCCAACAATGGCATTGGCCAGTGCCTGGACCAGAACCAGGCCAAGGTGTCCCAGAAATGCAATGCGGACCGCGCGGTCGTCGCGACGCTGATCCAGGAACGCCTTGCCGCACAGGCTGCTGCGCCGAAGATCTGCCAGCGTGATGCCGCCCAGCGCTGCAAGGGCGTCAAGCCGGGTGCCGGTCACATTCTGCGCTGCCTCTTGAAGGCGCAGCGTTCCGTGAGCAACAAATGCAACACCGCCATTGATCTGGCTGGCTACCGCTAAGCGCATCCGGGAGATAATTCATGAAAAAGTTTCTATTCGCCGGTCTCTCGGCCGCAGTTCTTGCCGTTTGCGTCTCCGGGGCCAGCGCCCAGACCCAGCTCAACCGCAACGAAATCATCAACTCGCTGCAAGGAGCCCAGCAGAAGGTCGATGTCAGTGCGGATGAACTGCAGAAGGCCGCGTTCGAAAACATCCAGAAATACCCGGGCGCAAACTCGCCGGGCAATCTGCCGCTCTGGGACAAGCTTGCCTCGCTGCGTCAGTTCAACGTGGAGATCACGTTCGACATCAATTCGGCACGCATCCGGCCCGAATCCTATGAAACCATCGGGCTGATCGCCGATGCGCTGCACACACCGTATCTGCAGGGCCAGACCTTCTTTGTCGTCGGTCACACGAGCGCAGACGGGCCGCGCGACTTCAATCTCGAATTGTCCATCAAACGGGCCAAATCGGTGCGCGACGCGCTTGTGACGACGTTCCGGGTTCCTGGCGAATATCTGGAGGCCGTCGGACTTGGAGAGGAGCAGCTGCGCGATCCGTCCAAGCCGGATGCGGGCATCAACCGGCGGGTTCAGCTGATCAATGTCGGCTATCGCTGAGTGCTGAAAACCTGAAAATTCCGTTCCCGCCCAGGCGGGGACGGTTTCTTGATTGTTCCCGAATCCGGAACAGCCCTTCTCCAAAAACTGACCTTCTGCCTGGCCAGAACCCGCTTATGTTCTGCTGAGATGCACAGTCCGTTGCCCATGGAGAGCCCCAATGTCCGACACGCAGAGCACGATCCCGCCGGTTTTTTTTGCGCATGGCGCGCCGACGCTGGCGGTTGAAGACACGGCAGCGAACCGGTTTCTGAAGTCCTTTGCCGACCATGGCGTCGAGCCGAGGGCGATCCTGATCCTGTCGGCGCACTGGGAAACCGACGGGCTGAAACTTTCCGCACCGGGCCCCTTGCGCACCTATCATGACTTTCGCGGGTTCCCGAAGGAGCTTTACGAGATCTCCTATCCCGCCTTCGCGGAGGAAGACCATGTCGATGAAACGGCACGGCTCCTTGAAGACGCCGGCTACGACGTCGAACTGGACAGCGAATGGGGGCTGGATCACGGTGCTTGGGTTCCGTTATCGCTCGCCTTTCCGACGGCACGCATTCCCGTAACGGCCCTCTCTTTGCCCAATGGCAGCACACCGGAAAGCATCTACCAGCTCGGCAGAGCGGTGGCGCCGCTTCGCGAAAAAGGCATCCTGATCGCCGGGTCGGGCAGCACGACACACAATCTCCGCGATATCAGGCCGCAGGGGTCACGCGCCCCCGACTGGGCCGAAAAATTCGATCACTGGCTGGACGAGGGCCTGACGGCAGGCTCGATCGAGTACTTCAAGGATCTGGATGCGGCCCCGGACTTCCGGCGCAACCATCCGACGGAAGAGCATCTCTTGCCGCTGTTCTTCCCCTTTGGCGCTGCCGGTGAAGATGCTCATGTGGAACGCCTGCACCGGAGTTATGAATACGGTTCCATCAGCATGAGCTATTTCCGCTTCGCCGCGTGAAGGGCACGTTGATCGCAATCCGTTGCCTCAACCCGACGTCTCTCAACCTCATCCTGAGGAAGGCCGCAGGCCTGTCTCGAAGGATGCGTGGCATGCTCTGCGCGCGCGGCCCATCCTTCGAGGCTCCGCTGCGCTTCGCACCTCAGGATGAGGCGGTGTCGGATGAATCGCGTCCGGAAGATCCCCTGATCTCCCAACGTCATGCATGGCGTGACCCACTGCTGTCC
>JBCBUA010000232.1:0-9177 GCA_039818365.1 Pseudomonadota bacterium
GTCTGGATGAAGCTTATCACTTTGTCTGACATTGTAAACATTATGTCTGACAAAGTTGAAAATCTGGATCGATGGACCTCCTCGAGCGCATGGACATGCGCGCTTTTCGCGAGTCTTTTTTGAAAACGGCTCACTCTTCAAGTGGCTGATTTGGCAGCGATTAATGCAGAAGAGCCGGACGCGCATGTCTGCGGACAGGTGCCTTAACGGGTTACGGCCGGCCCATGGGCGCGTTTGCACACAACCGGGCCGCAGCCGTGCTCAGCTTCGCCGGACGGGCAACAACCGGGATAGCTCCGCCTGACTGGCTGTACAGGTTCAGGTCAGGTTGCCCTCGGGAAGAGATCCTCTCAAGCGGGCTTTGGCTTCCTTGCCCTTGGGCGCGATCAGTCCGCGTTCATAGGCAAGTGCAACGATGTGGGTCTTGTTCGTCGCATTCAGCTTTCGGGAAATGGAGGAGAAATACCCGGCAATCGTGGTTTCGGAGACACCCAGGATAAGCCCGCATTCAATGTTGGTCTTGCCCAGAGCCGCGAGTTCGACGCATTCGATCTCGCGCGGTGTCAGGTCCTTTGTGTTCTGCGTCGCCGACAGAAGCAGGTGCAGGTGGCCGAAGGCATAATGGCACAGGAGATGCAGCATCGCCGTTTCGCCGCTTGTCGGCAACGTCCGCTCGCCCATGAACGCAATGGCGCCCTTCCGTCCGACACTGTCGTAGCACGGCAGGAAGACCCCGCGCGGAACCTTGTGCCTTATGAAAAGTTCCTTAATGAACTCCGCTTGCTCTTCCGGCCGCTGCAATGGCAGATGTTCGACATCATATTCGACCGGTTTGCGGTCTTTGCGCAAGGCCGACATGACCGGGCTGTCTTCCAGCAATTTGCGCCGGTCATACTCCGCGACGAGATCCGCAGACACATTTGTCGCAACGAAGGCTGACCGGATCAGACGATCCTGCCGATCCGGCAGAAAGACCACTGCATAGTTGGTGAAGCCCAGGGCATTTGCCGTTTCCTTCAAAAGGGCGAACAGCTCATACGGCGTTTCCAGACGGGTAACCCTCTCGTAGCAAGAGACGATAAACTCCGAATGTTTGCACAAATTTTCCGGCATGCTTGCCCTGGCTCAAGATACAACCCGGCTGCAACCGATACACTTGTTTTCCGAAGATTGAAATCTGCACAAATACCGTCAGTATTTTTACACGGGCTCTCCGGCTTCTGGGCCCTTATCCGACAAACCTAATTACTCATACAAAAGAATGTCTTATGGGAAACCAAGATAGAGCGGGTCTTTCCGGCAACCATTCGCGGCAATAAAGCCACGGCACCTGTGCCCTGGCACCACAAGTCAGGACCGGATCTCGATCCAGGGTGCCGGGCGTCCGAAGTGGAACCCCTGTGCCGCTTCGATGTCCAGCGTGCGCAGCATGTCTGCCTGGGCCTGCGTTTCGATGTGTTTCGCGATCACTTTCATACCGAGGTTGCGCGCGGCCCCGATCAGCCCGCTCAGGATCGCTGCCCGGGCGGGTTCACGAAGCACCTGGCGCGTCAGGCCCGCTTCCAGTTTCAGCCACTCGACCCGCATGCCGGGCAGGCGCGACAGGACCGGCCAGTGACCGGCAAAGTCGTCGATCGCCGTCTGACACCCGAATTCGGAGACGAAACTGAAGAAGGATTCCACCGTTGACGGTTCCCGCAGGAAATCCTTTTCCGCGATTTCAAGGCACAGGCGCGATGCCAGCAGCGGATTTACCGACAGGCGGTTATGCAGGCTGTCGCGGAAGCCGGGATCGCGCGCGGATTCCGCGGAGACATTCATGGTCAGGAGCGACCTGGTGGCGTTGCGCTCGGCGGCGTCCAGCACCCTGTCGAGGGTCCATGCGTCAACCTGTGCAATGAATCCCGACCGTTCGGCGGCGGAAATCCAGGCGCGCGAGGACAGCCCCTTGGCCCGCTCGCCCTGAAGGCGCAGCAAGACCTCGTGCCCGCAGGTTGCGTTGTCTTTCAGCGACACGATCGGCATGGCGTATAAAACCAGTTCCTTGCCGCAGAAGCTTTCCGGTTCAGGCAAGTTGTCCTGCTCTTCCAGGTCTGTTGCCGCGTCGCCGGTCTCGTCCGCATAAAGCTGAACCGATCGCCCGCCGCCCCTCTTGCCGCGCAGACAGGCAGTGTCGGCAAGGCCAAGAATTGCGTTTGCATCCGTGTTTTTCCACCGCGACGCCGCGTCCGCGTAGGCAACGCCGACAGATCCGGAGATGGTGAAGACACGGTCCTTGATTTCAAGCCTGATCCTGCCGAAGCCTTCCAGGATCTTTTCCGCATATTCATGGGCGGTTTCCCGGCTCGTGACCGGCAGCATCGCCGCGAATTCATCACCGCCGATCCGCGCGACCGTTCCCAATTCCCCGAGTGTCAGCTTGAGGCAGGATGCGACTCGCAACAACATGTCATCGCCCGCGTCATGGCCTCCAAGATCATTGACTTTCTTGAACTCGTCGAGATCGATGTAATAGACGGCGAGCCCGGTCTCGCCGCCGCCGCGGATCCGTTCCAGTTCGCGTTTCAGAGCGCGCGTGAATGCGCGCCGGTTTTCCAGTCCCGTCAGGGGATCTTCATAGGCAAGCCGCTTGTTCTCCGCGATTTCCGCGGGATTTTCGACGTTTCGCCGGATGATGGCCATGCAGGCGGTCCCGTCCGGGCTGCCGTCGCGGCCAACCGGCAAGGCAACCAGCCTGACTTCGCTGACCCGCGCCCCGCCGAGCGGCGTGTCGCGCACAGGCGCTGCGGCTTCGGGAATGTGCAATGTCTGCGGCAGGGACAGCCGCGCCTCTGCAAGCGTCCGCGTCAGGCCTTCCAGGTCCAAGGCGCCGCTCGTTTTTTCCAGCAGCGTCAGCGCCATGTCCTCATGGCTTTCAGTGCCGTCGAAATAGAGGATCTCGTCGGGAAAATGTGCAAGGACCCTGCTGTCGGACACCTGCCGAATGCCCGGTTCGATCTGCCCGGGTGCGTCGTCACCCGGCGCGCGCGCGGTCCCGGGCCAGCGTGCCGGCCCTTCGTCTCCGGTCTCGAACTGGACCAGGACCGCCTCACGGCCCTTTTGCAGGAAGACGTGGGACGTACACATGAACTGACTGCAGAAAACAGCGCCCGACCTGAACCGTATTTCACCGCTTATTTCCGCCGGCAGGCCACCAAAGGCGACCGCCAGAACCCGCTCGAACCGGGCACTGCTTTCGTCGGACACAAAGTCCTGAAACCGGGCGGGCACACACGCAAGACCCCGCGACCGGAGTGAGGTTTCAAACACCTTGTTGCAGGCCAGGATGCCACCGTCCCTTGCGACATAGGCAGCAGCGAAGGGCAACACTTCCAAAAGCGAAGTGTGAAAAGCAGACAATATTTTACTCTGCGGGAGACCGGAATGATCCTTCCGGTCAGCCGCCAACCGATGGCTGATTTGCACCAGACAACCCTTTCGACAAAGTCTTCTTTATTGACGCCTTTTGAAATACTCGTGCGTCACCCCTGAAAATTGTTACCACAGTTTAACCGTTAAATTTGTCTAAGCAAAACAACTCACAGATCTTAAAAATTTTATGGTTAATATTAATTTTACTAATAATTTTCAAATTTATTTCAAATTTATGCTTCTCTCTATTCGTATTATCCTAAATTGCTGAATTTGCCTTATTTTGATCATCGCTTTGACGTAGGGGAACGCGCCGACGGTCCAAAAACCCGACTTTTCAATTCGCAAAAAAAATTGCCGGCGACAGGATGAGGTTTGCCATGTTTACCATTTCTGCACGGGTGTTGCGCCCGTTCGTTGCGTTGAGTGCTGTCTCGGCACTGCTTCTGTTTCCCGCCACCGCTCAGGCAAACGACGCCTTTCAGCAATGCGGAAAAGCCTCCTGGTACAAGCTGGGCGGAACCACGGCCAGCGGAGAGCGTGCCAACCCTCAGGGTCTCACCGCTGCACACCGGACATTGCCGTTCGGAACGATGGTGGACGTGACCAACCTGGCAAACGGAAAGACCGTCACGGTGCGGATCAACGATCGTGGCCCGTTCGCAAAAGGCCGCGTGATTGATGTGACCCTTGCAGCAGCCAAGCAGCTCGGCTTCGTTCAAAAGGGCATCACGAAGGTGCGTGTTTCCGGTGCCGGCACGCCGAATAGCGCAAATCCTAAGCAGAAATGCCAATGACGTGCCTTTAAGTGCGTGTATCCGACATTTCCGGAACACACGGAACCTGACATCAAGATCGCGCCAAGTGCCTGAAAGACAAATCGCTTTTCCCGTTTCCGGGATATCGGTCCGCGACTCAGTATGAATAACGATCAGTCGCATTAGAGTGAATCAAAAAATAAAATATTTTACGGTAATGACATTACATTGAGATATCGCTAGAGTTGCCGCCGTGGTCGATGGGGCCACGTGCACAGTAACTCTATTCGCGCAGTCTTTTGGCTGCGCGTTTTTTTTGTCCGCCGCTCAAAACAGGCATGCATCCGGCCTTTCATCCGCTCGCTGCCCCGGCCGGTTGGGGGCAGAGCGGCGCATCAGACACGTTCATTTCGGTCGAGCTTCTGAAGAAACCGCGCCGCGCTCTCGCGATATGCCTGCTGCTTGTCCGGGGCCATCCTGGTCCAGGTGGCATAGGGCTGTCCCAGCCGGGGATTGCCTTTCAGGACATCGTGATTGCGTTCCAGAAAGTCCCAGTAGAGCGCATTGAAGGGACAGGCGTTCTCACCGGTCTTCTGGCGGACATCATAGGAACAGGTTTCGCAATGATCCGACATCTTGTTGATGTAGTTGCCGCTGGACACATACGGCTTGGACGCAAGCAGCCCGCCGTCGGCAAACTGGCTCATGCCGAGCGTGTTGGGAAGTTCAACCCATTCATAGGCGTCTGAATAGACCGCCAGGTACCATTCGTGCACCTCGTGCGGTTCAATGCCGGCCAGCAGCGCAAAGTTACCCGTGATCATGAGGCGCTGAATATGATGCGCGTAGGCTTCCCCGATCGTCTGGCCGATCGCTTCGGAGAGGCAGCGCATGTCGGTCTCGCCTGTCCAGTAGAAACCGGGCAACGGGCGTGAAGCGCCGAACGCGTTCGCGGCGGCATAGTCCGGCATCTTCAGCCAGTAGATGCCGCGCACATATTCCCGCCAGCCGAGGATCTGGCGAATGTATCCTTCGGCGGCGTTCAGGGGCGCCTTGCCTTCTCTCCACGCCGCTTCGACCTTGCGGCAGAGATCGAGCGGGTCCAGAAGCCCGGCATTGAGATAGGTGGAGATGACCGAGTGATAGAGAAATTTCTCACCGGTCAGCATCGCGTCCTGATAGGTGCCGAAATCGGCGAGTGCCTCGTCCAGAAAATGATCGAAGGCGGCCTCGGCGTCGCGCCTTGTGACCGCGAACCAGAATGGCTCAAGGGTGCCGATATGCGCGCCGAAACGCGCCCCGACGAGCTCCAGGACCTCACGGGTGATCCCGTCCGGCGAAAAATGCGCCGGCTGCGGCATGAACAGGTCACCGCGCGCGGGCTTGCGATTGTCGGCATCATAGTTCCATTTGCCGCCGGCCGGCTTGCCGTCCTCCATCAGAAGACCTGTCTTCAGGCGCATTTCCCGGTAGAAGTGTTCCATCCGCAATTGCCTGCGCCCCGCCGCCCAGGCCCGGAAGCCCGCCTCGGAGACAATGAACCGCGTGTCTTCGCGCAGCTCGACCGGGACGCCCGTCTGCGCCTGCCAGGAGGCCATGTCCGCGCGCACCCGCCACTCGCCCGGCTCGGTAACGACGATCCTCTCCGGCCCGTTCACCGCACAGGCCCGTTCAATCTCACCGCGGAAACTGCCCGTATTGGCCTCCTCATCCAGCTTGACATAATCGACCTGCCAGCCGTCGTCGCGCAGCTCCTGCGCAAAATGGCGCATGGCCGACAAGACAAAGGCAATTTTCTTCTTGTGGTGGCGGACATAGGTCGTCTCTTCCTGCACCTCCACCATCAAAATGCGGTCGAGGCCCCTGTCGGCACCGCGCAGGCTGGAAATGGAAGGCGACAGCTGGTCGCCCAGAATGAGAATGAGATGCCGGCAGCCGGTTGTCGTCGTCATCTGCGCCCGGGTTTTTGAAACGGTCATGCCTCCTATACGCACGGGCGCGCCGTTCCTATCACATGGCACGCTGCCCCAGACGATATTTCTGCGTCAGCCAGCGCGGGTCTGCGCGAGATCGCAGAGTTTCGGGCAAACCTCGGCAAATCGGGACCAACCCGGTCAGCTTGGACAAAGCCGCATGCCGCGGCGCACCCGAGCCGGCCCATGCCTCACTATATCTTGTCGGATTCTCCAAAAAGCCGTTGCTCGCACGAAGCGGATCTTGTATCAGAACGCTCTATCCACCGCGCAGATGCTTCCTGCGCCGGTAAGCACCCGTAGCTCAGCTGGATAGAGCGCTGCCCTCCGAAGGCAGAGGCCAGAGGTTCGAATCCTCTCGGGTGCGCCATCTCACAGTGTGTCCGACCCGGAGACATAGGTAACCGTTTGTACCGAGGACATGGGCCTTACGGTGCGCGCATGGTCTCCGCAGAGACCTGACGGCCCTTACAAGCACCGTTCTGATCCCTTCGCCAGCATGTGTCGCCGTTCAAGTTCAACGCCCGGCGCCGCGTCAGCTGTGCGATCCACCCCTCATCGCAAGAACTGATCCACGTAGTCCTCACCCAGGCCGACCTCGGCGTAGTGCTGGCGGCACATGTCGATCTTGGTGAAGACGTCTTCATAGCCGAGCGGTTTGCCGTAGGGGTCGACGTAATACATGATGCCGTTCACCTGGAAGAGGGTGATCATCTCCTCGACATCGTCCGGCACGACAAGCGTGTGGGTTTCGCCCGGGGGCTCATAGACATAGCCGCCGGCCTCGGCGACCCAGTCATGTTCCAGATAATGCCAGCGCCCCTTGATGACATAGCCATGCACCGGGTTGGGGTGGCGGTGGCGCGACAGGACGCCGGACTTGCGCACCCGCAAGAGATTGACCCAGTAGCCCTGGCTCCTGTTGAGGCAGAGCGGGCGGAACCAGACGTTTTCCGTCTGGGGCACCCAGACGCGCTCATCCTCCGGGATTGCCGAAGGCACCACGATCTCGGCCTGCGCGTCCTTGGGAAACGGCAGCTGATAGGGGATCCGCGGGTTCTCGTCCTTTGCGTCCAGGGGCATTTAAGTTCCTCTCCTCTTTCCCTGTTCCTGTCAGACAGCGGAATAGCCGCCATCCACCGGGTAGACCGCACCGGTCACGAAGTTTGCCTTGCTGCTCAGCAGCCAGGCGACCAGCGCGCCGACTTCCCGCGGCTGCCCCCAGCGGCCGAGCGGCGTTCGGGCAAGGATCGTGCGTTCGCGCTCGGTTTGCTGCCTCAGGCCGGCGGTCATTTCCGTCTCGATCCATCCGGGGGCGACCGCATTGACCCTGATGCCGTCTTCCGCCCATTTCGCGGCGAGCGCCTTGGTCAGTTGCGCAACGCCGCCCTTGGAGGCGGAATAGGCGGGCACCAGCGGGCCGCCGAAATAGCTGAGCATCGAGGCCGTGTTGACGATCGCGCCATCCGAGCGCTCCAGAAGCGGCTTTGCGGCCAGACACATGCGCATCGTGCCGGTCAGGTTGACGTCGATCACCTTGCTGAAAGTCTCGATTTCATATTCCGCTTCGCGCAGCAGGATCCCTGCACAATTGACCAGGCCGTCGAGCCTGTCATGCGTGCCGACAAGGTCCGCGATCTGGCCGTCATCGGTGACATCAAGCGCGACGGCGGTGAGGTTCTCATGCACCGGGCATGCGGCAACCTCGGCGTCCGAAACACCGGTTGCGGTGACCGCCCAGCCTTCGTCCAGCAGCGTCTCAACGACCCCGAAGCCGATGCCGCGTGTTCCACCTGTCACCAAGGCCTGTTTCATGCCGCCTGCCCCTCCCTCATGAACCGCAGCACATCCGGGCGCCTCGGCATGGGAGCGACAGCTCCGTAGCCTTGCGTCGACAGCGCCGCGGCCGCGTTTGCATAGCCGGCCGCCTCGTAAGGATCGCGGCCGGCCGCCATTTCGGCAAGAAAGGCACCGTCGAACGTATCGCCGGCGGCGGTCGCATCGACCGGGGACACCGGTTGCCCCGGAACGCGCCGGCGTTCGTCTCTGAGCGCGATCAGCGTGCCGTCCTTGCCAAGTGTGAGCGCCACGATCTCACAGCCCAGATCAAGATAAAAGTCCGCAATCGCGTCGGGGTCGGTGAAGCCCGTCAGCTGGACGGCATCTTCCAGGCCCGGCAGGGCGATGTGGGCCTTGGCCATGGCGGCATGGGTGACGGCCCGGGCCCGCTCCAGGGGCCAGAGATTGAGGCGCAGATTGGTGTCATAGGACACCCAGCCACCGGCGTTCCGGCACAGGTCCATCGCGGCGAAGACGGCATCGGCGGCATTGGCGGAAATCGCCTGGCTGATGCCGGAGACATGCAGGATGCGGGCGCCGGAAATATAGTCTTCGGGCAGGTCCGCAGGTGTCATCAGGCTCGCAGCGGAGCCCTTGCGCCGATAGGTGAAGGCATGGCCGTTGTCGTTGTGGCTGACAAAATAGATGCCGGTCGGTGCGTCCGGGTCCTGCACCACCCTTGATGTGTCGACCCCTTCCGACTGCCAGAGCTGCAGGAATTCATCGGCAAACGCATCCCTGCCGACCCGGGTCAGGTAGCCGACGGATGCGCCCTGGCGCGCGGCGGCAATCGCAGCGTTGGACGTGTCGCCGCCATGTCCTTTCAAAAAGCGGCCATCCGCCTGTTCGTTCAATTCCAGCATCGGCTCGCCGAGGCAAATGATGTCGGGTTGCATGTTCCTTGCCTTTTCGGTTGGGGCACCGGCCACGCCCGTCGGAGCGTGGCCGGGCCGCTCACTGGGCTGTGTAGCTTTGTCCGACGCCGGGTATGCGCCAGATCCTGAAATTCGGGATCGCGGGATCTTCGAAATTCATCTCGCCATCCACCCAGACGTGCAGGTGGTTCGAGACGACATAACGCGATCCGTCAGGCCCCCAGGCGAGCGTATCCGGCCAGTTCATTTCCGGGTGATGCACGACACGGCTGACCTGACCGGTCGATTCATCGAATTTCATGAGACCGTCGAGCGACAGAG
>JBCBUA010000233.1:0-9162 GCA_039818365.1 Pseudomonadota bacterium
GCGAGACGGCAGGTTCTGGAATGCCGGCATGGTCACCCGTCAAAACAGCGGCAAGAAGTGCGGCTCCCGCCGGGTCATTTGCAAAGACCCCAAGCGTGTCCAGCGAATGAGACTGAAGCAACGAGCCCTTTCGCGGGATCGCGTCGAAGCTGGGTTTGAGCCCGACGATGCCGCAAAACGAGGCCGGGCGCACGACAGAACCGCCGGTCTGAGTGCCGATGGCAAGTGGCACCATTCCGTCCGCCACCGCCGCAGCCGACCCGGACGAGGACCCGCCAGGCGTATGGTCCGGGTTTATCGGATTGCGCGTCTTGTTGGGATGCAGGAAGGCAAGCTCCGTGGTGACCGTCTTGCCGAACATGATGGCCCCGGCCTGCTTGAGCCGTTGCACCGCCTCCGCATCTTCCTCCGGCACGCGCCCCGTATCGACCGGGCAGCCGTTCTCGCTTGGAATGCCGGCGGTGTCGATCACGTCCTTGACGCCCACCGGCAGACCGTGAAGCGCGCCGAGCGGCGCGCCGCTTGCCCTTAAGGCGTCCAGACGCTCCGCTTCCGCCAAGACCGCGTCGGCATCGAACCAGACCCACGCCCTCACATCGTCCTCGCGCGCCTCGATCCGCGCGATACAGGCCTTGGCGAGGTCAACGGCGGACAGCCTGCCGTCGGCAAGCCGGTCACGCAGGTCCAACGCGCTCAGCGTGAGCAGGGGGTTGAGTTCACTCATGGATGCCTCCACATTCCGGTGGTTTGACGGTCTGCCGGGATTGTCTGTGACAGTGGTCCCAGGCTCCCGAAACCGCCGTTGCGCACGTTCCAAGGGCCTCGGGTACGCAACAGCCGGTCCCGCAATGAAAACCGCTTCATGTCAGTCGCGCTAGTTGCCGTAGGCAACCGATGGAAGCCAGGTCGTGAGCGCAGGGAAATAGAACACGATCAGCAGCCCGATCAGCTGCAGGATCACGAAGGGCACCACGCCCCGATAGATATGTCCAAGCGTCACCCCGGGCGGACAGACACCCTTCAGATAGAACAGCGCAAACCCGACGGGCGGCGTCAGGAACGAGGTCTGCAGCGTCACCGCCACCAGGATTGCGAACCAGACAACCGACGGATCCCGCACCTGATCGAATCCGGGCACGGCCAGCTCAAGTCCGACAATGATCGGCAGCATCAAGGGCATGATGATGATCGTGATCTCGATCCAGTCGAGCAGGAAACCCAGCAGGAAGACGATCAGCAGAATGAAGCCGACGGTCATGTAGGGGTCTTCGAACACCGAAAGAACGAGGTGCTGAACGATCTCGTCACCGCCATAGCGCCGCAGCACGAAGGCGAAGAAATTGGCGGCGAGGAAAATACCGACAATGTAGCCGGACGTGTTCAGCGTCGACCGGCTCACATCCTTGATCACCTTCCAGTTCAGCCTGCGGTTTGCCAATGCCAGCAGGGTCGCTCCCATCGCACCGAGACCGGAGGCTTCGGTCGGCGTCGCGACACCGGCGAAAATCGATCCGAGCACAAGCAGGATCAGGAACATCGGTGGCACGACCGCGAGGAGAACTTCCTTGACGTCTTCCCAATGCACCTTTTCCGGCTTTTCGGGCGCCGGCATCGCCTTGGGATTGATCAGCCCGTAGATGACGATGAAGACAATGTAGAGCGCTCCGAGGATCAGACCGGGGAACAGCGCACCCATGAAGAGGTCGCCGAGGCTGATGGCCAGCTGATCGGACATGATCACGAGCATGATTGAGGGCGGGATCAGAATCCCAAGCGTCCCGGCCGAAGCAATCGTTCCGGTCGCGATGGGTTTGGAATAATCCTGCTTCATCATCGCGGGAAGCGCCATGACGCCCAGAAGCGTGACGGACGCGCCGATGACGCCGGTGGACGCCGCCAGGATGATGCCGATCAGCATGACGGTCAGGGACAGGCCGCCGCGCAACGAGCCGAACAGCTTCTGCATGGAATGCATCATGCGCTGCGCGACACCGGACTGATCGAGCATCAGGCCCATGAAGATGAACATCGGCAAGGCGACGAGAACCGGGTTCTTGACGATCCCGCCGAACAGGCGGCCGGACAGCGCCTGCATGCGCTGATAGCTTATGCCGGTCCGGTCGAATTCGATGATGTCGCGAAAAAACGAGCGGTTCGGATCGAGCAAGAACTCGGCAAGCAGCACGAAGACGAGGCTGACCCCGACAAGCGCCATGGCAACGGGGATGCCGCGAAACAGCATCCAGATGAAGGTGATGAACATCACCATGACGGCGATTTCGTTCAGCGTGAGAAACTGGCCAATGAATTCAAGCATTTATCTGTCTCACGCCGTCTTGTTGCGGCTGAAGAGCCTTGCTGCGCCGATCACCACGAAGGTCAGAACCAGGGTGATCATGATCGTGTATTTGATGTCGTAGTTGCCGATCTCGACCTCGTCGAAAATCATGTGGCGGCCGATATCGCGCGCGGTCGCGTCGGGCGGGCTCATCAACCAGACAATCCACCAGAGCGCGTAATAGGTCGCAAGGTTGACCGCGAACATTGTCGAAGGGAATGCGTAGAGCAGTTGCTTCCAGAGGACCGGTTTTGTCAGCTTGGACAAGAGACGCACATAGATCGACCAGGCCGCCACTGCCATCAGGATGAAGGACAGGTTCATCAGCATCTTGAGGATCCAGAGATTGTGCAGCCCGTTGGGACTGTCGGACCCCTCGTCGGCCTTGATGGACGAAAACGTGTAGTGCAGCGTGACATCCCAGCTCAGGATGATGAAAGGCAGGAACAGCCAGGTCAGAGCAACAATGTCGGTCCGGAGCTTCTTTTCCCTGGGATAGCCGTCATAAAGGATATCAACGCGCACGTGGCTGTTCGTGGTGACCGCATAGGCGATGCCGACCAGCACCGCCGACCCGTAAAGCCACCACTGGAAATCATCGAGCCAGGCCTGGTTCATGCCGGCGCCGCGCAGGAGCACCTGGGCGCAGATGGCAATCATCAGGAACGGGAAGAGCCATGCAAAGATATTGGAAATGAAAACGACGAACCGGTCGCCGTGATTGTGTTCCTCGGCCCCGACAGCCCCCGGATCCGTGATCGCGACGCTGCCATCGGCTGAAATGACTTCTTCAGGCTTGTCCATATGCTCCCCGCCTTGCCTGCGATGTGCCGGACGCCTCCACATCCAGCAGAATACCGGGGCGGTGACGCCCCGGTATGCATTGTGTCGTCCGAGTTTTCGGACGGATCAGTGCGGCCCGCTTAGTTGCGCGGACGCGGCAGGTAGATGTTGTCGTTCCAGACCTTGTAGCCTGCGCGGAACTCCTGGAGATTGTCCCAGACTTCCTTGAAGAACGCATCTTCAGCAGCCAGTTCGGCGGCAACTTCGACCCACGCGGTCTCGAAAGCGTCAAGCATTTCCGGAGACCATTGCTTGATGGTCACACCGTTCTTCTCAACGTTTTCCTGCATCGCATCAAAGTTGGTGGCTTCACCTTCAGCGAAGTTGTCGGTGATGTTCGCCATGCAGGCGATCTCGATCTGGTTCTGGGCGACTTCATCGAGATCGTCCCAGCGGTCCTTGTTGATCAGGAGTTCGAACATCGTTGCCGGCTGGTGCCAGCCAGGGAAGTAGTTGTACTTCGCGATGTTGTGGAACCCGAGACGCGCATCGATCCGCGGCATGGAGAATTCGGTCGCATCGATCGCACCGCGCTCAAGCGCCGGGAAGATGTCGCCACCGGCCAGAAGTGAGGTGGACACGCCGAGTTTCTGCATCACTTCGGCGCCGAGGCCGAAGAAGCGCATGTTCAGACCTTCAAGGTCTTCGAGGCCGTTGATCTCGTTCTTGAACCAGCCGGACGTTTCCGGAGCGATGATACCGCAGGGGATGACGTGAACGTTATAGCCGTTTTCGTCATACATGCGCTGGAACAGCTCTGCGCCGTCGCCATAGAGCATCCATGCGAGGAATTCACCGGCTTCCGGACCAAACGGCACGGCGGCAAACAGGGAGGCGGCCGGGATCTTGCCCTGCCAGTACCCGGATGTGGTGTAAGCAGCGTCAACCGAGCCGCTGGAAACGGCGTCAAGCGCCTCGAGAGCCGGGACCAACTCGCCCGGATCGAAGTGTTCGAACTCGACATCGTTCGAGATGGAATTGATCTTTTCTGTAAAGCCCACGGCGGCCGTGCCGAGGATCGGCAGGTTTTTGCCGAACGCCGAGGTCATTTCGAAGGCTTCCTGTGAGGCAGCCGGTGCCGTCAATGCAAGGCTTGTCGCCGCTGCAATGGCGAGAGTACGGATCGTCATATGTTTCCCCCTGGGTTTTTTTGTGGACCTTGACCGGTCCTTTGGAAAAAGAAACGTACGCAACTTACTTAGCGCAGTCAGCCAAAAGTGTTAATCCCCGGCTTTCGTATAAAGCGGGTTTCCGATCGCCTAAGTCTTTTTCTTTTCGTGAAAATCCGTTTTTCAGATGCATTTTTGCGCGCGAACCGCAAAACGGTCCTATTGTACCGGCGACCAACTTTTGCGTGTTCAATCGGCAGATCAGGTTGCGCTGTGAACAAGGACGGAACGATATCGGGTGATGCGATCATCCGCTGGCTGATGATCGAGGGGCCGCGACTGGAGGCACCGTCGGCACTTTTGAACGGTTACAGCCAAAAGCTCTGCGACGCTGGAATTCAGGTTGACCGGTCGACCCTCGGCGCCCCGATCCTGCACCCGATCGCAAAATCGTCCTTCGTGTTCTGGGACCGGAAAACCGGTCCCGAACAACGCTGGTTCGTCTATTCGCCGGATCAGATGGAGATGCTCAAGGCAAGTCCGATCCACAAGATCTACACCCAAGGCGAACCGACATCTCTCCGGCTTGATCTGCCCGGCGACAGGAGCCGCTATCCGATCGGCGAGGATCTCTGGGCGGAGGGCTACTACCGGTACGAAGCGCTGCCCCTGAAGTTCGCCGACGGAACCTACAAGGTCCTGACACTGGCAACCCGGTCGCCCGACGGCTTTAGCGAGAGCGACAGGGCCCTGATCGACGCGACGCTGCCTGCGCTGACCCTCGTGTTCGAAGGCTTCATTGCGCGCAACACGGCAAAAACACTCATGGAAACCTACGTCGGCACAAGAGCCGGCTTGCGCGTGCTGGACGGCGAAATCGCCCGCGGCGACGGCAGCACCATTGATGCGGTGATCTGGTTTTCCGATCTGCGCGGCTTTACTTCGCTCGCGCAATCACGCAGCGAGGACGATCTGCTGAAACTTCTGAACGACTATTTCGGAACGCTGACCGACGCGATCGAGGCCCATTCCGGCGAAGTCCTCAAGTTCATCGGAGATGCCCTGCTCGCCGTCTTTCCGCACCAGGATGATGTCGGTTCAGCTGTCGAGAGGGCCGAAGCCGCGGCTCTCAAGGTTTCCGGCAAGGCGCAGTCTGGCAAGGACTACGCATTCGGCATCGGCCTGCATCCCGGATCCGTTTTTTACGGAAACATCGGCGGCGGAACCCGGCTTGATTTCACGGTCATCGGATCGTCGGTGAACATTGCCAGCCGGATTGAAAACCTGTGCGGCACGCTCGGGGAAACGCTGCTGGCATCAGCAGATTTCGCCGGAAAATCGAAAAACCGCTGGCGCTCGATGGGACCGCACGCACTCAAGGGTGTCACCGAACCCGTGGAGATATTTGCACCTGAGGCAAGTTGACCGGACGAGGTCAGTCGATCCTGTCCGGCAGGCCGCGGCCATTGTTCCACCACCGGTTCGGATTGTCGCTTTCCGGATTGTAGGCGGCCCTGCTCGCCCAGTCTTCGCGCAAAAAGATCACCGGTTCTTCGTAGTGATGGACGTGAAGGATCGCATCCATCACCTTTTCAAGGACGCCCGGATCCCGTTCGATCGAAATCTTCAGCTCGACCATCGGATAGGTTTCCGTGCTGCCTGCCTCGAACCCGTCCACATGCGTGGTTGTCGTCGAACCTGGTTCCGGTTGCGCGGTTTCCTTGCCGACAGCGGAGATGCTTGCATTGCGCTGATACCGTCCGAAGCTCAGGGGATGAACCTTCAGCACCTCATCGAGAATGCGGTCGGTGTCCTCAGGCAGGGTCTGTATCTCCAGGGTCCAGACCGGCACGAATGTGCCCGATTTTGCCGCGTAGCCATCAAGATGCATAAGAGAACTCCGTGATTGGAGATATCGGAAGTTCTTACTTTGTTCCATCACTTCCACAAGGTCAATAACCCTCAGTGAAGCCACTTCACAGCTTGCCGTGCATTCGCGGCCGAAACGCGATGGACACCGGCACTTGACTTTCGCTCACAATTGACAGATATTTCTGTCATGACAGAAATTACTGACCAAAACAAAGCTTCCTCGAGATCACAGTTCATTCTCTACTGGGGAGACATGGGAGGCCAGTGGGGCGTAAACAGGTCCGTGGCCCAGATCCACGCCCTCCTGTATCTCAGCACAAATCCGCTGAACGCGGAGCAGATCTCCGAGGAACTCGGGATTGCGCGATCTAACGTCTCCAATTCCCTGAAGGAGCTTGTCGGATGGAAACTCATCCAGCGCGTCCCGGTCGCCGGTGACAGGCGGGAGCACTTCGTTGCCGAGACCGATGTCTGGGAGATGGCATTGCTTATCGCCAGGGGCCGCAAGGAACGGGAAATCGACCCGGCGATCCGGGCGATCGACATGTGCGTGACACAAGCGGAAACAGAAACCGGTCTCGATCCCGAAGTGCTCGGGCGCATGCATGCCATGCAGGACTTTCTCGCAACGGCCGACAAATGGTCAGGTCAGATGCTCAGTGTTCCAAAATCAAATCTCGCCGCCCTGATGAAGATGGGCAACAAGGTGCTCACGCTTCTGAAGATCGGCGGCAGGCAGGCGAAGTAGGTCGATTTTTTTTGGCTACTAATTTCTCTTTTTACAGAAATAACGAATAAAACAGGAAGGAGTGGAAATGCTGGATCAGATTGCCGTCCACCCAGGCTCTGCCATCCCCGATCAGCGCTTTCGTCAATTGCTCGGCGAAACAGCCTGGCAGGCCCTGCCTCCGTCCGTCCGCCGGCGTTTTGGCAAACGCCTGACCGGCGGGTCAAGCGTTGTCTACCAGGGCGTCGTCGTCGCAATGCGCCGCAACATCGCCGGTTACATCCTGTCACACCTGGCAAGACTTGTCGGTGCTCCGCTGCCCTACGACAGGACTTCCTTGAACCAGCCAGCCGTCGTCACCGTGACCGAAGACTGCGCCGGAGACGGACAGTTCTGGATCCGCCAATACGGCCGGGCCTCCGGCTTTCCGCAGGTCATTCACAGTTCGAAGCGCTTCGCCGGTCCGACGGGCATCGAGGAATACATCGGCTCGGGCATCGGGATGGCGCTTCGTGTCGGCGTCGAGGATGGTGGATTGAGTTTCAGGAGCGACCACTACTTCCTGCAGGCCGGATCCTGGCGGATACGGCTGCCGGACTGGTGCAGTCCCGGCGCGCTCACCATCACCCACCGGGACCTTGGCGATACCCGCTTCCTTTTTTCACTCACCTTGGAAAGCCGGTTCTTCGGCGAGCTCGTCCACCAGGACGCGCTGTTTCATGACATGGAGGTTCAACCATGACCGATCCCCTTCTCTGGACCCTGATTTCCATTCAGATTGCCATGGGTCTGTTCGACACGCTTTTTCATCATGAACTGACCGAACGCCTTGCCTGGCGTGCCTCTCAGAAACTTGAACTCAGGCTGCACGGTGTCCGGAATTTCTTCTACGGGGTCATCTTCATCTCCCTTGCATGGACCGAACCCCACGGTGCGATCGCAGCGGCTCTGACGCTGCTCCTCGTTCTTGAGGTGATGATCACGCTGTGGGACTTTGTTGAAGAGGATCTCTCGCGCAAGCTGCCCTGGACCGAGCGCATCAATCACACGCTGCTGACCTTGAACTATGGTGCGATCCTGGCCCTTCTGGCACCGATCCTGTGGCAGTGGATCCGGCAGCCGACAGCGCTCACCCCCGTGAGCTACGGATGGTGGAGCGTGATGGCAAGCCTTGCTGCAGTCGGTGTCGTTGTGTTCGCAGCACGGGATTTGCTGGCGGCGGCCCGTAGCGACCGGCTTTCGCGCGGCAATCCCGCCGATCTCGTTTCGGATTTGCCGTCCCATCGGCACTTTCTCGTAACCGGCGGCACCGGGTTTGTCGGATCACGCCTCGTTGATGCCCTCGTTTCGGCAGGACACTACGTGACCGTTCTGACCCGCGACCCAGGAAAGGCGGGCACGCTTCGTCAACCGGTGCGTGCGATCACCAGTCTGGATCAGATCGGAACCCATGAGCGCTTTGATGCGATGGTCAACCTGGCCGGTGACCCGATAGCAAACGGTCTTTGGAACGCGAAGAAACGGGCACGGATTATCCGCTCGCGTGTTGAAACAACCGCGACACTGGAGGCTCTGGTTGCGCGTCTCGATCACAAGCCGGAGTGCCTGATCAGCGGCTCGGCCATCGGCTGGTACGGTCCGCACGGCGACGAGGTGGTCACGGAGAAATCAGACCCGGCACCCGCCTTCACTCAGGAGGTCTGTGCACAATGGGAGCAGGCAGCCGCGAAGATTGCCAGTCAAGGTGTGCGGGTTGTCCGGTTGCGCATGGGTCTCGTGCTCGGCGTGGACGGCGGCATGCTGGCACAGCTGCTGACGCCGTTCGAGTTCGGCGGCGGCGCAAGACTGGGTGATGGACGCCAATGGATGTCGTGGATCGAGCAGGATGACCTCATCCGCGTCATTGCACATGCGATTGCGGACACCACTTTGAGCGGGCCGGTCAACGCCACGGCTCCCTGCCCGGTGCGCAACGACACCTTCACGCGGGCGCTCGGCAAGGCGCTGAAGAGACCCGCCATCCTGCGCATTCCTGCATGGGTCCTGACCTGGGTCCTTGGTGACATGGCGCGCGAGACCATGCTGGTGAGCCAGCGCGTCATTCCGAAGAAACTCACCGGTCACGGATTTGAATTTCGTTATTCAGAAATTGCGCCGATGCTTCAGAAAATCACCGGTGCAAAGACGGGAACATCCGGCACGGTACCCGGCAAGACGAACGAAACGGGTGCCGTGATTGCGAAGCCCTGACCGGGTCTTTGTACAGATTTTGG
>JBCBUA010000234.1:0-9162 GCA_039818365.1 Pseudomonadota bacterium
AGGGCGCGGGAACTCACCGCGTTTGCGCTTGCCTGCCTTCTCGGGCTGAACGCGCTGGCGCGCAACGGTCAGGACCGGCGCCAGATCCTTGCGGCTGCAAACCATGCCGCCGACTGCATCGAAAAGAATGCGGCCTGAATGCGAAACGCAGATACCGGTGCATGCAGGTCAGGTCCGTAAAAATACCGCGTCGCACAATATTCATTTCTCATCAGCTATGGCAGGCGCTAGGGTACGGACTCATAAATGAAGTCAATTTGGTTTGGATCGTTTTGACCAACTGCGAGAAGCGAAAGCGAAGGAAATGTGGTTCATTTTCAAGCTTTTCGCGACGTGGCAGATGGCCAAAACGGCCAAATCCGAAGGACGGCAAAATGGCTGTACCTCGCAGCGTCACCGTGCTTGACCGGGCAAAAAGCCTGCTCTGCACACGCTTCCTCCCGAGATTTTGCCATTTCTGCCGCCAAATCGGCTTCATTTATGGGTCCGTACCCTAACCTTCGCTTCACGGATTGAACTGCGAGGACGCGCTCAATGAAACAGGCCATCAAGGCGGCTGAGGCCGCCGAGCTCATTCCGGACGGGTCGACCGTCTTGATCGGCGGCTTTATGGGGGTCGGCTCCCCGCACCGGCTGATCGACGCGATCGTTGCAAGGGGAACGCAAGACCTGACGGTTGTTGCCAACGACACCGCGATGCCCGGTCGCGGCATCGGCAAGCTTGTCACCGCCGGTGCCATCTCCAGGGTCGTCGCCTCCCATATCGGGCTCAATCCGGAAACCCAACAGAAAATGATCTCCGGTGAGATCGACGTCGACCTGGTTCCGCAAGGCACCTTGGTGGAGCGGATCCGTGCGGCCGGTGTCGGTCTTGGCGGCATTCTCACACCGACCGGCCTTGGCACGCTGGTCGAGGAAGGCAAGCAGATCGTCACGGTGAAGGGGGAGAAATTTCTTCTCGAAGAGCCGATCCACGCGGATTTCGCTTTGATCGCGGCACATCAGGCCGACTATGTCGGCAATCTTGAGTATTCGCTGACCGCGCACAATTTCAATCCGATCATGGCGCTGGCCGGTGAAACTGTCATCGCCGAACCGCAAACGATCGTCCCGGTCGGTGTCATTTCACCCGACAGCGTGAAAACGCCCGGTATTCTTGTCGATCATCTTCTGGAGAGACAGCCCGATGGAAGCTAAGGAAATCATCGCGCGGCGCGTGGCGCAGGAAATCAGGCCGGACTCCCTTGTCAATCTCGGTATCGGCCTTCCCTCCATGGTGGCGAATTATCTGCCCAAGGAAGTCAACGTCTTCTTCCAGGCGGAAAATGGCGTCATAGGCCTCGGCTCCAGGCCGCCCGAAGGCATGGAAGATCCCGATCTGACCGACGCGGGCGGCGGTTTCGTGACCGCCGTTCCGGGCGCCGCGTCAATCGACAGCGCCATGAGTTTCGGCCTCATCCGCGGCGGCCACCTCGACATGACGGTTCTCGGCGGGCTTCAGGTCGACGAGCGCGGTTATCTCGCCAACTGGATGGTGCCCGGAAAGATGGTTCCGGGAATGGGCGGTGCGATGGACCTGGTCGCCGGTGCAAAACACGTGATCGTCGCGATGGTTCACACGGCGAGAGGCAAGCCGAAAATTCTTCACGAATGCACACTTCCGCTGACAGCCCAGCGCCGGGTGAGCCTGATCGTGACCGAAATGGCCGTCATCGAGCCGACCGAAGACGGCCTGGTCCTGAAGGAAACCGGACCGGACGCCACGATCGACGATATCATCTCGGCGACGGAGGCCAGCCTGATCGTCCGGGGCGACGTTCCGAAAATGCGTTTGTGAGCGTCACGGGGCAGGGAAAGCGATTACACAGGAACTTCATCGAGCAGATCGCCGAGCGTGTTCACGCCGTCATTGATCTGGCGGGGTGTTGCATCCGCAAAGCCGATGATGAGGCCCGGCTTCCGGATGTCGCCCTGATAGCAATTGCTCAGGGGAGAGACCGAAAATCCGCGCTCCTGCATGGCCCGGGCAAAGGCGACATCGTCAACGTTTTCGCGAAACAGCATCGCGACCTGAACGTTGCCGTTGGGCAGGTCCACGTCGACCCGGTTGCCGAGCCGTTCCTTTAGCGTCCTGACCAGAAGCGTCCCGCGCTCTTCGTAGATCTTGCGGATGAGTTTCAGATGTTTCTGATAGGCCCCGCTGTCGATGAATTGCGCCAGCGCGACCTGGACCTGAACGCTCGCGGCGCAGCCCATGTTGCGCATCAGCTGCTGCAGGGGGCGCACGAGGTCGGACGGCACAACGCAATAGGCCAGCCGCAGGCCGGGCAGAAGGCTCTTGGAAAACGTCCCGAGATAGATGACCTGGCCCTCCTCCGCGAGGCCGTGCAGCGCTGCGACAGGCCGCCCCTCGAACAGGAACTCGCTGTCATAGTCATCTTCCAGAATGACCGCACCGGCGGACCGGGTTGCCTCGAGCAGGGCGAGCCGCCGTCCGAGCGGCATGCGCGTGCCCAAGGGATACTGGTGCGAAGGCGTCACATAGATCAGCCGCGGATGTACACCGGATGCCAACAGACGGTCCGCGTCAGCGCCCATGTGATCGACGGGAAGCGGGTGCACATTCAGTCCGGCAACGTGAAACGCCGTTCTGGCACCGAGATAACCAGGTTCTTCCAGCCAGGCATTGTCGCCGGGTTCGGACAGCGCCAGCGACAGGAGCGACAGGCTCGCCTGCATGGAACTGGTCACGAGAATCTGGTCTGGCTGAGCGCGCACGCCGCGCTCCGATGCAAGATGGCGCGCCAGCTGTTCCTTCAGCGCCGGCACCCCGGAATAGTTTCTGTATTGCAGATCCGGACCGCGCTCCATTCTGGCTGCGCGGCGCAAATGCCGTGCCCACTCCTCATAGGGAAAGCAATCCAGCGCCGGCGCTCCGGGTTGAAGCGCGCCGTGCCGGGTCGCCCAGCCATCGCCCCGCACGTTTGCCGACATATGCCGTCCACGGGCCGAGAGATCGAGTTGCATCCCGGCGCCGGTCCGCTTCCCAAGGCTTCCTTCAGGCGGCAGATCTTCGCTAATTCTGGGGGCCGCGCCCGCCCGCAGCGTAATGACGCCTTCGGCCTGAAGCAGCTCGTAGGCGGCATTCACCGTGTTGCGTGCAACATCGAGCGATGCCGCCAGGCGGCGGGTCGAAGGCAGTTTCACGCCCGGCGCCAGAAGGCCGGTGCGCACCGCGTCCCGAAATCCGCGGTAGATCTGTTCCGACAGGGGTATCGGCCCGGAGCGGTCAAGCGAAAGGATGCCTTCAGGGAAAACTGGTTCTGTCATTTTTAAAAAACCGGATCTTTTGAAAAGCCAGTTTATCGGAGAAACCGGGCATTACAAGATCCACCTCACCTGGAGCAAGTCATGTCCACGCTGGAAAAGCGGCAAGCCGCAGACAAACCACCTTACGCCAGGATCCGGCAAATGAGCCGGGGCGGCTATGACCGCGCACTCGCCTATGAAATTCTGGATGCCGGCCTGGTTGCCCATTGCGGGTTCATTCACGAAGACAGACCGATGGTGATCCCGATGGCCTATGCAAGGATCGGCGACAGTCTTTTCATTCACGGCGCCAGCACGGCCCGCATCGTCAAGAACAACGCGAAAGGCGTCCCTGCCAGTCTGACCGTGACCTTGCTCGATGGTCTCGTTGTGGCCCGTTCGGCCTTCCACCACTCGATGAACTACCGCTGCGCAATCGTCCATGGGACCGCGCGCCTGGTCGAAGACAGGGACGAACAGGTCCGGGCACTGGCCGCCATTACCGACCACATGCTTCCCGGCCGTTGGGATGAATGCCGTGCGATGAGTGCCAAGGAACACAAGGCGACCGGCGTGCTGGTGCTGGATATCGACCAGGTCAGCACCAAGGTCCGTACCGGCGGGCCCGTCGACGACAAGATAGATCTCGGCACCGATCTTTGGGCAGGCGTTGTGCCGGTCACGACGGCACTGGGGCAGCCGTTTGATGCTTATGACGTGCCTGACGGCACCCC
The DNA here is from genome assembly GCA_039818365.1 of Pseudomonadota bacterium. Classification (GTDB taxonomy): domain Bacteria; phylum Pseudomonadota; class Alphaproteobacteria; order Rhizobiales; family Stappiaceae; genus Roseibium. The sequence continues at coordinate 4,044 of JBCBUA010000234.1, forward strand.
TGTTCCCCCGTCGATCCCCGCCGCCCGGCGCAAGTTCGCCTGAACAAAAAACCCCGCTGCGTGCGCAGCGGGGTTTGGTTTTGCCCACGGGAAAGCCCGGCTTTCCCTCAAAGATCGTGACCGCCCTGTCACAATTAGCTGGATGACATGATGCGCTTGACCTTGCTGCAGTAGTTGCGGCTGACCGGGTTCATGCGCTTGGCGTAGTGACCGGCGTTGTACCGGAGGATTGTTCCGCACAGGTCGCCATTGGCCCTTTGATGCGCGCCGGCGAGATACTTCATGCCCCATTCGATGTTCGTTTCCGGATCATAAAGCGCTTTGGTCGAGCCACGGTAGCCGATACCGCGCGCCGTCGCCGGCTTGATCTGCATGAGACCGACTTCACCGGCGCGGCCCCGCGCCCGCGGGTTGAAGTTGCTTTCAACTTCCACGACCGCTTTCGCGATCTTGACCGGAACACCGTGCTTGGCGGCGGCCTTGCGGATCAGCCTGGAAAAGTCGTCCTTCTTGGCCGATGTGCTCTTCGTCCGGGCCGTTTTGGCCGGCGTTTTCGACTTGGATTGTGCGGCCTTTTTGGTAGCGGTTTTGGCGGGTGCCTTCGCCTTGGCGGCCGAAGATTTTTTCTGTGCCGAGGCCTTGGTGTTTTTCTTCGTGGTGTCCTTGTCCGGTTCGATCACGTGCAGAATGGGCTTGGAGCCCGACCCGACTTCTTCCCTTGCCGCGATCTTTTCCTCATTCTGCTTCCGCTTTTCCGGATCGATCACGTGCAGAATGGGATCCGCTCCCGAACTTGCCGCCATGGCGAACGGCGTGGCGGTGGATGTTGCGAAGGCGAAAAGACAAAGCGCCCCAGTGAGTTTGGTAAATGACCGTAACATGCGTCCAGCCCTTTTGGTTTTTGTTGCGGTTGAATTCGGGGCGGAGAATTGCCGGACCGTTTGGACAAAAATGAGCGCGGCACAGTCACGAATTATTTCAGTTTATTTCAGAAATTTACCGGAAAACTGGCCCGATTTTGTCGGATCGCAGGGTTTATGACCAAATCAGGCCCGGTTTCCGGCATTTTACCGGCGCCGAGGAGACTTTCTGTGACAGGGAGATATTTTTTCAATCAAAATTGTTGCACTGCAAAACAGTCGTCGACCGCCGCTTTTTTGAAGCGTAAGAGGCGAAAAGCAAATTAATACAACGCTTGATTTTATGGTCTTCGCAAGAACAGCAGCACCGCCTAGGCGGAAAACGAGGGAAGTTTTCGCAGGAGCGAAGTAAGCGTTTCAATGCTTGAGTGGTCGGCAACGCCGTCGATTTTTTCGGGGCGGAAGTGACGTTGAAACGCGGTTACCGCAGACCGGGTCTTCGCGTCGAATGTGCCGTTGATATCGATGTCGTAGCCATAGAGCCCGAGCATGGACTGCAGGGCCTCCACGGGTTGGCCTGTATCGCCTTCCTGCATCAGCAGACCGGCAACGATCGGATGCGGTTCAACATAAAGACCGACCCCGGCCTCGGCCAGGCGCTTCCACGGAAACAGCTCGCCGGGATCTTCCTTGCGCTCCGGCGAGATATCCGAATGCGCGAGCACCATCCAGGGCAGGATGTCATGCCGGCGGCAGACATCCTTCGCAAGACCGGCCACGGCTTCGATCTGGATGTCGGGAAACGCGCGGTACCCGAACTCGTGTCCGGGATTGACGATCTCAATGCCGATGGAGCGGGAATTTATGTCCCTCTCCCCCTTCCAGAAACTTTTGCCCGCGTGCCAGGCACGCCTTGCTTCGGGAACGCACTGAAGGATTGAACCGTCTTCTTGCACCAGATAGTGCGCGGAGACTTCCGCACGCGGATCACACAGCCTTTGCAACGCCACTTCAGCGCTTTGCATCCCGGTATAGTGCAGTATGAGCATATCGATCGGAGCCCCGGCCGCCCGCTCGCCGTGATTGGGAGAAGGATGGACGCGCGCCTTTACGCCGGTGTCGGTTTCAACGCTCATAGACCTCTTTCCGCGCGGATCTTTGCCCAGGCGTCGTTCAGGGCCGCCAACCGGTCGTTCGCGATTCTGACGAATTCCTCCGGAACGCCCCGCGCCATCAGCCTGTCCGGATGGGTTTCCTGCACTTCGCGCCTGTAGTGTGCTTTCAGTTCCGTATCGCTTGCCTCAGGCCCGAGCCCCAGGACCTCGTAGGGGTTGCCATCCTTGCGAACGTGCCTTGCAAGGACTTTCGAGAACTCGCGTTCGTCAAGACCGAAGACGGATGCGACCCGGGAAAGATAACCGACCTCGCTTTCATGAACGACGCCGTCTGCCTTGGCGATGTGAAAAAGTCCATCCAGAATATCAAGCAGCGTTTTCCGGTCGTAGGGAAAGAGGTCTGCAAGTTTCTTGGCATAGACTTCGAAACCTGCAACATCTTCCTGTGCCAGATTGAAAAGACGCGCCACATTGCGTTCCTCTTTCGGAGGCACCTCGAAAAGTTCGCGAAAGGCGATGATTTCGTCGGTCGTGACAACACCGTCCGCCTTGGCCATCTTCGCCGACAAGGCAATCATCGCGACGGTGAAACCGACACTGCTGGTGCCTTCGGGACGTGCCAGGACAAGCTGAACAAGCCGGTCGACAACCTGCGCGCCACCGGTTCCGATCGCGCTGACAATAGTGCCGATGCTGCTCCAGACGCTCACCAAAAGCTCCCGATGTGCTCAAGACGCGAAGCGGAGGCGCGCCTCCGCTTCGCTTGGAATCAATGCTCGTTCCAAGTCTTATCGGCAGTCGCCGACTTTGACTAGGAGTGACCTTCCGTGAAACCGAACATTCCTCAAAAACGGTCCGTTTGAATGCGACGGTGCCAGCTTCACATTCACTAAGGACTTTTTCCAAGGATTCATGATGGTGAAAGGATTTCCCCTTAAATTCGGCTGATATGTGTTCGTATGACGGTACTGCGCCGGATGGCAATTCCACTCGTTAGAAGCAACATTGTCATATTTTTCGTGTCCATGACGCTGGTTCTGACGCTGGCGCTTGGCGTCTACGTGAGCAATCGTCTGCTGACCCATTGGCTGCTGGTGGGAGGTCTGGAACAGGACTACATCCACCAGAAATCCGACATTCAGTCCATACTTGCCTCCCATACCCTCGAGGCACAGAAACATCCGCTTCAGGAGTTGCAGGGCCTGCGCCCCTCGCTGTCGAACGAGACGCTTGCACAGGCAACCGTATCGTCACGGACGATCGCGCAGATCCGGAAGGTTCTGGAGCACAAATATGCCGACTCGACCATTCTCGACACGAGCCTCGTGTATCCGTCCGATGATGCTGCCGTTCGCTCTGGCCTGCCGGAATTCGCGCAGATTGACTGGCTCGCGCAAAACAAACTGACATCCGTCAGGACCTTGAACCACGCCTGGGCCGCCTTCAACTCCGACCGTCCCCTGACGATTGTCCCGGACATGACCTGGTTCGGTGCCTTCGGCTCCAACGCAATCGTTGTCTTCAATCCCGACAAGACCAAGGGTGTGTCCCCGAGTCTCGTCTTGCTCGTGACGCAATCGGGCATCTTGAAAAGTCTGTCGGGCCTGATCTGGTCGATCAGCGCGGCGATTGGCGTGCTCTGCCTGATTTCCTTTGCATTCGCGGCGATCCTGTTGTGGATGCGCTTTTATGACCAGGTGCGCACCAACAGCAACTTTCAGTATCTCGCTCACCACGACACGTTGACGGGACTGCCCAACAGGGCCGTGTTCAATGCCAAGCTTGCCGAGGCCCTGCGCCTTGCCCAGGCCAAGGCGTCCAATGTCGGCGTCATGCTGATCGATGTCGACAAGTTCAAGGAAATCAACGACACGCACGGGCATGGCATCGGCGATGTCTTCTTGCAGGTTGTCGGTGAAAGGCTGCAGACCGTCTTCCACAAGCACCTTGTGGCGCGTCTGTCGGGCGACGAGTTCGCGGTTCTGATGACGTCGGTCTCCGATCCGGCCCGCATGACCCGTCTGGCCGCCGACATGATTGCGGCAACGAACGCGCCCTGCATCATCGACGGAAATGAAATCAACCTGTCCCTTTCCATCGGTATTGCGCGCGCAACAGATGGATCCTGGCGGGTTTCGCGTCTGCTGCACTGCGCCGACCTTGCGCTCTACAACGCCAAGCACAGCGGCCGGTCGACCTTCTCCTGGTACACGCCCGGGCTGGATGCCGAAGCGCAAAAACGCAAGGAAGTCGAGAACGGATTGGTCAAGGCCCTGAAGCTTGACCAGTTCAAGCTCCTCTACCAGCCGCAATATGCGCTGCGCGACGGGACATTGCGCGGATACGAAGCGCTGGTCCGCTGGGAACATCCGAGCAAGGGCGAAATCAGACCCGATCTGTTCATTCCGATTGCCGAGGACTGCGGACTGATTGACGAAATCGGCACCTGGGTGCTTAACAATGCCTGCCGCGAAGCGATGCTGTGGGAAGACCTGAACAGGCGCGTGGCGGTCAACGTCTCGGCTGCCCAGTTTGTCGCCGGAGAGACCCAGAAACGGGTTGCCCAGGCGCTCCACAGCTCCGGTCTGGACCCAAGCCGCCTTGAAATCGAAATCACCGAAAGCCTGCTGATCTCCAACACGGAGGCCGTGATTGAAACGCTCAGGCAGATCCACGACATGGGTGTGTCGATCGCCATGGACGATTTCGGCACCGGGTACTCATCGCTCAGCTATCTCAGCCTGTTCCCGTTCGACAAGATCAAGATCGACCAGACCTTCATCCAGAACCTCGGCAAGGATCCGAGCACGGATGCGATCGTCACATCCATCGTCGGGCTTGGCCGCTCGTTGAACGTCACGATCACGGCGGAAGGCGTCGAGACGGAAGAACAGGCCGTTCTCCTGAGCGCCGCAGGCTGCGACCTCGTGCAAGGCTACATGTTCGGCAAACCGGACAGCGTCAAGCGGCATGAATCCGATTACCCGGTCTTCCCGCACAATGAAGACGGCGGCTTCTGGTTCCCCCAGAAACGCAAACAGGCACCCGAAGCGCCGAAAATCACGCTTTCACCGTCCCTTGCCCAGTATGCCAAGATCTCTGGCGCCTATTCTTCCGATGAACCGGAAAGCGTCACCGGTTGAG
>JBCBUA010000235.1:0-9133 GCA_039818365.1 Pseudomonadota bacterium
ACCAAAAATTCTTAGCGAAATGTTTTCGAATATTTCTCCAGACATATTGGGGCTATTTAATGCGAAAACCGAATTATTTCTGATTTTTAATGAAACAAATTTTAGTTGAACACAGTCTTTCCCTCACCAATTCTCATAGTACAGGTTTAGCTTAAATATTATTGGCAAAAACCGAAGATTTATTGGAGAGGAGAAATCATGAATACGCATACAAGATTCACGAATACGAACTTTACCAATCTCGATGAACTGCTGGACCAGAAACTCATAGACTTGGCGGCAAACGCCATAGATGTTCCGAAAAGCGGTCCGCCGGGTGACGCGGATGGGTCCACTGTGCTGACCGCGCCGTCAGAAATTTCAGGAGACGGGCAGTCCTCAAACGATCTGCCATTCCTCAACCTCGACCCCTACAGCCCCGACGGCAAGGACGATCTTCCAACGGGAGACCTGTCAGAGGGACCGCAGGGCATGATCGGATCCGGGGTCGAAACGTCCGGTGGAGCCGGAGAGCAACAGGTCAATTTCACGCTCGAAATGGAGGACTTTACGTTCCGCTCGGATGCCGGAACGCTCAATATCATGGCCCTGACGGAAGAGCGTACGACCGAGATCAAGACCATGATGTTCAACGGCGAGGAAGTTCCGGTCGAGTACCAGAGCGGTCTCGCCTACGGCTTCGAGGGCAGTTTCTACGACAACCAGTTCAGGGAACTCTCCGTCGCCGTGAACGCCGAAGTCGCGACCTCCATTCAGACGGAAGCATTTGACGCGGACGGGAACCCGATCCTGACATCGTTCGGACACGAGCAAATGCTCGAAATCGAAGGACAAGGTTTCGATTACGGGATCGAAGAGTTCTATATGGCCTTCGAATTCATGATCGATATTCAGCGAAACGACTTCGGATTTTACGAAATGACGATCTCGGTCACATTCGAAGGCGAAATCGTCGACATGAACGGATTGGGACGCGAGTTTCTCTTTGAAGACGAATCAATTTTCATGTTCTCCGATCTCGATCAGATCAATTTCGACCAGTTGCCGCAGGGCTTCTACGAGGAAATCGCCCGGTTTGCCAACCATATGGGTGATGCATGGGACGCGTTCGGATCCGTCAACGACCAGATTGAGGCGGTACTTCTGAAACTGAGGGAAGAAGGCCACTATCAGGGTTGGGACGATGCGGACCAGGGTTTGAACGACCCGTTCGACTTCAACCTCCCCAACATGGATCCCTTTTCCTGATGGCGGCATCCCTCCCGTCATCAGCATTCCATCGCAGCGACACCGGAAAACACCTCCTCCGCTCTGCCGAACGGAGGAGGCTCCGCTGTTCGTGTCTTGATTTTGCCGCGCTCTTCCGCTCAATTGATTTGTATTGCAAATCAGTCCCTTGGAGCACCAGGGGAAAGCACAATGGTTTCAGGGGAGCATTTGATGGTTCGTCACTCCAGCACAAGAGCGCATATTGCCGGCAAATTCGGATCGCTGTGCAAGATGTCATTTGTTGCCGTGGCGGCGCTCGGGCTCGTCGCGTGCCAGTCACAGTTTCAAACGCCGTCCGATCTCCTGTTCGCACCGACATTCAGCAAGACGCGGCAGAACCTGCCCTACACACGCAACACACAATATGATTGCCGCACCTTCACCGGATCGGGCTGGAAAGGAATTGCAAGCGGGACCGTCTACGACTTCAGCGACCGGTATCAAACCTCCCAGGCGGGCTGTTTCAAGACACAGGATCTATGCCTGGCCTGGTTGTCGGCGATGCGGTCCTTTATCGACGTTCCGCGCTTCATAAGGTGCAACCCATACACGGCCTAGGGTCAGGCCGGAAGACCGCCCTGCAGCACTGGCTGCCTGTGCATGAAATCCGCCACATGATCGCGCAGGCACTTGGCGCGCACGCTCAAAAGCCGTCCCGTCGGCCAGACGAGATAGGCGTTGCGGTCCTGCCCGGTCCACGACGGCAACACGAAGCGCAACCGGCCCGATGAAAGATCGGCGGACGTCTCGGTGACCGGCAGCAGAGCGATGCCGTGGCCATCCGAAACAAGCTGCCGCGCCAGCGTGATATCGTCGACGGCGATGTCGGGATTGAGATACAACGTTTCCTCCCGCCCTGTTTCGACACTTCGCAGCGACCAGTGCGGCAGCGACGAGACCCAGATGAGTTTGTGCCGGGACAGCTCTTCGAGCGTCTCCGGTGTTCCGCGAGCAGCCAGATAGTCCGGTGAAGCCACCATCATGGTCGCAACCCGGCCCACCCGTTTCTGGTAGAGGCCTCCTTCCGACTGTGCTCCGAACCGCAAGGCAATGTCGACACGGTTCTCGACCAGGTCCTTGTTGTCGTTGCTGAGGCTCAGCGTCAGCCGGATTTCGGGATGTGTTCTCAGGAAGCTGGACCACATTGGCGCGAGAACGCCGATGGACGCATTTGTCGGTGCCGCCGCTCTGAGCGGCCCGCGCAACTGGTGGAGGTCCGAATGCAGACCTTGCAGGGTGCTCTCGGCCTGTTGCATCACATCGGCAAGGCCTGCGTAGTAGGCCTCTCCCTCCGATGTCAGCGAGAATCTTCGTGCAGACCTGTGTATCAGCCGGACACCGAGCGTTTCTTCCAGGCGCTGCAAGCGGCGCGTCACATTCGCCGGAGGAAGGTTCAACCTGTTTGCCGCAGCCGACAGGCTTCGGCACTGCGCGATGTGAACAAAGAGGGCAATATCGTCAAGCATGATTTCATTTTCGCAATTTCAGATACCAATTTTGACTATAGATCACTTATTACGAAATCAATAGAACCTGGGTGTCACGAAAACACGGAGACCCCCATGTCGAACTATTTCATAAGCGCCGGCATCGAACTCAAGGACGGTGCCTCCCTGCAAGAGGCCGAAACCGGGTTGCGCAAGTTGGCGGAGCAGACCCAAAGCGAACCCGGTTGCCTCCTGTTCGAGATCCGGCAGAACCTTGAAGCGCCGGAGAAGTTCACTCTTTGGGAGTGCTGGACGGACAAGCAGGCACTTGCCGATCATTTCGAGGCGGACCACACCCGAGCCTATCTTGAACGCGACCTCACCGAGGTGCGCTACATCGAGGAACTTGGTGAAATCGGCCAGGTATCAGCGAAGTCCGCGGCTTGACCCGGCATGAAGAGCAGGTTGATCGCCACATTTTTCATGTCCTTCGGGCTGTCCTTCCTGATGTCCTGCTGGGTGACATTCATCAATCTGGGCTGGAGTGACGTCTTTCTGGCCAGATGGATGGAGGCCTTCCGTCTCGCCTGGCCCGCGGCTGCCGTCATAGCCCTTTGCCTCGGTCCGGCCGTCGAAAGGATCACCAGCACGATTGTCCGGAAACTGCCCTGATCCCCTGGAGCAAACATGACCCTATCAAGACAGAACTTCGAGGCGCTCGGACATCCCGTCGGCCCTTACACCCATGCCGTCCGGCATGCCGATACCGTCTACACCTCCGGCTTCACGGCCTTTGGAACAAAGGCTCAGAGATCCGGTGCCGGCGAACAGAGCGATGCCATTCTCGAGCAGCTGGCATTTATCGCAACGCAGTTCGACAGGACGCTGGCCGATCTGATCAAGGTAACGGTTTTCGTTACCGATGCCTCGGATATTCCTGCGATCCGCGATGTCCTTCAATCCGGATACGGAGCCGAGGTCCCGGCCAGCTCGCTGGTGATGGTTTCGGGTCTGTTTGCGCCCGAACTGCGCGTTGAGATCGAGGCCGTTTTCGGGCTTTGAAGCTGACTGCACCGCGGCGGACGGCAGACCGGCCCACCGCGGCAGCCAGCGTCGCGCGGTTCACGCCTGCAGGGTTTTACGGAAAAAGACCGTCTCGCGGATCGGTGTTTCGTAATAGGCCGGCACCTCTTCAAAGCCCGCGGCCCTGTAAAGCCTGATCGCACCGGTCATGGTGGGCAGCGTGTCAAGCAGCATCTCGGAATAACCCGCGTCGACAGCCGCCTCGATGACGCGCCCGACGAGGGCAGCACCGGCCCGTTTGCCCCGGCCCTCCGGCAACACGTAGAGCCGCTTCATTTCACATCTGCCATCCTCGTCGAAGGCCCTCAGTCCGACGCAACCGAGGATCATGCCATCCGGTGACTTGGCAACAAAAAGCGCGCCGCGCGGCGGCGCATATTTCCCGGGCATCCCGGCAAGTTCTTCTTCAAAGCCCTGATAGGAAAGATCGATGTTGAGCCAATCCACATAGGCCCGGAACAGGGCTTTGACCGCGTCCAGCTCCTCAGGAGTCGTGACCGGTTGAACGAGAATGCTGCTGTCAGGTTCCATCCGGTTTCGTTAGTCCGATGGACCCAGCCTGTCAATTTGCATTTGGCACAACCGCCGGAATGGCTTTCAGATAGGCAGCAATCGCCTCCCGGTCACTCGCCGGCAGGCGGGCCATATTCTCCTGAACCTTGACCATCTCGCCGCCGACGGAATCGTATTCCGGTGTGAACCCGCTTTCCAGGTAATAGGCAATGTCGGCGGCACTCCAACTGCCGAATTTGCCGTCTACGGGCGTGATGTCCGGGATACGGCCCTCGCCTGTTGGCGCCAGTGCGCCCCCGAGCCATTCGGAAAGCACAAGTCCTCCGGCGAAATCGCGCGGAGTATGGCATTCGCCGCAATGCCCGAGGCCTTCCACGAGATACCGTCCCCGTTCCCACAGCGGCAAATCAACGTCGCCGTCCGAAACGGGTGCCGCGATCACGGGTGAAGGATCAAGGAACAGCCGTTTCCACAGGCCGAGGCCCCGGCGGATGTTGAACGGGAAACCAAGCTCGTGTGCAGCCGCCTCCCCTTCAACCGCAGGAAGCGTTTTCATGAACGCATAAAGATCGCCGATATCCGTATCCGACATCCGGGCATAGGACGTATAGGGAAATGCCGGATAGTAGTTCCGTCCGTCGGGCGACGTGCCATGGGTCATGGCATTGGCGAAGTCGGCAAGAGACCACGCCCCGATACCGTCTGCCTCGCTCGACGAGATGTTCGGTGACACGAAGACACCAAAGGGCGTTTCAAGCCTCAGACCGCCCCCCAGCTTGAGCAGATCGTCGCCCTTGGCTTCCGGCGCAGCATGACAGGACGCACAACCGCCGGCCCAGAAGACAACCTCGCCCCGCGCCGGATCACCCGCCTGGAGCGCACTTGCCTCCTGTTCGCTCATCCGGGTTGGCGCGGACATGAACCAGCCGGCCCCGGCTGCAATCACAGCCAGGACGAACAGAACGACTATTCCCTTTTTCATGGGTCTCTCCGGGGCCTGTCAGGCCGGCGATGCCGGTTGGCGCCGGTCAGTTTTTCTTACGGTAGGTCTCGTGGCACGATTTGCAAGTACCGAAGATCGGGCCCATGGCCGCCTTGAAGGCATCGAGATCAGCGGGTCCGGCCTTGCCGGAAGCTTCCATCGCCTTGCCTGTAGCGGCAGAGAACTTGGCAAGTTCGGCGGCAAATCCGTCCGCGTTGTCCCAGATCGCCGGAAGCGCTCCGGTGTCACCCTGATCGGAGCCTGCCGGGAAGAAACTTCCGAAGGATACGGCAGCTGCATTCATGGCCGCGATCGCAGCCTTGCCGGCAGCAGGCGAATAGTCCACCTGCCCTTTCATCATGCCGCCGCCGAGGCCGGCGGCTGCGCCAACCGAGGACATAATGTCCTGTCTCACCTCAATCGGATCATCAGCTGCATGAACCGAACCTGCAACTCCCAAACCAGCAACCATGAAAATGGCCGCAATTCTCCTGCTGACGCGCATGATCCTCTCCCTCTTGATCAAACACCGGTGGTTGGTGCGTCGCCGACAAGTACAGCCCAACAAGGGCCGATCCGCGAAATCACGCTCCCGTGATCACGCCTGAAAAGTGTAACAAACTGTGTTCGCCGTGTCCGGAAACGAAAAACCCCGGCCCTTGCGGACCGGGGTTTCTACAAGCCTTGATGGCGGAAATTACTTTGTCGCTTCAAAGAGTTCCAGAACATAGTCCCAGTTGACCATGTTGTCGACAAAGGCTTCCAGATACTTCGGACGCGCATTGCGGTAATCGATGTAATAGGAATGCTCCCACACGTCGCAACCAAGAATGGGCGTTGCACCGTGGACAAGCGGGTTCTCGCCGTTCGGTGTTTTCATGATCTCCAGCTTGCCGTCCTTGACCGCGAGCCAGGCCCAGCCCGAACCGAACTGGCCGATACCCGCAGCGATGAAATCGGCGCGGAACTTGTCATACCCGCCGAGGTCGCTGTCGATCGCCGTTGCAAGCGCACCTGGGAGCGACGTACCGCCACCGTCCTTCTTCATCCACTTCCAGAAATGGATGTGATTGTAGTGCTGGCCGGCATTGTTGAACAGCGGCGCATTGCTGCCGTAGCTGCCTTTGACGATGTCTTCCAGAGACTTGCCTTCAAGACCGCTGCCGGCGAGCAACTCGTTGCCCTTGGTGACATAGGCCTGGTGATGCTTGTCGTGGTGAAACTCGAGTGTTTCAGCGGACATGTAAGGTGCCAACGCGTCGTAAGCATATGGCAGGTCAGGCAATTCGAAAGACATGACAAACTCCTCAGATAAGTCGGGGAACGGTTGAAGGGACGCCGGGTCCGCGCGACCGTCTCGAGCCGCAAAATAGGATTCTGATCCCGGTCCGGCAAGCTCGGAAGACGAAAATAAAATAATTTTTTCTTTTTTTTTCGCCGTGATGTCATCGACGGATTTCGATGCATCGGGCATTGGCGGCGCGAATGCCGGTGAACCGGCTTCGGTCAGACGGAATCGCCGCTGTCCGCGACACTTCGAACAGACACTGTCCTGCGCGTTTGTAACAGGGCGCAGGAGGATGTAGCATCGCGCAGTCCCCTCACCTTTGAACGCTTCCTGGCCACCTTCCCGAAAACGCAATGTCCGCCGCAGAAGACCGATTGCCGAAAGACGCACGTTCCCACCTGTTGCTCGCCCTTGGAGGATTGCTCTCACTGGCAGCTGCCATGGGGATCGGCCGCTTTGTCTACACACCCATCCTTCCCTACATGACGGATGGCCTGAACCTGCCCGCGAGCCAGGCGGGCCTGATCGCGTCGGCAAACTTCGTCGGTTACCTGGCAGGCGCGCTGGCAGGTGCTGCAAGGTCCCTGCCCGGCAAGCCACGGCACTGGTTTCTCGGCGGTCTTGCCGCCAGCGCCGTCACAAGCATCGCGATGGCACTGACCACCGACCTCATGGCGTTTCTGGTCATCAGGTTCCTGAGCGGCATGGCAAGTGCCTTTGTGCTGGTGTTTTCGACGACGCTCATTCTTGAGCGGCTGAATGCAGCCGGCCGGTCCGATCTTTCCGCGCTGCACTTTGCCGGTGTCGGCTGCGGCATCGCCTTTTCGGCACTTCTCATCGCCGCACTGGCCTCTTTTGCACCGGATTGGCGGCTTCTCTGGGTCGCGAGCGGAATCGCGACGCTCGTTTTCCTTGCAGCCGCGCTCCGCCTTGTGCCGGCTCCGTCGGAAAAATCCGACGCCAGACAGGCCGAGGAACCGGCTCAAACCGGCACGCCCGCCCTCATGACGAGCGGTCTGGTCCGGCTCGTCGGCGCATATGGCCTCTTCGGCTTCGGATATGTGATCACGGCAACATTCGTTTCGGTGATTGCCCGCTCGGAACCGGCGCTGCAATCGAGCGAGAAACTGGTCTGGCTCGTGGTCGGCCTGAGCGCGGCGCCATCCATTTATGTCTGGAACAGGGTCGCGGCCGGAACGGGTGCGCGAAAGGCCTTCGCCCTTGCCTGCGTGCTGGAATCGGCGGGCGTTGCCCTGACCGTCATCAGCCAGCAGCCGGTCCTGTTCCTCCTCGGCGCCATGCTTCTTGGCGGCACCTTCATGGGCATCACGGCCCTCGGGCTGATGGAAGGACGCAGACAGGCCCAAAAACATGGACAGACGGCCGTCCGCCGCATGCTCGCGATCCTGACCGCAAGCTTCGGAGGCGGTCAGGTCGCCGGCCCATGGTTTGCCGGCCAGCTTCATGCGATGACCGGCTCGTTCAGCGCGGCCTCGCTTGCTGCAGCCGCCGCCTTGCTGATCGCCGCCGCGCTTGTTGTCCGGGAATAGCCGTGAGGCTTATTGGTGTGAGAAGTCCCAATAGAGCTCTCGCGCCCGTGCGCCGATCGGTCCGGGCTGCAGATCACGCGTCTCGATCCGCTTGACCGGCGTCACCTTGCTGTAGTTGCCGGTTGAAAAGATCTCGTCCGCATCGAGAAACTCATCATAGTGCATCGTGCGCTCGAAAACGTCGTGACCGTCCGCGCGCAGCAGCTGGATGATGCGTTGCCGCGTTATGCCGTTGAGGAAGGTGCCGTTCGGCGCAGGCGTGTGAACCTTGCCATCCTTGGCCATGAAGATATTGGCGGACGTCAGCTCTGCAACATTCCCGACCATGTCGCGCACGACCGCGTTGTCGAAGCCCCGCGACTTGGCTTCCAGCATCGCCCGGGCATTGTTCGGATAAAGGCAACCGGCCTTGGCGTCGACGGGCATGCACTCCATCGTGGGCCGGCGATAGGGCGACAGGGTGATGCTCATTGCTGCATCCCGGGGCGCCATCGGGGCATCGAACAGGCACAGGCAGAAGCGCGTGCTGTCCGGATCTCCGGTGATGACACCGGGCCCGTCACCTTCCGCCCAATACATCGGCTTGACATAAATATGCTGGCTGCTGTCGAACTTTGCGCAACCTTCCTTGGTCAGTTCGACCATTTCACCGACCTGCATGGTCGGTTTCATGCCAAGAGCAACAGCGGAATCGTTTACCCGTTTGCAGTGCAGGTCGATATCCGGCATCACGCCTTCGAAGAATCGCGCTCCGTCAAAAACACTCGAGCCGAGCCAGGAGGCATGCGTACGCGGACCCATGATCGGTGGATTGCCTTCGTGCCAGGTTCCGTCGATCCAGGTCCACGTATCACTAATTCCGCTCATGGCTCTTCCCTTGTTTTGAATTGAACCGGACGTGCTGGTGCACGACACAACACCGGTCTCCTGCTTAGGTCAATAGCCTACCTGGATGAACGAGAATGTTGCTTCTTTTCTTTCGGAAACAGGCTGGTTTCTGGATCAAACTATTCAGAGATCT
>JBCBUA010000236.1:0-1998 GCA_039818365.1 Pseudomonadota bacterium
ATCCGCGCAAGAAGTTTCTTTATCTCGTTGAACCGGGTGGACGGGCAATCCGCTACGGCATTGGCGTTGGCCGCGCAGGGTTTGCCTGGAACGGGGAGGCGGTGATCCGGTTCAAGCGCGAGTGGCCCAAATGGTTTCCGCCCGACGAGATGATCGAGCGCGACCCGAAGCTGGAAAAGTACCGGGACGGCCAGGAGGGCGGCCCGGGCAACCCGATCGGCGCCCGGGGGCTCTATCTGTGGCAGGGCAACAAGGACACGCTCTACCGCATTCACAGCACCAATCAGCCGAACAGCATCGGAACCAACGCGTCCAGCGGCTGCATCCGCATGTGGCACCAGGACATCATCGATCTTTACAAGCGCGTTGATGTCGGCACCAAGGTCGTCGTCCTCAGCTGACCGTCAGCCTGTCTGGTTCAGCTGCGCGGCAAAGAACGGCTCCGGGCTGTCCGTTTCCACGAGGCGTTTGCCGTCGATCATCCAGAACCGGGTGGCGACATTGCGCACAAAGGTCCGGTCGTGGCTGACGATCAGAGCCGTTGTGTCGCGCGCCTGCAGTTCTTGCTCCAGCGCTTCCTGTCCGTCGATGTCGAGGTGGTTCGTCGGCTCGTCAAGTATGTAGAAATTGGGCCGTTTGAGCCGCAGCAGCAGCATCGCCAGCCGGCTGCGCTGTCCGCCCGAGAGCATCCTGATGCTCTTTTGCTGCAGGTCAATGGAAAGCCCGGCTTCGGCAAGCAAAGCGCGTGCCCTGTTGTCGCCGACATCGGACGCTTCCGTAACCGCGGACATGGGGCTCTTGAAGCGGTCCAGTTGGGACAGGTTCTGATCCGAGACGCCCGGCACGGCAGATGGCGCGACACGTGTGCCGGCCGTCTCTGTCGCCAGGGCATCGATAACCCTCGACAGGAGCCGCGATTTACCGGTGCCGTTCGCGCCCAGGACAACCACGCGGTCACCGGGATTGATCCAGAGCTGGGGCAGTTTGAACAGCGTTCGCCCGTCGGGGACGGTCACGGCGGAATCGGCAAGGCTGACGAGTGCCTTTGCATGCGCGCCTGAAGTCTCCAGCCGGATCTTGCCGGCCGCATGGGGCCTTTCAGCGGGCCGGGCCGCGTTTTCTATTTTGTCCGCGCGCTCTTTCAGTTGCCTTGTTTTGGTGAGCAACAGGTCGGACCCCGAGTTGATGCCGATGTTCTTCAGCTTCGCGGCTTTCCGGCGGAGCTGGTTAGCCTTGGCAAGGTCGTTCTGAAACCGGCGCTCGGCTGCGCTGTCGAGCTCCGCCAGGCTGTGACGCGCGTTGGTGAAGGGCAGGGCGAACACATGCGACGCCTCGCGGCGCAAAAAGAGCGTGCGATTGCAAACCGCATCCAGAAACGCCCGGTCATGGCTCGCAATGATCATTGGCGTGCCGCGCGCAACGGTGACCATCCAGTCCTGCAAAACGCCGATGCGGCCGAGGTCCAGGTGGTTCGTCGGTTCATCCATCAGAAGGACATCGGGTTCATCTGCCCAGGCCCGCGCCAGCAGGGCCACCCGTTGCCAGCCGCCGGACAGGTTTCGCAACGGCTTGCGCCAATGCGCTTCCGGAACATCGAGATCGTTCAATGCGATATCGACACGCCAGCTTTCGGTCTCGGCCTGTTCCTGCGTGAGCGCGGAAAGGACGGCGTCATAAAGGGTCCGCTCCAGGAGGTCGTCCGGAACATCCTGCGAAACAAGACCAACCTTTGTGCCCCGGGCGAGGGTCATTTCGCCGTGGGTCGCATCGGCCAGGCCGGCAAGGATGCGCAAAAGGGTGGACTTGCCCGTCCCGTTCGCGGCGACGAGACCGATCCGGTCGCCCTTTTCAAGGCTCAGGTTCAGGTTTTCAAACAGGGGTGCGGAGAATACGACGCCAAGATTGCGCAGACTGATCAAAGACATGTTTCACAACTTTCAAACCGGGATACGCGGCTTCATGAGCCGCCTTTTGGGCAGATCGTCGTGACGTTGATTA
>JBCBUA010000236.1:2008-2858 GCA_039818365.1 Pseudomonadota bacterium
ACATGTTTCACAACTTTCAAACCGGGATACGCGGCTTCATGAGCCGCCTTTTGGGCAGATCGTCGTGACGTTGATTATGTCCTGCGATCAGCCCTACAAACGCGTTTGCAGGGCCTGGACGGGACCGCGGGTTCGATCATGATATCGAAAATATGTCATGTAATCCTCCCCCGGTTCGTGTGGAATTGATGCGCCAAGTTAGTCCCCCTGCTGCGTCCCGTCAATCGCTTCGAAGCCTTGAAGAGAGGCAAGCCGCTTGAAATCCTTTCGGCCTCATTTGTGAGAAACCGTATCCTCAGACAAACATGTCCTTGTAGGCGTCGCGCAGGACGTTCTTCTGCACCTTGCCCATGGTGTTGCGCGGCAGTTCGTCCATCAGGATGAGTTTTCGGGGATGCTTGAACCGGGCCAGCGATGCCTTGACCGCATCATGCATTACGTCAAGGTCCGGCGAGGCGTCCTTTTCCGGGACGATCACGCCAAGCACCGTTTCGCCGAAATCGGGATGCGGTACGCCGATCACCGCGCTTTCCAGCACGCCGGGCTGGTCGTCGAGAACAAGCTCGATCTCCTTCGGATAGATATTGTAGCCGCCGGAAATGATCAGGTCCTTGTTCCGGCCAACGATGTGAACATATCCGTCCTCGTCGATCCGGCCGAGATCGCCGGTGATGAAAAACCCGTCGCCGCGCAGTTCCGCCGCGGTTTTCTCCGGCATCTGCCAATACCCCTTGAACACATTGGGTCCGCGCACCTCGATCTGGCCGACGTCGCCCTGCGGCAGGCTGGCACCGCTCTCCGGGTCGGTGATCTTCAGATCAACGCCCGGAAGCGGGAAGCCGACGGTTCC
>JBCBUA010000236.1:2958-9016 GCA_039818365.1 Pseudomonadota bacterium
TGCGTTTCCGCGAGGAGCGGCGCGGAACCGGAAACGAAGAGGCGCATATGGGATGTCAGCTCCTTCGTGAACCGGGCATCGTCCAACAGTCTTGTGTAGAAGGTCGGCACACCCATCATCGAGGTCGCTTCGGGCATGTGCGCAATGATCTCGTCCAGATCGAACTTGGGCAGGAAGATCATGCTGCCGCCTGCCGCCAGGATCACGTTGGTTGCAACGAACAGGCCATGCGTGTGGAAGATCGGCAGGGCATGCAGGAGAACATCCGCGTTGGTGAACCACCATTCCCCGACAAGCGTCTGCGCGTTCGACAGGAGGTTGTTCTGCGTCAGCATGGCCCCCTTCGACCGTCCGGTCGTCCCGGACGTATAGAGAAAGGCGGCGAGGTCATCGCCGCTCCGCGCCACGGTGGCAAACTCCGGCGGCATCGCGCTCGCGGCCGCACTCAGGGAACCGGACCCATCCGCGTTCAGCGTTTCGAGCTTGGCGCCCAGCTTCTCGGCGACCGGCTTGAGATCGGCCTCGCTTCTGCTGTCGCAGACAACCAGGGACGCGCCGCTATTGTCGATGAAATAGGTCAGTTCCTCGACCGTATAGGCCGTGTTCAGCGGAAGAAACACCAGACCGGCCTGCGCGCAGGCTGCATAAAGGGCGAGTGCCTCCGGCGACTTCTGCACCTGTGCGGCAACACGGTCACCGGCCGTCAGGCCGAGCCGCGTCAGTGCGTTTGCGGTTCTGGCAGCGGTTTCCAGAAAGTCCTGATGCGTAAGGGTGCGTCCGTCCAGCAATCGCAGAAACGGCGTTGTCTTGCCGGCGTGAATGCCAAAGAGGCTGTCAAAAAGTGGGTTTGGCATCGGCGTCACCTTTTCTGTTCTTGTTGAGCACAGCGGACTTGGCGAGCGACTTGACTGCGTCCGTGGCCATGACTTCCTGCGTTGTTGCGTATTTTTCGTGGTTTTGCGCCACTTTGGTGAGGTCGTAAAGATAATTCACCATCGTGCCGCCCGATTGGGCCTGGCCTTTTTCAGACAGGTTCGCCCCACCGTGAACGGCATGAATGATTGCTCCGTTGCCGAGGTGAAACCGGGCAACCGGATCGAAGGGACTGTCCCCCCGCGATTTGGCATTCAGGAGATAATGCGCCGCCTTGGCCCTCATCTGGTCCGGGGTGTCATCAGCCCAGTCGTCGCCCTCGCGTTCCAGCCAGCGTGTCAGCCCCGGAATGGGAGACAAGGTGACGAACGTCTTCAGCCCGCCGAGTTCGGCCGCCAGATCGGAAGCGACCTGCTTGATCAGCGAGTTTCCGAACGAGATGTTTGCCAGGCCGGCCTGGCAGTTCGAAATCGAATAGAACACGGCCGTATCGGCATCTTCTGCCGCGTGCGCTTCCCGGTCTTCTGCCAGCAGCGCCTGAATGGAGCTGGCGATGCCCTTGGTCAGGGCGACCTCCACGAAAATCAGCGGTTCGTCCGGCATGGAGGGATGAAAGAAGGCGAAGCAGCGCCGGTCCGCCGGTTCCAGGCGGCGGCGCAGGTCATCCCAGCTGTGGATCGCATGCACGGCCTCGTAGGCGATGATCTTTTCAAGAATATGCGCGGGGCTTTCCCAGTTGATCGGCCGGAGCACCAGGAAACCGCGATTGAACCAGGACGCAAACAGATGCCTGAGATCGAGATCCAGCGCATCGAGTTCCGGATCCTGGCCGCCGAGCCTCAAGAGGCTGGCGCGCATGTCGACGAGAGCTCCCGTTGCGCCCGGGACCCTGTTGAGCCGCCGGAAAAGTTCCTGCCTGCGCGGTTCCGCCGCCGTCATGAAGTCCTTGTACGTCGCCTTGGACGGGGACCCTTCATAGGCATCAAGTGCGGCGCGGACCTTCTCCGGATCGATGTTCAGCCTGCCCGCGATCGTCCGGAAAAAGGTGAGTTTTTCTTCATCGTCCAGGTTCTCGAAGCCGGACAGGATATCCTGCGCAAGCGCAAGGCCCGACGTCTCGCCCGCCGAGCCGACCAGTTCGTCGGCAAGGTCTTCCAGTGGCCGTTCGTTGCTGAAATAGCGCCCGGGGAGCCGGTAGCGGCGCTCAAAGACCGTGGACAGGAGGTCGGCAAACAGCGTCATACCGCTTTCCCCATGACCACGTCCGGAAGCCAGGTCGCCAGTTCCGGAAACAGGCACAAGAGGATGATCGCCAGCACCATGCATCCGACAAACGGCAGCGAGCCGGTCAGGATCGTCTTCAGCGAGATATCGGGTGCGATGCCGTTGATCACGTAGAGATTGAGACCCACCGGCGGAGAGATCAGCCCGATTTCCATGTTGATCGTCAGCACGACCGCGAACCAGATCGGATCGAACCCGGCCGTCGTGATGATCGGCAGCAGGATCGGCGCTGCCATGAGAATGACGGCCACCGGCGGCAGGAAGAAACCGGCAATCAGCAGGAAGATGTTGACGGCGCCCATCAGGACCCAGCGGTTGACATCCAGCGTGCCGATCCACTCGGCGATCGACTGCGTGATGAACAGCGAGCTGAGCATGTAGGAGAACACGCCGGCTGCAGCGATGATGAACAGGATCATCACCGATTCCTTGGTGCTGTCGCGCAGGACCACCCACAGCGCCTGCGGCTGCCAGAGCTTGTAGATGATCATCGCGATCAGGAGGCACAGGAGCGCACCGACCGCGGCTGTCTCGGACGGCGTTGCGACACCGCCATACATGGCATAAAGCACGCCCAGGATAATGGCGATGAAGGGCAGGACCCGGGGCAGGATCTCAAACCTCTGGCCCCAGCTGTAGTTGCCGGAACTCAGGCGTTTGCCTTCGCCCGACCGCCAGGTCGAGTAGAGCGACCAGGCCATGAACAGGCCGACCAGCATCAGACCGGGGATGACACCGGCCAGAAACAGCCGGCCGATCGAGGTCTCGGTCGCGATGCCGTAGACGATCATCGTGACGGAGGGCGGGATCAGGATGCCCAGGGTTCCGCCGGCGGCGATGGAGCCGGCTGCAACGCCGTCCGGATAACCGCGCTTGCGCATTTCCGGAATACCCATCTTGCCGATTGCCGCACAGGTCGCGGGCGACGACCCGGACATGGCCGCGAACAGGGCACAGGCGCCGAGATTGGAGACGACCAGCCCGCCCGGAACACGCGTCAGCCATCGTTCCAGCGCCTCGTAGAGATCGGCGCCGGCGCGTGTCGAGGCAATCGATGCGCCCATGATGATGAACATCGGGATCGATAGCAGGGCGAAATTGTCGAGCTTGCCGAACAGGATTTCCGGCATGAGCTCAAGCGACCGCGGACCGTCGAAGATGATTAGGAAACCGGCGGAAACGATCAAGAGCCCGATGG
Source organism: Pseudomonadota bacterium (assembly GCA_039818365.1). GTDB lineage: Bacteria > Pseudomonadota > Alphaproteobacteria > Rhizobiales > Stappiaceae > Roseibium. The sequence continues at coordinate 6,314 of JBCBUA010000236.1, forward strand.
CAACCGAAACACCGGAAAACAGAACCAGGATTGTGGCAATTGCGACGATCGCGCCCAGAAGAAGAGGATCCATCTCGCTTACTCCAGGCCAAACGGTTTGTCGGTTCCGGTCAGAACGGCGACCAGGTCAGCGATCAGCTGAAGCAGGAGCAGGCCGAACCCGATCGGAATGGCGAGATAGGGAATCCAGAGCCGGACGCCCCAGACCGTGTCGGAGCGCCAGCCGCGATCCCAGGCGAAATGCCAGTATTCGAAGCCGTACCACAGCATGATCGACACGATGACGATGGACAGGACGGAGGTGAGCATTGCGAGCGCGAACCGCGGGCGGGGTCCGAGTGAAAGCGGAATGAGATCCACGTTCACATGTCCGCGCAGGCGCTGCACATAGGGCAATCCGACCAGGGTCGCCGCGATCACGAGGTAGATGACCGCTTCCGTCTGCCAGACCGTCGAACCGTTCAGAACGAACCGCACGAAAATCATCTGGCATGTGATGGCCACAGCGGCGACGATCATGGCTGCCGAGCACCAGCCGGCAAGGGTTGAGATGGCTGCAACGGCGCGCAGGAAGGGGTTGTTTCCCGTGCGCGCGGCAACAGCGGAGCTATGGCCGGCCATTACCGACTCCCTCAAGACCAGGGATTGAAAGAAAGCGTGGCGGCCATGGGCCGCCAGCTATTTTGTCACTCTACGGCAAGCGCCTTGTCGAGCAGGTCCTGCCCGTCCGGAACTTCTTCGACGAACTTCTGGTACGACGTTTCCATCGCCAGTTTGCGCCAGGCCTCGAAGTCTTCCGGGCTCATCTGAGCAATCTCGACACCGGCTTCCTCGAAGACCTGCACGGAGGCCGCATCCTGTTTCTTCGCTTCTGCGAGGTAGAACGCTTCGGCTTTCTCAGCCCCGGCAAGGAGCGCCTGCTGCTGCGCTTCGGTGAGGCCTTCGAATGTCGACTTGTTCATCAGAAGCGGCTGGTACATGAACCAGAGGGCGACGTCGCCCGCAGGTGTGTAACATTTGACCTGCTCGTAGATGCGGTAGGACACGAACGACGAAGACGACGTGTTTGCTGCCTGCAAAACGCCGGTCTGCATCGCATTGTAGATTTCAGAAGACGCCATGGAGGCGATTGACGCACCTGCGCCCGCCAGCATCTGTTCGAAGGATTTGCCGGCCGCGCGGGTCTGCAGTCCTTTCACGTCGTCCGGGCTGGTGATGCACTTGTCCGTTCCGGCAAAGCCACCGGCCAGGTAGCCGTGGACAAGGACCATCACGTCATCATCCGCCATTTTTGCCTCAAGGGCGTCCATGAACGGTGATTCGCTGAGGCGGGCCGCGTGGTCGTGGTTCTTCACCAGGCCGGGCATCAGTGTGAGGTTGTAGGCCGGCTGCTGGCCACCGGCATAGCTCAGCGGAAACACGGTCATGTCGAGCTGGCCGCGGCTGAGGGGCTTATATTGTTCGCGCGGCTTGAACAGGGATTTTGAGCCGAAGATCTTGATCTCAAGATCGACATCTGCCGCAGCAACTTCGTCAGCGACAATCTGCGCCACCTGGTGGCGGACATCCTTGTTGGACCACTGGTGAGACAACCGCAGTTCCGTTGCCTGAACCAGCGTCGCAGTGCTCATGACGGCAAGGGCTGCCACCGCGCCTTTCAAAATTGATTTCATGTTTTCCTCCCGAAGTGTCCGCACGGGTTTTTGCCCGGCGACGCGCGCAGTCTAAGATCGTTCTGTATTTTTAGTCAACAATCTTGTATACAAAAATTCCAGGTTTGCGTTTCAGTGCTGGCCGAACTAGAAGAAGTGTCATGGAACAACGGCGTGCCGACAATATTGCTGAAGCGCTCGAGGAGCACATTTTCAGCGGCATTTTCCAGAATGGGGATCGTCTGGACGAGGTGAGGCTCGCCGAACAATTCGGCGTCTCGCGGACGCCTCTGCGCGAGGCGCTGCAAAGGCTGGCGCTCTCGGGCCTCGTCGAACTGGTGCCGCGGCGCGGCGCATTTGTGCGCCAGCCCGGTCCGATAGAACTGATGGAAATGTTCGAGGTTATGGCGGAGCTTGAAGCCGTATGCGGCCGCCTGGCCGCGCGCAGGATCTCCGATGACGCAATCGAGGAACTCCGGGACGCGAACGCCCGCTGCCAGATGGCCGTCGAGGCGCGGGATACGGACGGGTATTACGCCGAAAACGAGCGTTTCCACAAAACGATCTACCAGCAGTCGGGCAATGGTTTCCTCGAGCAGGAAGCGACGAAACTGCACAAACGCCTGAAGCCGTTCAGGCGGCAGCAGCTGAAGTTTCGCGGCCGGATGGCCCAGTCCATGGCCGAGCATGAAGCCATCGTCGACGCCCTGGCCGCTGGGGAGCCGGAGACAGCCGCCGATGCCCTGCGCAATCATGTCGCCGTTCAAGGTGAGAAATTCCACAATCTGATGGCCAGCTTGAAGCAAAAGGCCAGTTAAAGACGCCCGTACCTTTGGTCTGAACGCTGCTTTTGCGGAACCGGACCGGCGGGCCTACGTGGTTTTTCAGATTGACCTTCCAGTCACTGGAGGCCCTAACTGGCGTGTGAATTCAGTTTTGATGAAGAGCACGCCGATCATGCAGGAATCCGTTGCAACCTTGGAAAACCCAACAGATCCGGGCCAGGCCGTCGATCCGGTCTGCGGAATGTCGGTGACACTCGGCAAGGGCA